>NZ_AENV01000005.1:80000-547450 GCF_000183625.1 Selenomonas sp. oral taxon 137 str. F0430
AATGGCTTATATGGGCAGCTTAGGAGTCAGCGTGCGAGTGATAAGACCCGTACGCAAGAGGGAAACAGCCCAGACCGCCGGCTAAGGTCCCAAATGCTGTGCTAAGTGGAAAAGGATGTAGGACTTCGAAAACAACCAGGATGTTGGCTCAGAAGCAGCCACCATTAAAAGAGTGCGTAATAGCTCACTGGTCGAGAGGCCCTGCGCCGAAAATATCCGGGGCTCAAGCACAGAACCGAAGCCGCGGCAAAGTAGTAATACTTTGGGTAGGGGAGCGTTCTTACTTGGAAGAAGGCAGACCGGAAGGACTGCTGGACGAGTAAGAAGTGAGAATGCCGGTATGAGTAGCGAAACGACAGGTGAGAATCCTGTCCACCGAAAGCCTAAGGGATCCTGGGCAACGCTCGTCGCCCCAGGGTAAGTCGGGACCTAAGCCGAGGCGTAAAGCATAGGCGATGGACAACCGGTGAAAATTCCGGTACCGGGTCAGTTTGTTTGAGGATGGAGTGACGCAGGAAGGAAGCTGAGCGCGCGACTGGTTGGGCGCGTCGAAGGCGGTAGGCTAGTACGGAGGCAAATCCCCGTACTATAAGGCCGAGAACCGATAGATAGGAGAGACTACGGTCAATCTGAATTCAGCCGCACTACACTGCCAAGAAAAGCTTCTAACGAGAACTGATCCGCCCGTACCAAAACCGACACAGGTAGGCGGGGAGAGAATCCTAAGGTGCGCGGGAAAACCCTCGTTAAGGAACTCGGCAAAATGCATCCGTAACTTCGGGAAAAGGATGGCCGGAGGTTGTGAAGTTATTTACTGATGGAGCGACAGCCGGCGGCAGAAAAGAGGCCCAAGCGACTGTTTACCACAAACACAGGTGCCTGCGAAAGCGCAAGCTGAAGTATAGGTGCTGACGCCTGCCCGGTGCAGGAAGGTTAAGGAGAGTTGTTAGTCTTTGGGATGAAGCAGCGAACTGAAGCCCCTGTAAACGGCGGCCGTAACTATAACGGTCCTAAGGTAGCGAAATTCCTTGTCGGGTAAGTTCCGACCCGCACGAAAGGCGTAACGATTTGGGCACTGTCTCAACGAGGGACCCGGTGAAATTGAAATACCTGTGAAGATGCAGGTTACCCGCGACTGGACAGAAAGACCCCATGGAGCTTTACTGCAGCTTGGCATTGGTCTTTGGCATATAACGTACAGGATAGCCGGGAGACTGGGAAAATATCTCGCTAGAGGTATTGGAGTCACCGTTGGGATACCGGCCTTTATATGCTAAGGATCTAACCGGAATGTTAACAGCATTCGGGACAGTACCAGGCGGGCAGTTTGACTGGGGCGGTCGCCTCCGAAAGAGCAACGGAGGCGTCCAAAGGTTCCCTCAGCGCGGACAGAAATCGCGCGCAGAGCATAAAGGCAGAAGGGAGCTTGACTGCGAGACTGACGGGTCGAGCAGGTACGAAAGTAGGGCTTAGTGATCCGGTGGAAAGAGAGTGGAATTGCCATCGCTCAACGGATAAAAGCTACCCTGGGGATAACAGGCTAATCTCTCCCAAGAGTCCATATCGACGGGGAGGTTTGGCACCTCGATGTCGGCTCATCACATCCTGGGGCTGAAGCAGGTCCCAAGGGTTGGGCTGTTCGCCCATTAAAGTGGTACGTGAGCTGGGTTCAGAACGTCGTGAGACAGTTCGGTCCATATCCATCGCGGGCGCAAGATACATGAGGGAGGCTGCTCCTAGTACGAGAGGACCGGAGTGGACGAACCAACGGTGTACCGGTTGTCCTGCCAAGGGCACGGCCGGGTAGCTGCGTTCGGAAGGGATAAACGCTGAAAGCATCTAAGCGTGAAGCCCGTCCCGAGATGAAGTATCTCATCTCAATCAGAGAGTAAGACCCCTTGCAGAAGACGAGGTAGATAGGCTGGGCGTAGAAGTGCGGCAACGCATGCAGCTGACCAGTACTAATCGGTCGAGGGCTTGATTTATTTTTGTTGGTATTTCGCAACTAATTTGCAAAAGAGTTTCTTCTGTCTAGTTTTGAGTGAACAACACTCAATAGTGCGGTGATGATGCCCGGACGGTTCCACCTGTTCCCATTCCGAACACAGCAGTTAAGCGTCCGCAGGCCGAGGGTACTTCGTTGGAGACGACGTGGGAGAGTAGGTAGTTGCCGCAATATATTCCTCGGTAGCTCAGTTGGTAGAGCGTCTGACTGTTAATCAGAATGTCACAGGTTCGAGTCCCGTCCGAGGAGCCATTTTTGATTTCTCGCTGTAATTGCAGTAATAGATACAAGCGGTCAACGTCTGCCAATCACACGTCGCTCACGCTCGTGTTCTTGGGACGTTTTCGCATACGACCTGTTACCCGTTCATCGTTCGCGCTGTGCGCTCCGATTCACGGACAGGATCAGTAGTTGGGGTATAGCCAAGTCGGTTAAGGCACGGGACTTTGACTCCCGCATCCGTTGGTTCGAATCCAACTACCCCAGCCAATTTATCTCATCTCCGGATGGGATGTGTGGCGGCTGATAAAGGTTCACTAGCTCAGTTGGTAGAGCATCTGACTTTTAATCAGAGGGTCCCGGGTTCGAGTCCCGGGTGAGCCACCACTTTTTACTTTTTTAGGATACACTAGCGAAACGGAAGTTTTGATGCATCACTAGGCGCAAAAATCCCGTTTTGCGTCTCTATCATGACTCACTAGCTCAACTGGCAGAGCAACTGACTCTTAATCAGTAGGTTCACGGTTCGATTCCGTGGTGGGTCACCATTTTATGGGCGATTAGCTCAGCTGGGAGAGCGCTTGCCTTACAAGCAAGATGTCGGCAGTTCGATCCTGTCATCGCCCACCAAAGGATGCTTTTAGCACACGGCCCGGTAGTTTAGTTGGTTAGAATGCCGCCCTGTCACGGCGGAGGTCAGGGGTTCAAGTCCCCTTCGGGTCGCCATTTTTTATGCCTCGGTAGCTCAGTTGGTAGAGCAGGGGACTGAAAATCCCCGTGTCAGTGGTTCGATTCCGCTCTGAGGCACCACTTTTGACCATGTTGGTCATCTTTTGACGCAAAGGACAGTATCTCCGGCAGTTTGCTCCGATGTATCTGCCGCTGGCGTAGCTCAATCGGTAGAGCAGCTGATTTGTAATCAGCAGGTTGGGGGTTCAAGTCCTCTCGCCAGCTCCACGCGGGTGTAGCTCAATGGTAGAGCCCCAGCCTTCCAAGCTGGTCACGTGGGTTCGATTCCCATCACCCGCTCCATTATTGCCTACTGCGCCGGGGTGGCGGAACAGGCAGACGCAGGGGACTTAAAATCCCCCGGTTGGCAACAACCGTACCGGTTCGATTCCGGTCCTCGGCACCATTTTCACCTATATTGTCACGCGGTCGTGGCGGAATTGGCAGACGCGCTACTTTGAGGGGGTAGTGTTCACAAGACGTGTGGGTTCAAGTCCCACCGACCGCACCATTTTTTAGGCAGTAAATACCATTAACTAAATACAGTCACGCGGTCGTGGCGGAATGGCAGACGCGCTAGCTTCAGGCGCTAGTGATGGCAACATCGTGGAGGTTCAAGTCCTCTCGACCGCACCACGCGGTTGTGGCGGAATTGGCAGACGCGCTACTTTGAGGGGGTAGTGTTCACAAGACGTATGGGTTCAAGTCCCATCAACCGCACCATTTTGAAAAGATACCGTTACGGGAAACCGCAGCGGTTTTTTGTTGTGTTTTAACGGAAGAAAGAATTTAATACTCTCCGTCGGCATAATTGATGTCCGGGCGCGCGACGACGGTATAATCGGGGAAGAGGGCGGCGATTTCGCTGCGAATACTCTTTAGGATAGGGCGGTAGTCATAGCCAAAGTGGAAGGTGACGTCGAAGAAGAGTTCTTT
This sequence comes from Selenomonas sp. oral taxon 137 str. F0430, assembly GCF_000183625.1. NCBI lineage: Bacteria > Bacillati > Bacillota > Negativicutes > Selenomonadales > Selenomonadaceae > Selenomonas > Selenomonas sp. oral taxon 137. The sequence continues at coordinate 83,890 of NZ_AENV01000005.1, forward strand.
GTGGCTGTCGTAGAGGCAGATGCCGTGGAAGCCGGCGATCGCTTCTTGTGCGGCGGCATGACGCGCTAAGATGTCGTGTACCTTTTTTGTATTCGGCGAGGTGAAATCGATGGCGTAGAATCCTACGGTGACGATGCAGTTAAATTCTTTGAGGAGGTCTCGCTCGATTTGGAAGAGCAGGGGATAGGTTTCGCTCAAGGTTTTGCTGCCGTCGAGCTCCACGTGGATGGAGCCGAGGTAGGAATCGGGACCATAGTTATTGAGCCGTAAATCATGCGCGCCGAGCACGAAGGGATAGGAGCGCACCTTATCATAAATCTCTTTCGTGAGTTCGCTGTCGACACGCTCTCCGAGGAGTATGGAGCCGGTTTCTTTGAGGATGTCAAGCCCTGCTTTGATAACGGCAAGGGAGATGAGACCGCCCGCATAGGCGTCGATATTGAGCTCCCATAGGAAATAAGCGGCTGCCGAGAGGAGCGTCACGACGGAGATGAGGGCGTCGCTTCTGGCGTCGATGCCGGCGGCTTTGAGTGCGCCCGAATGCACTGTCTGCCCTACGTTGATCGTGTAATTGGCAAGGAATACTTTTGCAATGATCGTGATGATAATGATGAGGACAAAGCCCGCGGAATATTCGACCGGCGTAGGATTCAGGATGCCTTCGACGGACTCTGCGGCGGCGCCGATCCCGGCGGCAAGGACGATCGCGCCGATGATGAGGGCGGTGATGTACTCAAGGCGCCCGTGGCCAAAGGGGTGTTCTGCATCCGGCAATTTGCCCGCCATCTTTGTCCCCGCGATGGTAATGATGGATGAAATGACGTCGGACAGGTTGTTGACCGCATCGGTGACGAGCGCAAGAGAGCCGGCAAGTGTGCCGACGGCAGCTTTGACGATGACGAGGAGGACGTTTGCGGCAATGCCGATATAGGATGTGCGCAGGATGCGCGCCTCGCGTGAGCCGGATGGAACGTTCATAATAGCTCCTTACTGTCAAGATGATATTCTGCGTGATGCGTACGATACCGGTATCTGACGTTATGCAAAGTGTATCGATCGTTTTTGTAGACCCTATGGAGAGCCGCCTGCCGGGGAGCGTCGTTAATTCATCGATTTTACCATAAAGATCCGGGGATTGCCAACGGATCATGGGAAAATCACTGCTTTGCGGTTAGGGGAGGGGGAGACGATGCACGATTGCGATTGAAATTGACAAAATGGAAAAAGTATATGAAAATATAGTCGGTATGAATTTGACGGGGCGATAACGAGGAGATCATTGATGTGATGAAAGCGGCGAAGGAGCGGAACATGCTTGCACGAGTTCTATTATGCATTGTCTTTTTCGTTGTCATTGGCATGCCGCAGCGTGCGCTTGCTGTGCCGTCCGATCTGCCGTCGCTCCTTTTTGTGACGGCCGCGGCATCGGAGGCGGCGTACAGCGGGGAGCTCTCCGAGATGCTGCGGGCACGGCTCGTCGCAGCGGGCTGGCGCATTGAGGGATATGAGACGCCGGGACGACGCCGGACGGTGGGACGGTTCTTCCATATGGTGCGGATGGCGCCGGACGGCAGCGAGACGCATCTTCTTTCGTTCCCGGGGACGGAGCGCGGGAGCGATGTGTGGACGGATCTGCGCCTGGGGCGTGCGGCGTTCGGCGGGCAGACGCCGACGGAGTTCCTGGAGACGGCGAATGAACCTATTTCTGACCGCAAAGAGACGCCGCTCGTGCATCGCGGCTTCCTGGACTATACGCAGGCGGCACTTTTTACCGACACGCTCGATGAATACGGCGGGCGTACGGCGGGGGAGGTGATTGCGGCGGAGCTGCGGGTACATCCGTCGGCAAAGATTTATCTTACGGGGCACAGTCTCGGCGGGGCGGCGGCGACCCTCGCAGCGGCGCGGCTCGCGGATATGGGCGTTTCGCCCGCGCAGCTCGAGGTGGTGACGTTTGGCTCGCCTGCGGTTGGTAATGCGGCATTTGTGCGCGCATATGCAGATAAGTTTACGCTGCATCGGGTGGTGATGCAGGGCGATCCGATGAAGGATTTGCTCGCGGCACCGCTCGGGTTTCGGCAGTTTGGTGAGAGGATCGCGTGGCATCCCGCGCCCTCGGTGGCGGCGTTCCCCCATGCGATGATTGTGTATGTGGATGCGGCGATTCGACAGCTCTATGACAGCGCGGGGACGGACAGCTTTCTCTTTCTCGCAGCACAGCCGAATCGGACGGCGGGACAGACGGTCTATGTTGCGCCGATCGCAGCGGATGTGGAGGGCGTGCTCGAGGCGGATGCGCCGTATATGAAGGCGCTTCTGCGCGATGCGCTCTATGCGCGTAATGCGGCAACGGTTTTCTCAGCGAAAGGGAGCGGCCTCTCTGAGACGGGGCTGCTGTCGGAGCTGGAGGAGCACCTAGCGGCAGCGCAGGAGGCAGGTGCGACGATGCTCTATGCGTACCGCATCTCCGGGGCAAAAGTACGTGACCAACGAGAGACGTACCGATTGACGCTTGAGCGCGCGGTCTACGATATGGAAGGGAACCTCGTCGCGGCATCGTCGCGGTCACAGGTGACGGGGACGTTGACGCCGATTGAGACGGTACTGTATCTGTTCACCCAAGACTGAGATGTGACGTGCGATATTTGCGCATGGCGTTGTCATATCATCGAATGCTTCGCTAGGAGTAGCTTTTTACTACGCCGTCGCTCGCATTCTCCTCATTCCTAGCCCTGCATCAAATCTTGCACGTCACTCAGGTTACGGCGGGATGTGACACGGGATTTTCGCGCCTAGCAGCGTCATTTTTGGCAAACGCTTCGTCGACGTAGGTTTTGGCTGCGCCTTCCTCGCGTTTGCCGCAATTCCTATGTACGCAAATAAAAAGACACGTACGCAACGTGTCTTTGTGCTGATATAATGGTTTGTGAGGTGCTGCCACAGCGGTAGGCGGTCAAATCTTGCCCCTAATTTTGAGGGGATGGGTGCTATGAACGAGACAAATGCAACACTGTTGCTTTTTATCGTCCTTGTCGTACTCTTAACAAAAAAGTAACCGCCCCTAGCTCACAACTTTAGGCGGTTACTTTTCCGTATAAAAGATTTGGGGCTGACCGTCTGCCGGAACACCTTTTCTAGGCATATTATACGATAAGAGACGATTGATGTCAAATCTTACATAGTAACAGGAGGTACTTTTGTGGATGCTGCGGCGCTTTGGCGACTGTTTGATATGATTGGGACGATTGCGTTTGCGGTGTCGGGGACGCTGGTCGGGATTTCGCGGCGGATGGATATCTTTGGCATCTCGGTGCTTGCTCTCGCTACGGCGATTGGAGGCGGGATGATTCGCGACTTGCTCGTGGGGATTACGCCGCCGATGACGCTGCGCGATACGACCAATTTCCTCCTGTCGGTCGGTGTTGCCGTTATCACCTGTCTGCTCTACCAATGGACGGCGCTTCATCGGCTGCGGCGCCGGCGTCTCCTCACGGTGTTCAATGTGTCGGATACGATCGGACTTGCGGCGTTCACGGTCACGGGGACGTTGACGGGGATTCGGTTTGTGCCGGAGGGCAGCTTTGTTCTGCCGATCCTGCTCGCTGCGATCACGGCGGTCGGGGGCGGGATGATCCGCGATGTACTAGCCTCGCGGATGCCTGTTGTGCTCTATGCGGAGGTCTATGCGGGGGCGTCGCTTGCGGGCGCGTTTGTATTTTGCCTCCTGCGCCCTGTGCTCGGCGTAGAGGTTAATTCGTGGCTTGCCTTTACGCTGGCACTCCTGATTCGGTTTGCAGCGATTCGGGGGAATTGGAGCCTTTACCATCCCCGCCCCCCAAGGCGGAAGAGATGACACGGGATTTTGGCGCATCGCTGTGTCATGTCGTCGAACGATTCGCTAGGAGCAGCTTTTTTCTGCGCCGTCGCTCGCGTTCTCCTCATTCCGCGTGCGCTGCATCCAAACTTCTGCTTCACTCAGGTTATGGTAAAGATGGGATCTTGACGCCTAGCGTTGTTACTCCGAAAATCCTGTACAAAAAATCCCTCTGCCCGTATGGTGCAGGGGGATTTTGTATGTCGTTATAGCACGGCGGTTTTATTTGCAGTGGTGGTGATCGACGCCGACCATGACGGACGTCGCCTTGATGACAGCGTATGCATCGCCGCCGACTGTGAGCCCGAGCTCCTCGATGGCGCTGAGAGTGATGGTCGCACTGATGACGTCGCCGCCCTTGAGCTCAATGCCGACGATGCCGTTGACGGCGCCCTTTTCGATTGATACAACCTTGCCCTTGAGCTGGTTTCTTGCACTCAGTTTCATAAAAAGTTCCCTCCTTAATTCATAATACTTATTTATTATAACACAAAACCCTCTGTAGATTTCGTGACAAAGGTCACATTTTACAGAGGATTTTGCAGAGGAAGGTGTATCGGCAGAAAGGGTCAGCGGATGAAGACGACGTTGGTGGCGTCGAGGAAGCCGCTTGCTCCGTTCTCGATCAGAACGCGGCGCGCATCGTCGGCGGAGAGGATGGGATTTGCCCCCGCATCTACGGCGACAGCGCGGACGACAAGCGGATTGCGTCCCGCACGCGTCGCGTCGGATTCGCTGCGGACATAACCCGCCATTCCGTTCTGCACAACTTTGTCGCTGTCAAGGTTCTTGTACCCGTAGATGGGACGTCCGTTGTCTGCCTTGATGACCGGGCTCATGACGGGACGCAGACCAAGTCCGCGGCAGTCGACGATGAGACCCGTATAGCTGCCGACGGCACGTCCGGAAGGCGCACTTGCGGCGGAACTGGTCGAGGGGGTGCGGCGTGCGGGCGCGGCAGGTGTTGTGTAGGTGCCGTATCCCGTGGTGTCGTAGCCGCGTCCGCCGTCGTAGGGCTCATAGACGCTGTCGGGAGACACCCATTGTGCACGCGTTTCGTTCCGTGTAAAGACGGAGCTTGCGAGTGAACCGACGCCAAAGACGGGAACCTCGAGGGTGACGGTGTAGGCACCGTCCTTCAGCGCTTTTTCACTTACGATACGTGCGCCGCGTACGAGGGCGCTGACGTGGGTGCGGACGGTGTCGTTTGCGACCATCATGTTCTCAACGGTGGTCGTGGCATCGACGTCCACGCCCTGAATCTGCTCGGCGAGCGCCCGGTAGGCGTCGGCAATGGCGGCACGTCGGGCGAGCGCACGTGCCTGTGCGGCACTGACGGTGCGCGCGGGGGCAATACCCGTCCCCTCGGCGCGGATGCTCCCGCCGTTCCAGTCAGTCGCCGCCTCCGCTGCGGGGAGCGAGATGAGCGCGAGCGCACACACGAGGAGTGCGCAGATGCCGGATTTTAATAGATGCATAGAGAAACCTCCTTGGCAATATTTGTGCTTATGCTTTCTCTAGCAATATCGCAAAGAAAGGATAAAGGAGGATGAAGCCGGGATTAGTATTCTGTGAAATCGTGGGGGAGGCGAGTTCGGGCGTGTTTTGCGGAAAAATTCCTTGCCAATGCGCCCGCGCGTGTGCTATAATGCCACATGTCGCAATCGCGATGGAGAGGTGTCCGAGTGGTCGAAGGTGCTTGACTCGAAATCAAGTGTGGTGATGAGCCACCGTGGGTTCGAATCCCACCCTCTCTGCCAGTAAAATCAATGCTCCCGAGGATTTTCCCCCGGGAGCTTTTTTGTGCCTGTTTTATAGGTGCCTGCCTCATATATGCCCGGCAGAAAACCCCGCCGAAGCATTACACCTCGGCGGGGTCGATATGTGTGCTCCAATTATAATAATGGGATGTTTTTATTTGAACGGCCACACGAGCGGGATGATCGCGACGCAGACGATGAGCGATACAAAGACGAGCGGCAGTCCGATCTTCACATAGTCCATGAAGCGGAATTTGCCGGGGCCGAGCACGAGCGTGTTCGGCGGGGTCGCGACCGGGGTCGTGAATGCGCAGGATGCCGCGATGCCGATCGCCATGACGACCGGGTACGGCGAGACGCCGATGGACTGCGCGATGGAGATGGCGATCGGCGCCAGCAGCGCCGCCGCCGCGGTGTTCGACATGAACTGCGTGAGACCGCACGAGAGGATGAACATGGCGACGACGATGAGGTACGGGGAGGGGGCGTCGCCCATCAGCTCGACGACGAAGTTCGCGATGAGTGCGCCCGCGCCGCTCTTTTCCATCGCGCTCGCCAGAGGAAGCATCCCGGCGAAGAGGAAGATGGTCGTCCAGTCGATGCCCTCGTATGCCTGCTTTTCATTGAGGCAGCCGGTGAGGACGCAGAGGAGACCGCCGATGATGGCGGACATCTGCATCGGGATGTGGATTTCCTTTTCGAGTACCATGGCGGTGACGACGCCGAGGAGGATCGCGGCGCAGATCATCATCTTGCGTGTGTCCTTTGCCTCTTCCTTTGCGCCGCTGCCGTCGGAGGTGTCGGAGTCGACCATGTGGCGCGGGCAGAGCTTGCGCCCAATGGTCAGCATGTAGATCATGCCCGCGATGGAGAGCGGCACGCCGATCCATGCGAACTCGAAGAAGCCGAACGGCTCAAGCCCTGTCGCCTGAAGCGTGGCGCTCATGAGGATGTTCGGCGGGGTGCCGATCATCGTGATCGTGCCGCCGACATTCGCCGCGACGGCGAGCGCCATGAGCTGCGGGGAGACGGGCAGTTTTGCCGCGGCGCAGATCTGGATGACGACGGGCATGAGGCATGCGACGGTCGCGGTGTTGGATGACACCGAGGACAGCACGATGGTGATGAGCATCAGCGCCGCCATGAGCGGCCGCTCGTCACTGCCCGACTTCTTGACGACGGCGATGCCGATTTTTTGCGCGAGTCCGGTCTGGAACATTGCCGCGCCGATGATGAACATGCCGGCGAACAGGACGACGGTGGAATTTGACAGGCCGGAAAAAACCTGCGCGGGCGTGAGGACGCCCAAAAGTCCGAGTGCGATCGCCGCGCCCATGGCGGTGACGGCGAGCGGGATAATTTCGGTGGCGAAAAGAAGTGCCGCGACGGCGAGAACGCCTAATGTGAGCATTGCTGCATCCATTGATTCAACTCCATTTCTTCAGTTCTAACTGTGTTTCCATCGAAAAAATTTAGAAACCTTCTATAATGTACTTCCTGAGAGAATACATAGATGTTAATATATACACCTCCTTTATTTCATGATAATAACACATAACTTGAATTAATTCAATTCATAAATGATTTCGATTAAACTTGAATACGCTTTTCAGGAGCTCACTTCAACTTTAGATATTGAACTTTTTGTGCAAAGGCGGGGGCTTTGTGCTATAATAAGGCGGATATTGTCTTTCGATCGGATATAATCATTAGGAGTGTGAAACCACTTGTTTGGAATATCTTCCATTTTGAAGCGTTTTCTTGGCGACAACAATGATAAGGAAATTGCGCGGTATCGCGAAATCGTCGATCAAATCAACGGTCTCGAACCGGCGATGACGAACCTCACGGACGATAAGCTGACCGGCTACACGCGCCGGTTTCGTGAGCAAATCGATAACGGCGCCCCGCTCGAGGAGATTCTCCCCGAGGCATTTGCGGTCGTGCGCGAGACGTCGCGGCGCGTGCTCGGAATGCGGCATTTCGACGTGCAGCTCATCGGCGGCATATGCCTGCACGAGGGGCGCATCGCGGAGATGCGCACGGGCGAGGGCAAGACGCTCGTCGCGACGACGGCGGTCTACCTCAACGCGCTTTCGGGGCGCGGCGTCCACATGGTCACGGTCAACGACTACCTCGCGCGGCGCGACAGCGAGTGGATGGGCAAACTCTACCGCTACCTCGGGCTCTCGGTCGGACTCATCGCGCACAACATGGATTTCCCGGAGCGCAAGGCGGCGTACGCCTCCGACGTCACGTTCGGCACGAACAACGAGTTCGGCTTTGACTATCTGCGCGACAACATGGTGCTCTCGGAGAGTCAGATGGTACAGCGCGATCTGCATTACGCGATCGTCGACGAGGTGGACTCCATCCTCATCGACGAGGCACGCACGCCGCTCATCATCTCCGGCCCCGGAACGAAGTCGACGGACAACTACGCCGTCATGGCAAACGCCGTGCGCCACCTCAAGGAGGGCGAGGACTACACCGTCGACGAGAAGCAAAAGACCGTCGCGCCCGCCGACAGCGCAGTGCCAAAGATCGAAAAGCTCGTCGGCATCCAAAACCTCTATGCGCCCGAGAACATCGAGCTCTCGCACTGCTTCACCGCCGCGCTGCGCGCCAAGGCGCTCATGCACCGCGACCGCGATTATGTCGTGCGGAACGACGAGATCGTCATCGTGGACGAATTCACGGGGCGTCTCATGGAGGGACGCCGCTACTCGGACGGTCTGCATCAGGCGATCGAGGCGAAGGAGGGCGTGAAGATTCAGCGCGAGTCGCAGACACTCGCGAGCATCACGTTCCAGAACTATTTTCGCATGTATGAAAAACTCGCGGGCATGACGGGCACGGCAAAGACCGAGGAGAACGAGTTCCTCAAGATTTACAAGCTCCCCGTCATCGTCATCCCGACGAATAAGCCCGTGCAGCGCATCGACCATCCCGACGTCATCTATAAGACGAAGGCGGCGAAGTACCGCGCGGTCGGGCAGTCGGTGAAGGAGATCCACGCGTCGGGGCAGCCCGTCCTCATCGGCACGACGTCCATCACACAGTCCGAGGAGATGTCGAACGTCCTCAGGAAAAACGGCATCCCGCACGTCGTCCTCAACGCGAAATTCCATGAAAAAGAAGCCGAGATCGTCGCAAACGCGGGGCAAAAAGGCGCCGTCACGATCGCGACGAACATGGCGGGACGCGGCACGGACATCAAGCTCGGCGAGGGCGTCGAGGAACTCGGCGGACTCTTCATCGTCGGCACGGAGCGGCACGAGTCGCGGCGCATCGACAACCAGCTCCGCGGGCGTTCCGGGCGTCAGGGCGACCCCGGCGCGTCGAAATTTTTCCTCTCGCTCGAAGACGACCTCATGCGTCTCTTTGCCTCCGACCGCATCGCAAGCATCATGGACAAGCTCGGCATGGAGGAGGACGAGCCGATCGAGCACGCCATCATCACGCGCTCGGTGGAGCACGCGCAGAAAAAAGTCGAAGCGCGCAATTTTGACATCCGCAAGCACGTCCTCGAATACGACGACGTTATGAATCAGCAGCGCGAGGTCATCTACGGCGAGCGGCGCAAGATCCTGTGCGGGGAGAACCTGCGCGAGAACATCCTCGCGATGGTCAAACACATCATCAAGGACGAGATGACGCAGTACGCGAACGAGAAGCTCTATCCCGAGGAGTGGCAGCTCGACGCACTCATCGAGGATGCGGAGAAGGTCTATGCGCCGCAGGGCAAGTTGAAAAAGGAAGAACTCGAAGCGCTCGCGCGCGACGAGATCCAAGAACTCCTCGAGCAGGTCGCCGAGGAGGGCTACAAGAATCGTGAGCTCATGTTCGGCGAGGAGAATATGCGCGAGCTTGAGAAGGTCGTCATGCTCCGCGTCGTCGATCAAAAGTGGATGGATCATCTCGACCACATGGATATGCTGCGTGAGGGCATCAACCTGCGCGCGTATGGACAGCGCAACCCGCTCGTCGAGTACAAGATCGAAGCGCTCGAGATGTTCGAAGCGATGGAAGCCTCGATCATGGATCAGATCGCGAACCTCATGTACCATGTGAGCATCGTCACCCCGCAGACCACGCCGCCCATGCAGAGTAATGTTGCGCCGGACGGTACGCCCGCACCCGCACCCGTCGCCGATCCCGCCGCCGCACAGCGCGCGCACGAACTGCTCGCGCGCGAGCGGTCAAAACTCGAGGATCACCTCCGTACTGCGCGCACCTCGCACGGCGGCGAGAGCGCACCCGCAGAAGCGCGCGCCGAAAAGGACGAGGACGGTAAGAAGATCGGGCGGAATGATCCGTGTCCGTGCGGGAGTGGGAAGAAATATAAAAACTGCCACGGCAAGGCGTGACGCGGGATTTTCGCGCCTAGCGTCGTCACTGTGTCGGTCGCGGCGGTCGACGTAGGTCTTAACTACGCCTTCCCTTGCGACCTCCTTGTTCCTAGCTATGCATCGAAACTTCCGCGTCACTTACGGTACGGTATGACGTGCGATCTTGGCGCATAACTGTGTCACTGCGGAAAATACTGCGCTTGACGTAGCTCTTAACTACGACGTCGCTTGTATTTTTCTTGTTCCTTGTTCTGCATCCAAGCTTACAGTTCACTATAGATCCTCCCTGTGAGGGAAAAGAATATTTTTGATTTTACTTTAGGAAAGAAACAACATGCTGGAAGATCTGAAACCAACACTCAATGATTTGGGCGAAAAGCTGGATCAGATGCGCATTTCCCTTGAAATCCCTGCGAAAGAGGAAAAAATCGCCGAGCTCGAATACAAAATGAGCGAGCCAACCTTTTGGGACGACGCGGCGGCGGCGCAAAAAGTCAATCAAGAACTCGCGGGACTCAAGGGCGGCGTCGACACCTACAAAGCGCTCGCCGCGAAATATGAAGACGCCGAAACCCTCTACGAGATGGGCATTGAGGAAAACGATCCCTCCATGGAGAGGGACATCCGGGCAGAGCTTGACCTCATCGCTGAGGGACTGGAGACACTCCAACTTGAGGTGCTCCTCTCGGGCGAATATGACGCGAACAACGCCATCCTCACGCTCCACGCGGGCGCGGGCGGCACCGAGGCGCAGGACTGGACGCAGATGCTCCTGCGCATGTACGGGCGCTGGGCGGAGCGGCACGGATTTACCGTCGAGACCGCCGACCTCCAGCCGGGCGACGAGGCGGGCGTCAAGTCCGCGAGCCTTTTCATCAAGGGGCACAATGCCTACGGCTTTTTGAAATCCGAAAAAGGTGTCCATCGTCTCGTCCGCATCTCCCCGTTTGACTCGCAGGCGCGGCGGCACACCTCGTTTTCTGCGTGCGACGTCATGCCCGAGATCGACGATGCCGTTGAGGTTGACATCGACATGGACGACGTGCGCGTCGACTACTACCGCGCGAGCGGTGCGGGCGGACAGCACATCAATAAGACCTCGTCCGCCGTCCGCATGACGCACGAGCCGACGGGCATCGTCGTACAGTGCCAAAATGAGCGTTCCCAGCTCCAAAACAAGGAGCAGTGCCTCAAGATGCTCCGCGCAAAGCTCTTTGAGCTGGAGCAGGAGAAAAAGGAAGAGGAACTCGCCAAACTCGAAGGCGTCCAGCAAAAAATCGAGTGGGGCAGTCAGATTCGCTCCTACGTATTCCAGCCGTATACCATGGTCAAGGACGTCCGCACGAACGCCGAGACCGGCAACGTACAGGCGGTTATGGACGGGGAGATTGATCCGTTTATTAGGGCGTATCTTAATGCAAAGGCGAACCACGACTTCTAGGTGTGACGCGGGATTTTCGCGCCTAGCTATGGCATGATTTCTAACATCGTGGGAAGTCGTGCCAATTAGGCGCGTCTTGTAGGGGCACACCACACGTGCCGTGCCCTCCCGCGATCTATGCGCGCGTACCGATAGAAGCCGAATGAGAGGATCGCGTCATTTTCATAAGGCGGCAAACGAAGGGAGCTGGTCATGAATATCGTTCTTATGAACGGAGGTCTCGGCAATCAGCTCTCCCAGTTCATCTTTCTCCGTTGGTTGGAGACGAAAACGGTCGCTCCGTGTATGATTGATGACAGTGCGTTCTTTGGAAGTCATGTGGAACATAACGGTTATGAACTTGAGCGTATCTTCGGCATTCGCCTGCCTCGACTGAGTGAGCGGTTTGATGCAGGCGTGTGGACGGATATGATACGCCGACGCGATGAGGGGATCAGCATTCCGCAGCAGTTGTATGATGCGGGCGGGCTGGCGGTTTTTGCCTATGATGCGGAGAACTTCAGTTATGACGGAAACACTGTCTCCATCGCCGCACAGGGCGTGCCTCTTGTCTCCGGCGGGAATGCATATTATCATGTCTACAACCTCGGAGCGACGGATCAGTGGGCGGAAATCGGCGATGCCGTGCGCGGGGAGCTGCGGCTCCCCTTGCTTTCTGACGGTACGGCGAACGCGTATTATGCGCGTCGTATACAGGCGGAATCGTCTGCTGCCGTTCATGTGCGGCGCGGAGACTTTTTGGAATGCGGACTGGACTCTCCGCCTGAGGATTTCGTAGACGGGATTGCAACGGTGGAGCGCGTATCCGGCAACGCGGTACACTACTACCTCTTTTCCAATGACCTAGACTATTGCCGATCGCATTGGCGGGCGCTCGGTCTGGAGAATGTCGCGGGTCGGCTGACTGTCGTTGAGGGGAACCGCGGTAAAAACGCCTATATCGATATGCAGCTGATGTCGCTCTGCAAGTATTTTATCACCTCTCGCAGCTCATTTAGCCTACTCGCCTACATGCTGAGCACGGTGCCCGGAAAAATGCTGATTGCGCCGATTTGGCAGCGATATAACGTATAAAGGAGGGACGCATCCCATGTGGAAAGCCGCCGTCACACTGCTCATCGTCGTTATCATCGCCGCAGGGGCGATGCTCGCCCTCCCTGCATTCGCCACGAACCTCATCGTTGATGCCCTGCGTGAGCAGACAGCGGCAGAGGACGTGCAGATTTCCATCACGGACAGCCCGCGTCTCATTTTCGGTGAGATCGGTGCGGTGGACGGCGTCATGCGGCAAGGGCGCATCGGCAAAATCTTTGTCCGCGAGCTCACCCTTACGGGAACAGGGCTGCACATCGCCCCCATGACGCTCCTGACCGAACACAAGGCTGTCCTCACCTCTGCCGAGACGGCGGAGCTGCGCGGCGTGATCGACGCGGAGGCGATCCGCGAGCTGATTACAAAATCCTCGGGGAAATTCGAGGATGTCGCCGTGACCGTAACGCCTGCGGGCGTTACCGCGACCGCAAAGACCAAGGCGCTCGGGCAGACCTTTGACGTGACGCTTGAGGGCGCGTTCGAGGTCGTATCGGGCGATCTTTACTACAAGATTCGCCGCATTTCGGCGCGCGGGCGCGGCATGAATACGCTCAGCCTCGACTCCCTGTTTCCCGACGTCGTTGTCGCGCGTGCCGATGCGCTCCCCCTCGGGCTTACCTTTCGGAGCGTAGAGGCGCGCGATGATGTCGTTATCGTGACGGCGGGTAAAGACGCACCGTGATTTTCGCAGCGGAGAAGGAAGGTTCATGAAGAAATTTCACTATCATCCCGTGCTGCTCGCAGCCATATTCATCGGACTTATTGCCTCGCTTGTCATCGGTATGCAGCGCCACGCCGTCGAGGAGGAGAGCCGCACGGTGGAGCTCGCCATCGACTATGAGGGACTCTTGGAGCTCGCCGCGCGCGAGGGACTGCCCGCGGACGAGGTGTTCGCGCGTGCGAAGGACGCGGGTATCACATCGCTCGCCGTCTACGAGACGACGTTTAAGAAGTTCAACGTGAACGGCAAGGCGGTTGCACTCACGGGCGCAGACATCCTCGCGCGCTACCATGCGGGGATGCTGACCAATCCGCTGTGGCGCGCAATGGTCGAGGACGGGAAAATCGTCGGGACGGAGATCTACATCGTCGGGCATGATGCGGCGGCATTCGCAGAGCTCAAGGACGATCTCTTCCGCAGGTTCGGCGCACAGCGCGTGACCGTCCACACAGTCGGGAACGACGAGGTCGTTGCAGTCAAGGACTATTACGAGGCATTCGAAAAGCGCAACATCGGCTTGCCGAGCGATGAGCTGCGCGCTGTGAATGCGGCAGGGTTCGACGTCATCGCGCGTCCGTCGAACTATCATACGGCAACGTCCGATGACGTGCGGGCGGTCTTTGCGCGGCTCGACGGTATCCGTGTCTCGGACATTGTATTTTCGGGGACGGAGACGCTCGGCGCGCCGAAAGCGCTCCAAACGACCATCGACGAGATGCGCGCGCGCAATTTAACGCTCGGGCTCATCGAGGGCGTGACGCAGCTGCAGTTTTACAACCAACAGGGCATGGAGGAGATCGCAAAGGGCGTCGGCTACGATCATGTCGCACGTCTCTACTCCATCCCAAAGGATGAGCTGACAAAGCTCAAGATCGACGCCGCCGTTGAGCGATGGGTGACGACGGACGAGGAGCGCAACATCCGCATCAACCTCCTGCGCATCTACGAAGATCCTGCGCCGAATATGTCGCTGCTCGAAACGAATATGAAGTATTTTTCCGATACGAGCGCGGCGCTGCGTGCGCACGGATTCAAAATCGGAAAAGCAGGGACATTTGCCGCCTACGAACCGCCGCGCATCCTGCGTGCTCTTGTCATCATGGGTGTTGCGGCGGCGGGCGTGCTCTACCTCTCGCTCGTTGTGCCCGCACTGAACCGCAGGCGGCGCGCCGTCCTGCTCTTCTTTGCCATCGCTGCGCTCATCGGGATGATGCCGATCCTGCTCGGCGCGGGGAGCAAAATTCGGATTCTCGCGGCGCTCGCGAGCGCCAACCTCTTCCCCGCGCTCGCGATGGTTGGCCTCCTCGACCTCCTGCGCGGCAGGCGGTTCCAAAAGGACGCCCCCGTATGGCGCATCATCGTCGCGGGGCTGATACTGCTCTCCATCACAAGCGCGCTCTCGATGATCGGCGCGTCCTATCTCTCGGGCGCGCTCGCCGATACGCGCTACTTCCTTGAGTTCGATATTTTCCGCGGGATCAAGCTGACCTTTGTCCTGCCGATGATCCTCGTCGCCGTCGCCTTCATGCAGCGGTTTGACATTTTTGACGGACGATTTGATGCCTCTGCAGGCGTCATGGGTCAGGTGCGCGAGATTTTGGACACCCCTGTGCGCGTCGGTTCGCTGCTCGGCGCGCTCGTGCTCCTTGGTGCGCTCGTTGTGCTCGTTCTGCGCAGCGGACACACCTCGGGGATGCCCGTGCCGGGCGTCGAGCTGAAACTGCGCGCCTTCCTTGAGCAGCTCTTTTATGCGCGTCCGCGGACGAAGGAATTTCTGATCGGGCATCCCGCGTTCCTGCTCGGCATCTACGCGGCGGCGCGGCGGTGGAAAACCATGATCGTGTTCGGACTTGTCCTCGCCGCCACCATTGCGCAGGGATCGATGGTCGAGACATTTGCGCATATGCGCACGCCGATCGAGATGTCGCTCGTGCGCGGCGTCGGCGGTGTCCTGCTCGGAGGGGCGATTGGAGCCGTGCTTGTCGCGCTCGTTGCGGCATGGAATCGATTGCTCGAGCGGGTCAAGGCGGCATGATGCAGAGGGAACACAACCAATACTATGGGATCGAAGGAACGGAGGGGATCTGACCCGATGAAGCGGATCGTCGTATCGGGGTACTACGGCGCAAAGAATGCGGGCGACGAGGCGATGCTCGCGGCGATGCTCGAGGTGCTCGGAGACCTGGACCCGGAACTTCATATCACGGTGATCTCCGCCGATCCCGCCGACACGCGCCGCCGGCACGGCGTCGAGGCGATCGGCTCGTTTGATGCGGGGGCGATTTTCTCCGCCATGCGCCGCGCCGATCTCGTCGTCAGCGGCGGCGGGAGCCTCCTCCAGAACGTCACGAGCGGGCGCAGTCTGTACTACTACATGGCGGTGATCTTCCTCGCGCTGCTCCTCGGCAAACGCGTTATGCTCTACGCGCAGGGGATCGGCCCCGTCACGGGAGTGTTTGCCTGCCGCGCGATGCGCTGGCTTGGCAACCGTGTGTCGCTCATCACCGTGCGCGATGAGGGCTCCATGGCGGAGCTGCGGCGGCTCGGCATCATGCGTCCGCCTATGGAGTGCACCGCCGACCCTGTGCTCGGCATCCATCCCGTCGGAAAGGAGGCGGGGCGCGCCATCCTCGCGCATTACGGCGCGGACGGCGCAAAGCCCGTTGTCGGCATCTCCGTGCGCGACTGGCAGGGGTGGCAGCATTATAAAGAAGTCCTCGCCGAGATCAGTGACGCCATCGTCCGGGAGCTCGGCGCGCGCGTCATTTTCCTCCCCATGCAGTACCCCGAGGACGTCCACACCGCCGAGACCGTTGCCGCCCGTACGCACGAGGAATGCACCGTCCTCACGGACGAATACACGACGAGCGAACTCCTCTCCCTCGTCGCGAACATGGATCTCATGATCGGCGTGCGCCTGCATGCACTCATCTTCGCCGGCGTCATGGGCGTCCCCATGATCGGTATCTCATACGACCCAAAGGTCGACCGCTTCCTGCGCTCCATCGGCGAAAAACCTGTCAACGACCTCCAGGACATCACAACGGCAAGTGTCCTCAAAGAAGTGCGGCGCAAGTGGAACGAGCGCCGCAGCTTTGCCGAGACAAGCGGCGAACTCCTCGCGCAGATGCGCACTCTCGCCGCGCGCAACGCGGAGCTTGCTCTGCGGATCATTCATGAAAATTGAGCAATAAAATTGGGCTTGCATCGCCGGAGAAATCCGATGGTGCAAGCCCGGTTTTTATTTGTTTTTCCTTGTCGCGGTCAATTGCCATACATACAAAAAACGGAGAAACCGTGCGGTTTCTCCGTATACTGTCGTCGATGGTGGAGACGAAGAGGATTGAACTCTCGACCCCCAGATTGCGAACCTGGTGCTCTCCCAGCTGAGCTACGTCCCCATGACTGACAAGGGACATTATAACGCGGCACCGGGAAAAAATCAAGCTCTTTTTTCTCATCGGGGGCAAAGCTTGTGTTGTGGTCAATGCGCGTGGCTGTGGTCGTGTGTGTGTTCGCCTGTAGTGCCGAAATCGGCGGGGGCTGCTTCGCTCTCGCCGTGCGAATGGGTGTGGTGATGATCGGAGGACTGCACGTCATGCTTGTGCTCCACGAAATGCTGATAGACGGGGATGGCGATCATCACGGCGAGCATGAAGAGAATCGTGATGATGAGCGATCGGCTCGGGCGGCGGCTGCGTTTCGGCGGCTCCTGCCCCTGTGGAATATATTCCATGCGGACGACCTTCTTTCTCGGTGCAGACGCTGCGCATGTTCCAAATATCGACAGCATACCATAATTTTTAGAAAAGTGAAACAGGAAAAAACGCATCCGGCGCGAAAATAAATAAGGAAAGGGATCTGCGTCAAAGAGGGAGGTCATATGAAAGTTGTACTTCTAGCGGGCGGCTGGGGCACGCGCATCACGGAGGAGTCGGAGCTGCGTCCCAAGCCCATGGCGGAGATCGGCGGGATGCCGATCCTTTGGCACATCATGAAGGAATACAGTCATTACGGATTCTATGAGTTCATCATCTGCGCGGGCTACAAGCAGCATATGATCAAGGAGTGGTTCGCCGACTATTTCCTCTACACATCGGACATCACCTTCGACTTCACACGGGACAGCTACCGCACCGTCGTGCACGACCGCCGGGCGGAGCCGTGGAAGGTCACGGTCGTCAACACCGGGCTGAATACGATGACGGGCTCGCGCATTCGCCGCGTGCAAAAATACATCGGCAACGAGACCTTCATGATGACCTATGGCGACGGTGTCTGCGACGTCAACATTCAAAAGCTCGTGGCGTTCCACCGCGCGCACGGAAAATTGGCAACCCTAACGACCGTGATGCAAAAAGAACAAAAGGGCGTGCTCTCGATCGGCAGAGACAACACGGTAAGCTCCTTCCGTGAAAAGGCGCAGGAGGACGCCGCGCCCATCAATGCGGGCTATATGGTACTCGAGCCGGAGGTGTTCTCCTACATCGGGACCGGAGACGATGTGGTCTTTGAGGGCGCGCCGCTCGAGCGACTTGCCGGGGAGGGGCAGCTCATGAGCTACCGGCACGAGGGCTTTTGGCAGTGCATGGATACCTTGCGTGAAAAAGTTCTGCTCGAAAAACTCTGGCAGGAGCAGAGAGCTCCGTGGCGCACATGGTAGGTGCCGCTTAAGTATGTGAAGAAGTATCCGATATAATATGATAAGGGAGTGCGTGCCGCAGTGCGCACAGAGTAAGAACCGGGGAGGCTGCAAACGCATGGAAAACAGCAACAAGAAGGTCTTTTTCATCGCCGAGATCGGCATCAATCACAACGGCGACATGAAGATCTGCAAGGAACTCATCGACATTGCCGCAGAGGCGGGGTGCGACGCGGTAAAATTCCAAAAGCGCACCGTGGACAAAGTCTACACCGCAGCGTTTCTCGCGGAACCGCGCGAGAGCCCTTGGGGAACGACACAGCGCGAGCAGAAGGAAGGACTCGAATTCGGTCTCGAAGATTACCGTGAGATCGACCGTTACTGCAAGGAGAAAAACATCGAATGGTTCGCCTCCGTCTGGGATGTGGATTCGCAGATCTTCCTGCGGCAATTCGAACTGAAATATAACAAAGTCGCCTCCGCGATGCTCGGGCATATGGAGCTGCTCGAGGAGATGGCGAGCGAAGGGCGCTATACGTTCATCTCGACCGGCATGAGCACATGGGAGGAAGTGGACGCTGCCGTGGCGGTGTTCCGTCGGCACGGCTGCCCCTTTGAACTCCTGCACTGCAACAGCACCTATCCGATGGCGGTCGAAGACGCGAATCTCCTCCTGATCCCGGAGATCCGTGCGCGCTACAGCGTGCCGACAGGATTTAGCAGTCACGAGACCGGATATGTCGCGACGCTCGGCGCGGTCGCACTCGGCGCAACGTCGATCGAGCGGCACATCACCCTCGATACGACCATGTACGGATCGGATCAAAAGGCATCCATCGAGCCGGCGCCGCTGAAAGCCCTCGTGCGCGACATTCGCCTCATGGAATCCGCGCTCGGCACGGGCAAAAAGACGCTGAGCCCCGCGGAGATGGCAGTGCGCAAGAAGCTCAGAGGATGACGGTGAAAAATATCAAATACATCTTTGCGGACATCGACGGCGTACTCACGGACGGCACCGTCCGCATCGACGAAGCCGGCAGGGAGAGCAAGGCGATCTCGTTCCGCGACCTCGACGCCATCGGCATCGGGCGTGCCGCAGGACTAGACTTTGCCTTCATCACCGGGGAGGACACACCGATCGCGCACTTTATGGCGCAGCGGTTCGGCGTGGAGATTGCCGTCTTTGGCGCAAAGGATAAGGGGAAAGCCGTTGCATCGCTGCTCAAAGAGCTCGGTCTTACGGCGGATGAAATTTGCTACATCGGAGACTCGGCACGCGACGTGCCCGCGATCGAGATGGCGGGGATCGGCGCGACCGTGCGCGACGGCGTTCTCGCCGCGCGCAAGGCGGCGGACATCGTAACGGAATGTAGGGGCGGCACGGGCGCATTGCTTGAGCTTGTAGAAACGATTGTGGAGAACCGGTAGGGATGAGATTATCAGATTACGTCATGGCGTTTTTGGCGCAGAGGGGAGTCCGCCATGTATTCATGCTGCCCGGCGGCGGCTGTATGCATCTCGTGGATGCGCTCGGACGCAGTGAACAATTAGAATATATTGCCTGCCTGCATGAGCAGGCTTCTTCTATTGCGGCGGAGAGCTATGCGCAGCATACGGGCGGGCTCGGCGCCGTCCTCGTCACGACGGGGCCCGGCGGCACGAACACCGTCACGGGGCTTGCCGCCGCATGGATCGACTCGACGCCCGTCCTCTTTCTCTCCGGACAGGTAAAGCGCAGCGACCGCATCGGCACGAGCGGCGTGCGGCAGATGGGGTCACAGGAAGTCGACATCGTGCCCGTCGTCACACCGCTCACGAAATACGCCGTGACCGTCAGAGAGCCGAGCGAGATCCGCTTTGTCCTCGAAAAGGCGTATCACCTCGCCATGCACGGACGCCGCGGCCCCGTGTGGATCGACATCCCGCTCGACGTACAGGCGGCGGAGATCGAGCCGGCGGAGCTCGGCGGCTATACGCCCGGGGAGACGGATGTACCCCTCGATACGGACGCCGTGCGGCGCATCGCCCGGATGCTCTCGGAGGCAAAACGCCCCGTCATCCTCGCCGGGAACGGCGTGCGGGCGGCGGGCGCGGAGGAAGCCCTCTACGCGCTGCGGGAAAAGACGGGCATCCCGACGCTCCTCACATGGAAGACCATCGACCTGCTCGATGCCGACGATCCCCTGTACTTCGGCTGTCCCGGCGGCATGGGGCATCGCGCCGCGAATTTCATCTTGCAGAATGCCGACGCCCTCCTCGTGCTCGGCAGCCGCCTTGACAGCAGTCTCACCGCGTGGAATCATCGGAATTTCGGAAAACACGCGCAAAAGATGATCGTAGACATTGATCCCGCCGAGATCGATAAGCTCGACATGGAGATCGCCGTGCGTCTCGCCGCCGATCTGCGGGCGGTACTCCCCGCGCTCGCCGCCGAGGAATATCCCCGGCGCGCGGGGGAACGTGACGCATGGCAGGATTACTGCGTGCGGATGCGGGAGAAATACCCCGCGATTACCGCGGAGATGCGCACCGAGACCGCATACATCGACCCGCATGTCTTTGTCGACGAGCTCTCGCGGCAGATGACCGCAGAGGACATCCTCGTCCCCGAGAGCTCCGGCGCCGCGGGCGAGATCACCTATCAGGCGCTGCGCGTCAAATACGGACAAAAGGTGAAGAACGCCGCTGGACTCGGCTCGATGGGATTCGGCGTCCCGTACGCGCTCGGCGCATGTCTTGCGAATCGCGGACGCCGCACCATCCTCATCGACGGCGACGGTGCGTTCCAACTCAACATACAGGAACTCGCGACCATCGCGGCACGGCGGCTTCCTATTAAGATATTCATCTGGATGAACGGCGGCTACGCCAGCATCATGGGGACGCAGCGCAATTTCTTCGGCGGCAACTACGTTGCGGCAAACGCCGAGAGCGGACTTGCCATCCCGGACATCGGCGCGGTCGCGGCGGCCTACGGATGCAAGGTTTTCAGCATGAATACGCCCGCCGAGATGCCGGAGGTCATAGGAGAGGCGCTCGCCGCAAAGGGCCCCGTACTCTGTCTCGTCAGCGTCACGCCGACGGCGACGGCAACCCCGCGGACAAAGGCGGAGAAACTGCCGAACGGCTCGATGATCTCAAAACCGCTTGAAGAGATGTGGCCCTATCTGCCGCCGGAGGAAACCGCAGCGAATATGATTGCGGAGGACGCCTGATATGGACTACGCAGAGCGAATCCGCGCCGTCATCGCGCGGGAGATGGGGAACACGGCATCCGAATCCGTTCGTTTTTTGAAGAACATCCAAGCAAAGCCGAAGCTCTGTCTATGGGGGCTCGGCAGTCACGGATATAATTGGCGCGGCTATCTAAAGTCGCTCGGGATTCACGCGGACTATGTATACGACGCGTCGCCCGAGGCGCGCGCCGCATGGATCGGCACAGAGCATCGGATCGAGACGCGCGCAGAGCTGACGGCGCTCCTGCCGGAGATGGCCGTGCTCGTTACGATGCGCAATGCCGCGCCTGTCATGGGAGAACTGCGCGCGCTTGGCACGAATGCCTTTGCGGCGACCGTGAACTTCTTCTCCTTTGACGCGTGTCTGCGCTATGAGGGACATCCCGAGATGCTGCGCACGATGGAGCGCGAGGCGCTTGCCCTGCTCGAGCTCTGTGCGGACGATACCTCGCGCGAGATCGTCTGCCAAACGATAGAGAAAGATTTCGACGAGGCGCATGTGGGCATCGACTGCATCCCCGATCAATACTTCGTTCCGTCCATTATGCCGCTGACCGATGAAGAATGCTTCGTCGATGTCGGTGCGTACGACGGTGATACAATGGATGCTTTCCTGCGCGCCGTACATGGGAAGTACCGGCATATCTATGCTTTTGAAATGTCGCGGCGCAATTTTGCAAAACTCTCTCATAAAGGGACGACCGATCCGCGCTATGACGCGGAGAAAATCTCACCATATCCGTACGGATGTTCCAATACGGGGGTGGATGCGCTATCACGAAAACGCCACCAGCTCCGTATTTGCCGAGGACGGTTCGGAGCGGGCGGAGTTCCGCCCCTTGGACGAGGTGCTTGGGGAGGCGCCCGTCACACTCGTCAAAATGGACATCGAGGGCGCGGAACCCCTTGCGCTGCGCGGGGCGGAGCGCATCATCCGCGAGCACGCGCCGAAGCTCGCCATCTGTACCTATCACCGCGCAGAGCATCTGTGGGAGATCCCCGCGCTGATCCGGGAGATGAATCCCGCGTATCGATTTTATTTTCGGCATCATGACACGGATGAAACGGAGACCGTGTGCTATGCCATTATTTAGGAAAGGGAAATCATGGAAGAACGCTCAGAATATCAGAAGAAAACGGAGCACGACAAGCGCGAAAAGCTCCGAAAGATAAAGCCGAAGGTCGTTGCGAAATTCGAGAAATACGAGGAGCTTCACGCACGCGGACAATTCACGCCGATTGTCGAATTTATTTATGACTATCGTTGTAATATGACCTGCCCGCATTGCAGCAATCTTTGCTTTTCGCCCAAAAAACGTTGGCTCACACCCGAGATCATCAAACGGTTCTGCGACGAGGCGGATGCTTTGGGACTTGCACAAATGAGCGTATCGGGCGGCGAACCGCTGACATTTCCCGATCTTGAGGATGTTGTCAAGGCGATCGGACCCGATCGGTTCCACATCAGCATGAGCACGAACGGCGCACTGCTGACGCTAGAGAAGGCGAAATGGGTGAAGTCCATCGGCATCGATAAACTAAAGATCAGTCTTGACTGTATTGACGAGAACGGTCCCTCCTTCCATGACAAGGGGCAGACGAGCGCGGCGCTGCGAGCACTCGATAATGCTTTGGCGGCAGATTTGCAGCCCGTCGCGCAGACCGTGGTCACGCGTCAGAACTGTCAAACGGAGCAGACAGAGCGCATGGCGGAATACTGTCAGGAACGCGGCATACAGGTGGACGTTCTGCTTGCAAAGGCGATCGGTCGCTGGGAAGGACAGGAGGAGATCCTTGTCAACGGATCCGACTTGAAATATCTTCGCAAACTTCATGAGAGATACCCTGTTATTCACCTAGATACCTTCCCCACTTATCAAGAGAAACAGGGATCGTGCGGCGCAGTCAAGAAGATCCTCGTGGTGACAAAGTACGGGGACGTGATGCCCTGCGTCTTTATGCATTTTTCGCTGGGCAATATCATTGATGATTCGCTTGCAGAAATCCTGCGGCGCGGTCTTTCTGTAAGGCATTTTCGGGAGAGCAGCCCGATCTGCCTCTCGGGCGTGGATCGCCGCTTCATTAAAGATCATATGTCGAAATTCTACGGAAAAAAACTGCCGATCGATTACCGGGAGGCGTTCTCCGAAGAGGATTTTGTCAAGGATGATGATGCCGAATGAGCGCAGTGCGCTACACCGAGCTGAAGAACACCGCACGGCACAATCTGCGCGACGTCATTCCGCTCGCAAAACCCTATACGCTGCTCATCGAACCGTCAAGCACATGCAATTTTCGCTGCCGCATGTGCTTTCAAAGCGCGGCGGAGGAAAAATTTAAGGAAAAGCGTCATGTCATGGATATGGCGCTCTTTCGGCGCATTATCCGGCAGGCGCAGGCGTGGCAGGGCGAGCGGTTCAAGGTGCTCAAGCTCTGCATCTACGGCGAGCCGTTCACGAACCCGCATTTTATAGAGATGCTGACGCTCGCACATGCGGCGGACATCGCCGACCGCATCGAGACAACGACGAATGCGTCACTGCTCACCGAGGATATCTGCCGCGGGCTCGTGCGCGGGGGGCTCGACTATCTGCGCGTCTCCATCTACTCCGCGATCCCCGCGAAGCACCTCGAGATCACGGCGTCCGGCGTACCGATGGCGCGCGTGCATGACAATCTGGCAATGCTGCAGCGCGTAAAGAGGGAAATGGGCAGCGAGCGCCCCTTCATCGCGTGCAAGATGCTCAACACCTACGACGAGACGGAGAATCAGACCTTTCGCGACGCCTATGCGGACGTGGCGGACGAGATCTACCTCGACGAGCCGCACAGTTGGGTGGAGATCGACGGCGAGCAGTTCATCGACCGGCTCTACGGCGCGGACATGGGCAGGGTCGAACGACACCTCACGGGGCGCAGCGCGTGCCCTATGCCCTTTACCACGCTTGCCGTGCGCTCCAACGGCGCGGTTGCGCCCTGCTGCAACGATTGGTTCGGCGGGACGAATCTCGGCAATGTGCGCGAGGAGACCATCGAGGAGATTTGGAACGGACGGCGCATGTACGATTTTCAGGTCATGCAGCTTGAGGGGCGCAACCGCGAGAACATCAGTTGTCGGGGCTGTTCCGTCTACAAGAGTGCGCACTATACGCGGGACGATATCGACGGCGTGCCGGTCTCGCAGCTGCGCCGCCCGATCGAAAAAACGAGGGAATGTATATGAACGGGAACACATTGGTCTATGGGCTTGCCCATGACTACGAGGAACATCAAGACTGGATCGCGGCGCATTTTCATGTGACCGGGTACTGCGACCAAGACGAGAGCCGCCTGCCTGCCGCAGGGGCGGTCCGCAAAGAAGAACTGCGCGATCGCCTTGGGAAATTTGACATCGTGCTCGTCACCGCCGATCCCGTGAGCATCGTGGAGGATCTCATCCGCACCTTTGACGTACCGGAAGAGAAAATCCGCGTGCTTTTTTACGAGATGGCGAAAGAGGAACCGGCGCTACGCAGATTTTACGGCGAGAATGCCGAGGATGCGCTGCTCATGCTCGTCTGCGGAGAGCTGGGGCTGCCGCTGCGCGGACTGACCTATATCGAGGTCGGGACGAATGATCCCGTGCGGTTCAACAACACCTACAACCTCTATCGTGCGGGGGCGCGCGGACTGCTTGTCGATCCCCTGCCCGCCGTCGGGCGTCTCGTCGCGATGGCGCGCCCCGGCGATCGCTTTCTCCATGCCGCGGTATCGGCAAAGAGCGCGGCGGAGCCCATGACGTTCTACGCGAGCAAGAGCTCCCTCGTCAGCAGTCTCTCAGAGGCGCATCATCACGCATGGGACGGCATCACGCACAATGAAGTCTATGAGATTCCCGTCGACGTGATCGGCATCAATGAAATTGTAGACACATGCCCCCCCCTAGTAGACATGCTGCTCGTGGATGCCGAGGGCGAGGACGAGAAAATCATGCGCGCCCTCGACTACGCGCGGTTTCACCCCGCCGTGATCATGGTCGAGATGGATCATCTCGATACGAGCCGCGCGGCGCTCATAGACTTTATGCGGACAAACGATTACCTCGAATACACAACGATCGCGTACAACACCATCTTTGTCGCCAAAGACGCATGGGAGCGGCGGTGACCTGCACCGGGCATCGTGAAACTTAGGAGTATATCATGAACCAGCAAAAAGACCGTGCCGTACGGCTCATCCGCGAAAACCTCACATCCGCCGTTGCCGCATGGCAGGCGTGGTATACGGAGCTAATCGAGACGTTCCGCGCGGAAATGTGCTATATTTGGGGTGCGGGCGAAGTGGGACGCGCCGCCGCGCATATCGCAGCACACGCGGGCGGACGATGCGCCTTTGTCGATCGTGATGCGGGCAAATGGGGAACGCATATCGGGAAGGCCATATGTATCTCCCCTGAGGAACTGCGTGCCGTGCGTGATCCGTTGGTCTTGATCGCGGTCGGACTGCATGGCAAAGCCGTTGCGGCACAGCTCGGAGAGATGGGGATTCGCCGTGTCATCGACATGGAACATATCTCCATGAGCGCGATGTATGATGATCTCTGCGACGCCGACCCGGAGACCGTGGCGGAGCGTGCCGGCGCATGTTTTGACCTGCTCGCAGACGAGGCATCGCGTGACGTGCTGTTGACGCGTCTGCGCGGATTTTTTGATTTCGTCCCCGGCTTTGGTAAATATCGATACTACGATGACATCTACCGCGGGGATCAGTACTTCCAAGATGACCTGATTCATTTCAATGAGGAATCTGTACTCGTTGACTGCGGCGCATATACGGGTGACACGCTGGCGGATTTCCTCCGGCGCGGGCTTCCGTTCCGCAAGTATATTGCCTATGAACTCAGCCACAAAAATTATGAGATTCTGGAGAAAAACATGCGTGTCCACGGGGGGGGGACAGGAGAGCTCGTCGCCTACAACTGCGGCGTAGGCGCGCGGCATGAAAAAATTTTCTACAGTGACGTTGTGTCCGCATCCGCGATTACGGCGGAGGGCATTCCCGGCGAGATCGTCCGCATGTCGGATCATCTAAAGGACGAGGACGTTACCTTTATCAAAATGGACATCGAGGGCGCGGAGCGGGATGCTCTCACGGGTGCGGCGGAGCTCATTCGGCGCTGCCGTCCGGAACTTGCGATCTGCGTCTATCACGCGATCTCGGATCTTTGGGAGATTCCCCTCATGATCCATGACATTGAGCCGTCCTACCGCCTCTATATGCGCCATCATACCCCGCTCATCTACGAAACCGTTTGCTATGCAGTGATTTAAGGAGCGAATATCTATGCAGTGCCGTATCTGCGGGCAGGGGATTCCGGGGGATCCCCTGCTTTCCTATCACAATATGCCGAAGTCGGCGCAGTTTTTTCCGGCGCTCGATGCGGCGGAGACGGAATGCGGCGTCGATCTGGATCTCTATCAATGCGCATCGTGCGGGATGCTCCAGCTCGGCGGAGAACCCGTGCCTTACTATCGCGAGGTGATCCGTGCGACGCGTGTATCGAGGGAGATGCGTGCGTTCCGCGTGGCACAGTTCCGTGACTTTATCGCGCGGTATCGTTTGCAGGGGAAACGCATCGTTGAGATCGGCTGCGGCGGCGGCGAATTCCTCTCGATGATGGCGGAAGCGGGGGCGGATGCCGTCGGCATTGAGTACGCGGAGAATCTTGTGCGGCAGGCGCGCGCAGAGGGGCATACGGTCTATCCGATGTTTCTTGAGGAGGGATCGGAGGAAATCCCCGAGGCACCGTACGATGCGTTCTACATTCTGAGTTTCCTTGAACACAACCCCGATCCCTGCGCGTACCTGCGCCGCATTGCGCGCAATCTGATGGACGGCGCGGTCGGCATCGTGGAGGTGCCCGATGTCGATATGATTCTGCGGGAGCGGCTCTATGCGGAGTTCATTCAGGATCATCTGCTGTACTTCACGGAGGACACGCTGCGGCGGACGCTTGAGATGTGCGGCTTCGAGGTGCTTTCCTGTGCGTCCGTTTGGCACGGCTATGTGCTCTCGGCAGAGGTGCGCAAACGGCGGAAAATCGATGTCTCGGGCTTCCTCACGCAGCAGGCGTCGATGCGCCGGAGCGTCGATGCGTTCCTTTCGGAAATGGAAGCGGAGGGGCGCGTGACCGCCGTCTGGGGGGCGGGGCATCAGGCACTCGCCGATCTCGCGCTGCTCGGGATGGTGGGGCGCATCGACTGTGTGCTGGATTCTGCGGATTTTAAGCAAAATAAGCAGACGCCCGCGACGCACATCCCTATCGTTGCGCCCTCTGTGCTCGCAGCGGGGCGGATCGGAGCGGTGCTCGTGATGGCGGGGAGCTATTCGGAGGAGATTGTGCGCATTTTGAAGCGCGAGCATCCGGAGGTCGTGCGTGCCGTATTTACGCCCGGCGGGGTACGGCGGGCATGATGCGGCGCGTACTTGTGACGGGGGCGGCGGGCTTCCTCGGGTGGAACCTCGTTCAATATTTACTGGCGCAGGGGTTCTTCGTCGAGGCGATTGTGCGCCCCGCGTCAAAGAGCAATGCGCGCCTCCTTCCGCATCCGCATCTGCGCGTCGTTCCGCTCGCGATGGAGGAGATCGCCCATTTGCCGGAGCATGTGACGGAGCCGCTTGACAGTGCGGTGCATCTGGCGTGGGATCCGCGGCGCATGGACATGTCGGTGCAGATGGAGAGCCTTTCTGCGGCGGTGGAGCTTGTCACGGCGCTCGGGATCATCGGCTGCCGCCGGTTCCTCGGCATCGGTTCACAGGCGGAGTATGGGAACGCGGACGATGTGATGCGCGAAGATGCCGTGCCGCATCCCGTGACGCCCTACGGTGCGGCGAAGGTCGCCGTGCTCCATCTGACGCGCGTGCACGCAGCGGTGTGCGGCATGGACTGGATGTGGGGGCGTGTGTTCAGCGTTTACGGGACCTGTGAGCCGGCGACGACGCTGCTCGCATCGCTTGCGGCGGCGCTCCGGCGCGGAGAGACGATGCGGATGACGGCAGGGACGCAGATGTGGGACTATCTCTATGCTGCGGATGCGGCGGCGGCGATGACGGCGCTTCTTACGCACGGCAGGGCGGGCGAGGTCTACAATATCGCGCACGGTGATGTGCGCCCCCTGCGATCCTTTACGGAGGAAATGCGCGCTCTGCTCGCGCCGGATGCGGTGATCGCGTACGGGACGGCGGATCGTGCGGCGTTGTCGCTGCGCCCCACCGTTGAGAAAATCGCTGTCCATACGGGCTGGCGTGCGGCGACGTCCTTTGCAGAGGGCGTGCGGCGGACGTATTTGCCGCACGAGGGAGGGAGCATATGAACGATCTAGTATTTTACCGTGGCAAACACGTATTCCTCACAGGGCATACGGGCTTTAAGGGCATGTGGCTGACGATGCTCCTCCTGCGCGCGGGGGCGGAGGTGACGGGCTATGCGCTCGACGCGCCGACGCCGGAGGGGGCGGAGACGCTCCGCCGGCTCGGTATTCTCGATGAGATTCGCTCTGTGCACGGCGATGTGCGCGATCTCGCCGCGCTGCGCGCCGCGTTTGACCGGGCGAGCCCGGAGGTCGTCTTTCATCTGGCGGCGCAGCCGATCGTGCGCACGGGCTATGCGGCTCCTGTGGATACGTTCACCGTCAATGTGATGGGGACGGTCAATCTCCTCGAATGTGTCCGCACGAGCGATACGGCGCGCTCCGTGCTCGTGGTGACGACGGATAAGGTGTATGAAAATCGGGAATGGGCGTGGGGCTATCGCGAGTGCGACCGTCTGATGGGGCGCGATCCCTATGCGGCGAGCAAGAGCTGTGCGGAGATCGCGGTGCACAGCTACCGCGAGAGCTATTTTGCGGACGGTGCGGTACGCCTTTCGACGGCTCGCGCGGGCAATGTGATCGGCGGCGGCGATTTTGCGCCCGACCGCATCGTCCCGGACTGCATTCGCGCGGCGCTGCGCGGTACGGTGATCGATATACGGAATCCTGCGTCTACGCGTCCCTATCAGCATGTGCTCGAACCGCTCGCCGCCTATCTCGCGATCACGGCGCGGCAGGCAGAGGACGCGCGTTTTGTCGGGGCGTGGAATGTGGGCCCCGATGATGCGGACTGTGTGACGACGGGCGCACTCGCCGATCTGTTCTGTGCGGCGTGGGGCGAGGGGCTGCGTTGGCGCACCGCAGGGGACGGCGGCCCACACGAGGCACATTTTTTGAAGCTGGACGCATCGAAGCTGCGGGCGGAGATGAACCTGTATCCGCGCTGGGACATCCGCACGGCGGTCACGCAGACGGTACGATGGGCAAAGGCATGGCAGGCGGACGCGGATATGCGCGATTTCAGTGCGCGTCAGATACGGACATTTTTAGCGCAGGGCTGAGGTTTTGCAGAAAGGGAGAGCGGTGTATGAGCGAAGCGGAGATGCGCGGGGAAATCCTTGCGATGGTGCGGCGGTACTGTGCGCTGTATCACCGCCCGTCGGAGGAGTTCCACGCGGGAGATCGTCTGCCCTATGCGGCACGGGTCTACGACCATGAGGAGATGGAGGCTCTTGTCGAGAGCGCGCTGGAGTTCTGGCTGACGGCAGGGCATTATACGGAGGAGTTCGAGCGGGGACTTGCGGCGTTCCTCGGGGTGAAATACTGCGCGCTCGTGAACTCGGGTTCTTCCGCGAACCTCCTTGCCTTTATGACACTCACCTCGCCGCTCCTCGGCGACCGCGCGGTGCGGCGCGGGGACGAGGTCATCACGGTGGCGGCGGGATTTCCGACGACGGTCGCGCCGATGATTCAGTACGGGGCTGTGCCGGTCTTTGTGGATGTATCGCTGCCGACGTACAATGTGGATGTGTCCTTGCTTGAGGGGGCGCGCTCCCCGCGGACAAAGGCGGTCATGCTCGCTCATACGCTCGGCAATCCGTTCGATCTCACGGCAGTGAAGGCGTTTTGTGACCGTCACGGGCTCTGGCTTGTTGAGGACAACTGCGACGCACTCGGGTCGCGCTACACGCTGGACGGTGTAGAACGATATACGGGGACGATCGGAGACCTCGGGACGTCGAGTTTTTATCCGCCGCATCATATGACGATGGGGGAGGGCGGCGCGGTCTATACGAACGATGCGCTGCTGAACCGCATTGTGCGCTCGCTGCGCGACTGGGGGCGCGACTGCGTCTGCGCGTCGGGGCAGGACAATCTCTGCGGACGCCGGTTTGACCGGCAGGATGGACAGCTTCCGCGCGGCTACGATCACAAATATGTCTATTCGCATTTTGGATATAATCTGAAGGCGACGGATATGCAGGCGTCGATCGGCACGGCGCAGCTGAAAAAACTGCCTGGCTTTATAGAGCGGCGCCGGCATAATTTTGACCGTCTGCATGCAGCGCTTGCGGATTTAGAAGATGCGTTTATTTTGCCGGAGGCGACGGCGCACAGCGTACCGAGCTGGTTCGGGTTCCTGCTGACATGCAGGGAAGGATACGAGCGCGCGGCAATCGTGCGGCACATCGAGTCGAAAGGGATCCAGACGCGGATGCTCTTTGCAGGCAATCTGACGAAGCATCCCTGTTTCGACGAGATGCGTGCGGCGGGGACAGGCTATCGCATCGCGGGCAGTCTCGCGCAAACCGACCGCATCATGAACGATACGTTTTGGCTCGGCGTCTATCCGGGGCTCACGGATGAAAAGATCGACTACATGGCGCGCATTATCAAAGAAGCCGTACACGCATCAATGCGCATACGGCAATCGAGTGAAAGAGGCATATGATGGAGCAGGAACAACTGCGCGGGCTTCTGGATATATCCGTGGAGGCGGCGGACTATCTTTTGGAGAAGTCCGCGTCCGGTGCACCGGATGAGGAGACGCGCGAGCTGCTGGACAATCTGCGGCAGATCGCGGCGCTCGTCGAGACGGAGATGCAGGCGGCGGAGGGAGGTCTGCGGCAGATCTATCTCTATGCGAAGAATGTGCAGGCATCGCTTGACGATATAGACGCGCGCCCCGAACGCTTCGCGCGGATCATATGCATGGAGATTCGTCCCTTTGTGCGTGAGATGCAGCAGCTGTGGGCATTCCAAACCGATGTGCTCGCCTCGGGCGAGCATATTGCCGCATACCGCCGGAATGTCATGGAGCAGATGGAGGCGCTGCATGATGCGCCGCAGGAAGAATATCCATACGAAGTTTCTATTGTTCTGCTCGGGTATAATAAACTGGAATATACCAAGTGCGCGGCGGAGAGTATTCTCGCGCACACGGATTTTTCGCGCGGCAATGTCGAGCTGATCGTGCTCAACAACGGATCGGACGACGGGACGCGGGAATATTTTGAACAACTGCCTCATGCGAAGGTGATGAACTTAAAACATAATATTTTGGGAACATACGCCTATACGCATGTGGTGACAGGGAAATACTTTCTCGGCTTCTCCAACGATGTTGTCGCAACGCCGCATTGGCTGGATCATCTGCTTGCCTGCATGAAGTCGGACGCGCGCATTGCGATGGCGGTGCCGACCTGCAATGAGGGGAGTATTTCGAATTTGCAGGGCGTGCCTATTCCATATCGAAATACGTTTGAGGATATGGAGAAAATGCAGGTATTTGCGGCGGATTTTAACCGTCTGAATCCGCGGCTGTGGGAGGATCGCAGTCAGCTCATGACGTTCCTTGCCATCATGCGCAGCGATATGATTCGCTTGATCGCGGCAGATCCTGTCTTTACAAAAGCAGAATTTGTGGACGACGATATGTCCACTGCACTGCGCCGTACAGGGTGGCGGCAGGTGCTCCTCAAAGATACCTTTATGCATCACTTCGGCGGGGTGACGCTCAGTGCCGACCGCGTGCGGGAGAAAGGGAACGCGCTCGATGCGATGCGCCGCGTCTATTATGATAAATGGGGCGTGGATGCGTGGGATTCGCGGGGCTGCTTCCCCGGTGTGGAAAATATTTGGGATTGGCACGCATTTGCCGCGGGGGAGCGCGTGCTGATGCTTGAACCGCGGTTTGGCGATCTCGCTTGTCAAATTTACAACCGTTACCGCATGGAATCCGCCGCAGTGCATATGACGGCGGCAGTATTCGATGAACGCTATCTGCCGGATACGGACTATCTTTTTGATGCGACAATCGCGGCAGACTCCATTGGAGACGCCGCCGCACGCTGCGCCGCAGCGTATGATCTCATCAGCGCCGGATGCTATTTGGACGAGCTGCCTTTGGGCGATGTCATCGCAAATTTAGAGCAGCTATACGGACTGCTCGCGCCGGGCGGACTTCTGCTGCTCCCCGTGCGGAACCCCGGCAGTGCCTATGAACTCTCGCATCTCATGAATACAGGCATGCGGGCCGTCTATATGTGTCCCGATGAAGTCAAACGATTTTCCTCCATTGCATATAAAAATCTGCTCGCTGCACTGCATGCGCATCCCCAGCTGCATTCGTATCGGACATATTCTATCATGTTTGAGGCGGATCAACCGCTTGCGGAGAAGCTCAAGCCTTTACTCGAACTGCAGCACGATGTGAGCAGGGAGGAGGCGGAGCTGAGCCTTCACGTCCATATGTTCTTCCTCGGCATCTCTAAGCCCTCGGTGTAGCGGATGTTCCCCGCCGCCTGCGCGCCTTTTTTACGGTCAGTAGAAATGCGGTCGCGTACGCGGTGATGGGGATGGCGCAGAGGAGCCCGATGCTGCCGATGAGCGAGCGTACGATCTCGGCGGCGATCATGTTGAGGTTCAGCACGCGAATGAGGTCGATATTTGGCTGCGCGGAGATGAGGAGAATGAGCGGCAGTGCGCCGCCGATATAGGCGAGGACGAGGGTGTTTGCCATTGTCCCCATGACGTCGCGCCCGACCGACAGCCCAGAGGAGACGAGCGCTTTGAACTTTGTCGCGGGGGCGAGCTGCTTCATCTCGTACTGCGCGGCAGCGATGGAGACGGCGACGTCCATGACCGCACCGAGCGCGCCGAGGATGATGCCCGAGAAGAGCAGTTCGCGGAAATCAACATCCTGCAGATAGAGCACCTTGAGCATGGTCGCCTGCTCTTCGTCGATGCCGGTCAGGTACGTTCCGTGAATGGCAATCAGCGCCAGAATACCCGCAACGAAGATGCCGCCGATGGTGCCGATGATCGCGCCCGCCGATTTCCGATTCCGGCCGCCGATGATGAGCTGCGTGGCGAGCGTGATGACGCTGCCGATGAGGAACGTCCAAAAGAGGATGTGCGACGGGGAAAAGAGGATGAAGGAGATCAGCCCCTTTGCGATGAGGAGCACCGCAAAGAGGAGGACGAAGAGTGCCTTGAGTCCCGTCAGCCCGCCAAAGAGCACGAGGAGAACGCCAAAGCCGATGAGTAGCCACACGATTCCGGGCAGGCGGTCATAGTCCGCGATGGCATAGCCCTCGCCTTCGGCGCGCAGGAGCACCTCCTCACCCGCCTGCGGGTGGATGTCAAAGGCGGGATTATTCGCAGTCGCGTGCAGGAACGAGACCTCTGTACCTGCAGCAGGCCCCGACGTGAGTCGTGCCGTCACGTCGTACTGGACGCTGCCGGGGGCAAAGGAAGAAAATGCGCCGTCCGTCTGTGCCGCGGAGATGATTTCCGCCTTGTAGGTCGGGGGATCGCCGTCCTCGCCGCCCGGCAAGTGGAAGATGCAGTAGAGCAGCACGGAGAGCGAGAAGCAGACGGCGAGAAAGCGTGCAAATCGGCGCGGGTGAATTTTCATAGCAGGCAGCCTTTCGTCTAGCAGTGGGAATGATTGAAATTATCATACAATAAAAACGTGATAATTGCATGAAGGAAAATGGGGCGTGTGCGCAGGATAAAACTTGACGAATCACATCGGAAGTCATATAATAAGCATAGAAAAGGTGCTGTATCTGCGGTGACGCGGTAAAGCCCCATATATGTGTTTTGGAATTAACCGCCACAAGATTGGAAGCTAGGGGCGGTTACTTTCTTTGTAGGAGAACCACGAGGACGACGAGGAGCAACAAAGTTACATTCGTGTTATCCATGGCGCTCACCCCCTTCCAGGGGTAAGAGTTAACCGCGCCTCCGCTGTGCAGAACAGCACCTCAAAACCATTATATCAGCTTGCAGGCACGATGACAACGTGCCTTTTTGTTTTGGCTATACCTCGGCGATGACCTCGATCTCGCAGAGCGCGCCCGCAGGCAGCGCCTTGACGGCGAAGCAGGAACGGGCAGGTTTGCCTGTAAAGCAGCGTGCGTAGACCTCGTTGAATGCGGCGAAGTCCGCGATGTCCGCGAGGAAGCAGGTCGTCTTGACAACGCGTGTGAGATCCGTGCCGGCGGCTGCGAGCACGGCGCCGAGGTTTTTGCAGACCTGCTCTGTCTGCGCGTCGATCGCTCTTGCCGTGATCTTGCCCGCAGCGGGATCAATGCCGATCTGTCCCGAGGTATAGACGAGATTGCCGACCCGCATGGCTTGGCTATATGGGCCGAGGGCGGCGGGGGCGTTGGGGCTGTGGATTACTTCCATTTTTATCCTCCTTAAAGACGTGACGCGGGATTTTCGCGCCTAGCGTCGTCACATCGTCAAACACTTCGGTCGACGCAGCGCTGCTGCGACTCCACTCGTGTTTTCCTCGTTCCTAGCTATGCATCGAAACTTCCGTGTCACTTACGTCGCGGTTATCGGACGCGGGGTACATCCGCGCACCTACGAAAAGAAGCCGTCCAAAATCCTTGAGACGGCTCCTTCCGGTTCGGGTCAAAAATCAGCTAATGGTCGTGACGCGTATGGCGACGGAGCTTGCCTCGTTGTAGGTCATGCCCGCGACCATGACGACTTTATCGCCCTGCGCGACGTAGCCGTGTGCGAGTGCACCGCGCGTGCAGGACTCGATCATCTCCTCGACGCTCGACCATTTGCGCCCGAGGATGGAGTAGACGCCCCAGCGCAGGTTGATGTGGCGTGCGACCATGTGGTTCGGCGCGTAGGCGACAATCGTTGCCTTCGGGCGGTACTTCGACACAACGCGCGTGGTGTAGCCGGACTGGGTCGGCGTGAGGATCGCCGCCGCGCTCGTCTCGTACGCGAGCTGTACGGTCGCGTGCGAGACGGCGTCTGTGACGGAGGAGCGTTCGCGGATGCTGCGCGAGCGGATGATGGTGTCGTACTCGAGCGATTCCTCCATGCGCAGGGCGATGGTACTCATCATCTTGACCGCCTCGACGGGGTAATCGCCGCTCGCGGTCTCGCCCGAGAGCATGATGGCGTCCGCGCCGTCAAAGATGGCGTTGCCGACGTCCGAGACCTCCGCGCGCGTCGGGCGCGGGTTCGTGGTCATGGATTCGAGCATCTGCGTGGCGACGATGACGGGCTTGCCGACGGCGTTGCACTTGCGGATGATTTCCTTTTGGATGACGGGGACATCCTCTGCCGGAACCTCGACGCCGAGATCGCCGCGCGCGACCATGATGCCGTCCGAGACGGCGAGGATCGCGTCGAAATTATTGACGCCCGCGAGGTTTTCGATCTTTGGGATGATCTCCATGTGTCCGCCGTGCTTGGCGATGAGGTGTCGGATCTCCTCGACGTCCGCGGGGCGCTGGATGAAGGAGGCGGCAACGAAGTCCATGTCGTTCTGGATGCCAAAAATAATGTCGCGCTCGTCCTGCTCGGAGATCGCGGGCAAGCTCAGCTCGATGCCGGGCGCGGCAACGCGTTTGCGCGTGGACATGGGACCGCTATTCTGGATCGTCGTCACGATGTCCTTGCCGCGCACCTCGTCAACGACGAGTCCGACGAGACCGTCCGAGAGGAGGAGCGTGTCGCCGGGTTTGACCTCTTCCCAGAGTTTCTTATGGTTGACGCTGACGTGCGTCTCGTCGCCGGGCGCGTCGTCGTAGGTCAGTGTGAATTTGTTCCCCTTTTCGAGATGCACCTTCCCTTCGGCGAACTCGCCGAGGCGCATCTCCGGTCCTTTGGTATCGAGGATGAGCGAGATGACCTTGCCCGAGCGCTCCGCCGCCGCGCGCACCTTCTTGATGCGCACGAGGTGTTCCTCGTGTGTGCCGTGGGAGAAGTTAAAGCGCGCGCAGTTCATCCCATTCTCGATGAGCGCGTCCACAATCCCGTCCGGATCGGTCGACGGCCCCTGCGTGCATATGATCTTGGTTTTCTTCAGCATCATAAATATCCCCGCCTTTTAATCCCTGAGTGTTTGTAACTGATAATATTTTACACTCTTTTTTAGGAGAAGTAAAGAACGGCGCGGTGTTATTTGAAAAATCCGCCAGGCGGTACGCTTGCAAATATCTCTCATTTTTATTATAATAAATGAAGATGTGCGGGGGATCCCGCGAAAATCTTCTCTCTGCGTTAGGAGGATGACTGATGAAAAAATTTCTTTCTGCCGCGCTCGGCGCGGTCGTAGGGCTCGGGCTCTATGCGGCACCCGCGGATGCCCACGGCGTGTACTTTGCCAATCGTTTTGACCAAAAGGCGCTCGTTCTGGGCGAGGGGCCGATCGACAATGCGTATGATCCGGCATGTGCGCTCGGCATCGATGCGTACGATGTGGACTTTATGCCGACGACGATTGAGCGCGTCGATTACAGCGACCACATGTCCGTTGTCCCGTCTGACCGGCTCGGCGTGACGGCGACGTTCTTTGACTACGGGTATTTCGCAAAGACAACGGACGGGCAGGTCATCCCGACGCGCGACTACTCGAACATCGAGAATCTCGTCTCGGTGACGCACGCGCGCAAGTACAATGTGCACTATTGGAGCGACGCGGTAAAGCCGGGCGGGCTCTACAACGTGCCGATCCAGATTGTGCCGAGCGTGAACCCGCTGACGCTCCGCCGCGGCGATACGCTCGAACTCCGCATCTATAAGGACGGTCAGCCGTACGCGAACGCGCCCGTCATCGCGGACGTCATCGGCAATCTCGCATCGGAGATGCAGGCGGATGCGAACGGCTATGTGTCCGTGCGCGTTGCGAACAACGGACTCAACGTCATCGGCGTCGAGGTCGCGTTCCCGACCGCCGATCCGAATGTGAAGGAGAAGGTGTTTAGTTCGTTGTCCTTCATTCTTCCCGCCGAGTGAGTGAGACGTGACGTGCGATCTTTGCGCACAGCGTTGTCATATCGTCGAATGCTTCGCTCGGAGTAGCCTTTTTACTACGCCTTCGCTTGCATTCTCCTCATTCCTAGCTGTGCATCAAAGCTTGCACGTCACTTACGTTACGGTATGAGGTGAAATCGTGACACGGGATTTTGGCGCATAGCGTCGCCATTTTTGGCGAACGCTTCGTCGACGTAGGGGTCATCTACGCCGTCCTTGCGTTCGTCTCAATTCCTTGCTCTGCATCCAAACTTCCGTGTCACTCACGCTGCGGCGGGGCAGCACGAGATTTTGGCGTATCAAATGAGACAGCCACCCTGCGCAACCATGCGTCCGGGCGGTTGTCTCGTTTATTTTATGGGGGAGTACCAATGAAACATCAAATAAGCGACGCCTACATCCCCTTCGTCTTGGGGCGTCAAGCGGCGCTCGATGCGGTACGCGCGCATGTTGGGGTGCGGCTCTCCTCCGCCGCCGGTGATGTCTTGCGTCCGGAATCTGTCCGCGCCGTCTATGTCCCTTTTTGGCGGTTTCGTACCACTGCAATGTGCGAATATCGCGGTGCGTGGGACGAGGAGCAGGACTATGAGGACAGCGACGGGAACTGGCAGACGGACACGGATCGTCATTACATCAGCGGCACGGCACACTATGATCTCGATGACGACATCCTTATCTGCGGTGCAGAGGAATATACGGATTTTTTCGAGGAGGGGCTTTTCCCTTATGACCTTTCACAGGGAGAAAACGGTGTCCCGGGGCATACGGCGGGCGTTGATATTGTCTCCTGCACTGTCAATTCACAAGACGCGTGGGACGGTGCGCAGGCGGAGATACAGGACTTGCTTGCAGGAGGCATCGAGGATGATCTGTGCGGAGAATATCAAACGCAGTCGGCAGAGGTGCATACGCTCCATATCTCCTATACAGACGTTGTGCCGGCGTGCATCCTCCTGCCGCTTTGGGTGACCTCCTTCATCCATGACGGCGCGACCTATAACGTCTGTGTGAACGGTCAGACCGGAAGTGTCTGCGGGGATCTGCCGCTTGCTCCGCGGCGCACAGGATGCCTGGCGGCAGCGGCGGCGATACTGTCTATATTGCCGGTTTTATGGCAGTAACGTAAAAGGAGCATCGTGATGGGATGCTCCTTTTTGGTATGCCGGTTTATCCTGTGACGGGAGGTCGTGTCTCTTTCCGTCCACCTTACACAAACAGATCGTTCAGCGCCTCGCTCATGGTCGGGTGGTTGTAGATACTCTGTCCAAGCGTATGCGCGGTAATGCCGGCGTCAATGGCGAGTTTCATGAGGTTGATCATCTCTTCCGAGCCGGGGCAGAAGAAATGTGCGCCGAGGACTTTATCCGTCTTGGTGTCGACAATCGCCTTGAGCAGACCGACAGGGTTCCGAAAGACTTGCGCCTTTGGTACGGCGGCGGCCTCGAGCTTCAACACGCGCACGTCGTATCCCGCTGCACGCGCTTCATCCTCGGTCATACCGACGCGCGAGAGCGGCGGATCGAGGAAGACGGTGTAGGGGACGGCGCCGCGGTTCTCCGTTGTGCGTGCCCCTGTACCGACGAGCTGATCCCGCACAATGCGGAAGTCGTCGAGCGAGATGTAGGTGAACTGAAGTCCGCCCGTCACGTCTCCCATCGCCCAGATATGCGGCACATTGGTCTGCAGATGCGCGTCCACGGCGACCGCACCGCGCGGCGTGACATCAATGCCTGCTGCCGCGAGTTCCAGCCCTTCGGTGTTGGGTTTACGACCCGTGGCGAGGAGAACCGCATCGGCGGAGATGGACTGCTCGCCGACAGAAGTCCGAACGACAACCGTCGTCTCTGCCGCACTGTCCTCAATGTGCTGCGGCGCGGCGGCGGTCAGTACGGTGATGCCGCGTGCCTTGAGCGATGCCTTGACGCGTGCCGCGATCTCCGCGTCCTCGCGCGGGATGAAGTCCGCACCGTGCTGCACGACCGTGACCTCCGAACCGAAATTCGCATAGTACGAGGCGAACTCAAGTCCGATATAGCCGCCGCCGATGATGACGAGACGGCGCGGGAGTATGTCGAGCTCCATCATCGTCTCGCTTGTATAGCACCGCGTACTCTCCGCCGCGCCGGGGATGGCGGGGATGATGGGCAGGGCGCCTGTATTGATAAAGATGCGCTCTGCATATACCTGTGTCTCTGCGCCGTCCTCGGCGGTCACACAAACGGTGTGCGCATCAATAAAACGGGCCTCGCCGTCGAGGATGTCCGCGCCCGTACCCGCGACTTTGTCGTAGTTCTTTTGCCGCAGCATGGCGGTGAGACGGCGCTTCTCGGTGATGGCAGCCGCGTATCGGCGCGCCTTTTCTTCGAAACTGCCGCCCTCCGCCGCCGAGAGGCGTGCGCTGTATTCGAGCGATTTTGACGGGATGCACGCGACGTTGATGCAGGTGCCGCCGTAACGCTGTTTCGAGCGTTCCACGAGTGCGGTTTTCTCGCCGCGCTTTGCGAGGAATCCGGCGAGGGTCTTGCCCGCCTTACCGAATCCGATGATGAGGTTTTGCACGTTTATTTCATTTGCCATGATCGGGTCTCCGTTTCTATCATTCATAATATGCGGCTCGCTGCCGCCTGCTTGTATCATAGGCGGTGCAGCGGCACTTGTCAAGAAGGCGGGAGACTGTCGTATCGTATTGTACGGAACGCTCAAATATTCCGACGGGAATTGTACAGGATAATTGCGCTGTTCTCACTTTCCTGTTATAATAAAATGGGATAATCAGGAGGGGGCATCTGTATGCTTAGCAACTTTTTCGTTGCACTTGGCGGCGTGGTGCCGCTCTTCTGCTTGATGGCGGTCGGGCTCTTTGTACGGCGCGTGCGGCTGCTCACGGATGAAGAGCTGTTCCATGTGAACGGCATGGTGTTCCGGGTGTTTTTCTTCTTCATGATGTTCTACAACATCTACGCGGCGAAGCCGGGGATGACGGTCAGCCCGCTCCTCGTGGGACTCGGCGCGGGCGGTGTGCTGCTGACCGCGCTCATCGCGACGGGGGTTGTCTGTATTTTTGAAAAGGACAATGCGCGCCGCGGCGTCATCGTACAGGCGGCGTACCGCGGGAACTACGTTCTCATGGGCGTGCCGCTCGTGGCTAATATCTTCGGATCGGATGCGGTCGCTATTCCGACGATGATGATTGCTGCCGTTGTTCCGTTCTATAATGTGCTCTCGGTGTTCATACTTGAGACGTTTCGCGGGGGACGGTTCGATCTCCTGAATATCCTGCGCAGTGTCGTGATGAATCCCATGATCCTCGGCGGTATCCTCGGAGCGCTCTGCCGCGCGGCGGAGCTGCATATCCCCGCACCGATCCTGAGACCTGCCGCAGAGATCGCGGCGGCGACGACGCCGGTAGCCCTCATCATCCTCGGCGCATCGTTCCGGGGCGGGAGTTTCCATACGCATTTACCGCAGCTCATCGGAGCGGTTGCGGCACGTCTCGTCATCGTACCGGGGATCATGCTCGCGATCGCGATCGCCCTCGGCATGCGGGATGTGGAGCTCGTGACGCTCATCGCGATCTATGCAACGCCCTGTGCGGTCGCCGGCTTTGCCATGGCGCAGCAGATGCACGCCGACGCAGAGCTCGCGGGGAACTGCGTCGTCTACAGCAGCGCACTCTCGTGTGTGACCATCTTCGGGTGGGTATTTTTGCTGAAGAGCTTGGGATATTTTTGAGAGAGGAGGCGAAGTGTGGCTAGCCTGTCGCTGTGGGAACGCTATGCTTCCTATCTCCTGCCGCTGCTCATTGTCTTTGTAGACTATGCCGCCGTGGTGGCTGCGGAGCTCCTTTCCTATCAGCTGCGCCGGCACTGGCTGCCCATCGCCGATCCGCATTTTTATATCCCCGACATCTATATCTTCGGCGTCGTTCCCTTTATCTTTCTCGGGTTCCTGTATGCGATGGGGGCGCGCAGCCGCAACATGCCCTTTTGGGTCATGGTGCAAAAGATCTTTTGGGCGTGTGTCTATGCGGTGCTCATCATCATCCTGCTGATGTATTTCGCGCAGGTGAGCGAGGTGGTTTCGCGTATCTTTGTCGGCGTGACAGGGATACTCGCGGTGCTCTTCCTTTGGAGCGGGCGCTATCTCTACCGCAAATGCGTGCGCTCGCTGCATCTTTTCCGCGTGCCGGTGCTTTTCATCGGGGCGGGGCTCACGGCGGAGCGCGTGCTGCGGTCGTTTGAATACGACGCGGGATTTGACTACCACATCGTAGGCTTCCTGGACGATCACCCTGTCAGCGATAAAATCGCGGCGATGTACCCGATCCTCGGCAGATTTGACGATGCGGAGCGTGTCATTCGCACTACCGGAGTGCGCGATGTGATCATCACCGCACCCGGGATGGAGCAGGAAGCGCAGGTGCGGCTCATCAACCGCATTCAGCCGCTTGTTACCCGCGTTATCGTCGCGCCGAATCTCATCGGGATCGCGATGGGGCGGCTCACAGCCATCAGCCTCGTGAGTGAGAAGATCATCCTGCTGGAGACACATAACAACCTGCGGAGTGTCTTCAACCGCGGACTGAAACGCACCTTTGATCTCGTGTGCGGCGTTTTGGGGCTCGTCGCTGTGTTCCCCATTATGGCGGTCATTGCCGTGATGATCTACCTCGACGATCCCGGACATGTGCTCTTTGCGCATCGCCGGGTCGGTCAGAACGGCCGCATGTTCCCCTGCTATAAATTTCGTTCTATGGTAAAGGATGCAGAGGCGCGTCTCGAACACTATCTTGCCGAGAACCCGGAAGCGCGCGCTGAGTGGGAACGGGACTTTAAGCTGAAGGACGACCCGCGCATCACGCGCATTGGTCATTTCCTGCGGCGTACAAGTCTCGATGAACTCCCGCAGATCATCAACGTCATTCGCGGGGAGATGAGCCTTGTCGGACCGCGCCCCATCGTTGAGAAAGAGATCGAGAAGTACGGCGACCTCATCGCGGACTACTATCTCGTTCCACCCGGCATCACCGGGCTCTGGCAGGTCAGCGGCCGCAGCGACACCACCTACGACGAGCGTGTGCAGATGGACTCGTGGTACGTGCGGAACTGGTCGATTTGGCTGGACTTTGTGTACCTTATCAAAACTGTACAGGTCGTATTCAAGAGAGAAGGGGCGTATTGAGTTCGGATATGCTGTTTCTGAAACGATCGCCTGTGCATTGCTGTGATAGATGTGGAAACGGAGCAAGGAAGGGCTTATGAAAGTCGCCGTTGTCTGTGATTGGCTTGTCGTTTATGCCGGTGCGGAACGGGTTCTGGAACAGATCCTGAAACTCTATCCGGAGGCCGATCTGTTTTGCCTCGTGGATTTTCTCCCGAACGACCGGCGTGACTTCATCCTTAATAAAAAGACAAACCCCTCGTTTATCCAGAATCTGCCGTTTGCCAAAACGAAGTATCG
Source organism: Selenomonas sp. oral taxon 137 str. F0430 (assembly GCF_000183625.1). Taxonomy (NCBI): domain Bacteria; kingdom Bacillati; phylum Bacillota; class Negativicutes; order Selenomonadales; family Selenomonadaceae; genus Selenomonas; species Selenomonas sp. oral taxon 137. The sequence goes on from NZ_AENV01000005.1 coordinate 126,613, forward strand.
CAGCTATCTTCCCTTTATGCCGATTGCGATCGAACAGCTCGACGTCAGCGCGTATGATCTCGTTATATCCAGTTCTCATGCCGTTGCGAAGGGGATATTGACCGGCCCGAATCAAATTCATATTTCCTATGTCCATTCGCCGATGCGATACGCATGGGATCTGCAGCACCAATATTTGAAACAGGCAGGCTTGCAGCGTGGTCTAAAGAGCTGGCTGGCACGCGCAATCCTGCACTATATGCGGATGTGGGATTACCGCACCGCAAACGGGGTGGATCATTTTATTGCCAACTCCCGCTTTATCGCAAAGCGTGTTAAGAAAGTATACGGGCGTGAAGCAACGGTGATCTACCCGCCGGTGGATGTGAGCGCATATACCCTTTGTGAGCAAAAAGAGGATTTTTATTTGACCGCGTCGCGTCTTGTGCCCTACAAGCGCGTGGATCTCATCGTCGAGGCGTTCACCGCAATGCCGGAGAAACGGCTTGTGGTCATCGGCGACGGACCGGAATTCGGGAAAATCAAGAAAAAGGCGGGATCAAACGTCACTCTGCTGGGGTACCAACCCTTTGAAGTCCTTCGCGATAAAATGCAGAAAGCAAAGGCGTTTGTATTCGCCGCCGAAGAGGATTTCGGCATTATCCCGGTAGAGGCGCAAGCCTGCGGCACCCCGGTCATTGCCTACGGGCGGGGCGGGGCGTTAGAGACCGTGATTCCCGGGCGGACAGGAGTGTTTTTCATCAGCAAACGAACTCCGCTATCATAAAAGCGGTTCATGCTTTTCAAGCAGAGGAAAAAATATTTTCGCCTAGAGAATGCCGTGAAAATGCAGAAAGATTCTCTGAGACCACATTTCGAGAGGACTTCGGCAGCTTTGTCGAGCACGTGCTTTATAGCTCCGGTGATTAGACCTACCGGTGGTTGGAATATATCGGGACAGCTAAACTGGGATAGAATTGAAATCCATGAAGAACATAACCGTTGCCTACGTCCTTAAAGATTTCTCTATGGGGGGAGGACCTCGTGCCGTACGTGCGCTATGCTGTGCTATGGCAGATGTTCATATTTTGCTCTATGGAAAAAAAGGAGGGGAACTCTGCGGGGAATTCCTATCCCTGCCGAATGTTGAACTGCGTACCGTCTCTGAATGGAGTCCGTTGACTGCATGGAAAGTATATCGTGAACTTCGCCGTGAAGGAGTTCATATCATTCATTTTCATCATCTTTTACCGGCACTTTACTTCCTTCCGTTTAATAAGATTCCAAAAATTATTACGTTGCATGGATTGCATATTCGTAAATACGATTTTATCAAGGCACCGCTTCGTAAACTGCTTCGCCGGTTTTGTGTCAATATGATTTTATATACGATGGAGAAAATCGTAGTTCTATGTCTTGAAGATAAAAAATATATGTGCAAAGTGTTTTATCATGATAGGGATATCAATAAGGTTGTGGTTATTCCTAATGTGATGGAGCAAGGGCATGATACGGAAATCGCAGACCTTCCTCGAAGAGAGGGACTCAATTTGCTCGTTGTAGCACGATACGATTATCCTAAAGGGCTTGATCTATTGACAGAGATGATAAAAAAAATATCGCGCATGGATACTTCAACGCATGTACCTTTCCAAATTTACCTCATAGGGGATGAAGAAATAATAGGACTGACGGAAGGTACAGAAGGCTATATGAAATATTTAGGAAAGACACTTTCCCCATATGCCTATATGAAGGCGGCTGACTACTTGCTTTTGCCATCGCGGTGGGAGGGATTGCCAATGGCTGCGCTTGAATCCCTTTCTGTTGGTACTAAGGTTATTGCCTCTAATACAGCAAACCTTAATGACTTTGCTGACGGCGAAAATATTGTTACCTATGAATTAGGCAATGAACAGAATTTTCTTCAGGTGCTTGATAGAGCATATCTGAAAAAAGAAAATCCTGTCACATTTGATATGAGCCTGTTTTCACCTGCTCATGTGGGCAAGCAGATGATGGGATTATATATGCGATATATATCGAATATGAAGGAAGTTTAACCGTGTATATCGTGCGTGTATCATTGTGAAATGAGTAAAAATTCTAACCAGCTGCAACGAAAGGGGCAAAAAGTATTTGGGAAGATCACTCAAGATTACGATCATAACGGCCTCATATAATGCGGCATCTACAATCGCACAGACGATATCAAGTGTTGTTGATCAGGATTATCCCAATATTGAGTACATCATCGTAGACGGGGGGTCAACAGATGGAACGGTAGAAATCATAAAAAAATATGCGCCCTATGGTATCCGATGGATCAGTGAACCGGATGGGGGGCTTTATGACGCACTGAATAAGGGCGTTCATATGGCGTCGGGGGATTATATTGAAATTATTGGCGCAGATGATGCTTTGACAAGTCCACATATTATTTCGCGTATTGTAGATTCTATCGAACCTCACACGGATATTTTATGCTGCCAATCATGGTTTGTGGATGAGCAGACTAAGACGCAGCGTCCCCACACAAATACGCACCCGCAAGACCGGGAGAATTATCATGGCGGGATGGTGTCACATGCCGGTATGTTTGTCCGTAAATCGCTGCTGTTGCATTATCCGTTTGATATAAGTTACCGGATTGCTGCAGATTATAAGTTCTTTTTGCAGTGTTACTATGATACGCGTGTACATATTCAATATAGCAATGAAATGGTGGCTTTTTTTGCAACATCGGGGCGCAGCTCAGATGCAAAGGAATGCATAGTGGAAAATAATCGTATTTATCGAGACTTGGAACTTCCTTTTCACGCGCCTAATGATGACTGGTCTCATCCTTTGAAGCGACTGGTCAAACGAGGCCTTTTAGCCTTGGGTGCATTTGATTTTGTTAGGTCATTATGGCGGGGGATTGATGCTAGAGTATGCTGGGAACAACATACGTGTGAGAATAAGATCTGCCGCTGGTGCGGAAGGTATGAATAATCCCAGGGAAAGGATTTTACGAAATATCATGAAAAAAGCACTGATTACAGGCATCACAGGACAGGACGGTTCATATCTCACAGAGCTATTGCTTGAAAAGGGCTATGAGATTCACGGTGTCGTACGCCGCCATAGTACGCCCTGCACAGACCGCATAGACCACCTTCTCGAAGATCAACATTATGATGGACGACTCTTCATTCATCACGGAGATTTAACGGACTCGAGCAATGCGCATGCGTTGATCCGAGAAGTTCAGCCGGATGAGGTGTATAACCTTGCGGCACAGTCCCATGTGGGCGTTTCGTTCGAGGTGCCGGAGTATACGGTCGATGCGACGGGCGTGGGGACGCTGCGTCTGCTTGAAGCCGTACGTCAGAGCGATCTGCCGATACGGTTCTATCAGGCGTCCACCTCGGAACTCTTTGGCGGGATTCCCGAGACTGCGCCGCAGAGTGAGACAACGCCGTTTTATCCGAAGTCGCCCTATGGCGCAGCGAAGCTCTATAGCTACTGGATCACAAAGAATTACCGCGAATCGTACGGTATGTTCGCGGTCAACGGGATTCTCTTCAATCATGAGTCTCCCCGCCGTGGGGAAACGTTCGTGACACGCAAGATTACGCTGGCACTTGCCCGTATTCTCGCGGGAAAACAGGAGAAGCTATCCCTAGGCAATCTCTCAGCGAAACGTGATTGGGGATTTGCCGGCGATTATGTTGAAGGAATGTGGCGGATGCTCCAGCAAGAACATCCCGACGACTATGTACTCGCGACCAATGAGACGCATACTGTACGCGAGTTTGCAGAGCTGGCGTTCCGTGCAGCGGATATTGAGCTTGAATGGCGCGGCTCGGGGCTTGAGGAAAAAGGATATGATCGAAAGAGCGGGCGGCTGTTGATCGACGTAGATCCGAGCTATTTCCGCCCCGCAGAGGTTGAACTCCTGTGGGGGAATCCGGCGAAGGCAGAACGTGAGCTTGGTTGGCATCGCAATGTTTCGTTCCTAGAGCTTGTTCGGATGATGGTCAGAGCCGATCGGGAAGTGTATGGACAATGATGGAGAAAAAGGATAAAATCTATGTTGCGGGACATCGCGGCATGGTCGGCTCAGCGATTGTTCGCGAACTCGAGCGGCAGGGCTATCAAAATATTGTTGTGCGGACACATACGGAGCTTGATTTGACGCGGCAAGAAGCGGTGGAAGCTTTCTTTGCCGAGGAAAAGCCCGACTACGTATTTCTCGCGGCGGCAAGGGTGGGGGGCATTGGCGCGAACAGCGAAGCCCCTGCAGATTTCATGTATGACAATATGATCCTTGAGATGAACGTGATTCATGCGGCATGGAAAAATAATTGCAGGAAATTGGAGTTCCTCGGCTCGTCTTGTATCTATCCACGCATGGCGCCGCAGCCAATGAAGGAAGACTGTCTGTTGACCTCGCCGCTGGAGGAGACAAACGAAGCGTATGCGCTGGCAAAGATCTCAGGGTTGAAATATTGCTCCTATCTGAATCAACAATACGGAACGGATTACATCTCCGTGATGCCGACGAATCTCTATGGACCGAACGATAACTACCATCCGGAGCACAGCCATGTGATTCCTGCACTAATTCGCCGGTTTCACGAGGCGAAAGAAGCCGGCGCACCCTCCGTTACCTGTTGGGGGACGGATCGCCGCTGCGGGAGTTTCTCTATGTGGACGATCTTGCGAACCTCTGCGTATTCCTCATGAACAACTACAGCGGCGATGAAACGGTTAATGCAGGAACGGGAAAAGAACTCTCGATTCGGGAACTGGCGGAAATCGTCGCGTCTGTCGTTGATTACACGGGTGAGATTCTTTGGGATACGACGAAGCCGAATGGTACGCCGCGGAAACTGCTCGACGTCTCCAAGGCGAAAAAGCTCGGGTGGCGTTATAATACTGAGCTGGAGGATGGCATTAGATTAGCATATCAAGATTTTCTTGCGCATGCTCTTCGTGGGAAGGCATAGCGTTTTATTGACACCATATATATGTATATCTTACTATGGTTAAGTGATATATTATTTGGCGCATTCGGGTAACCTTGCTTTGCTTTTGCAATTTTTCCTTTATGGATTAGGGAGCCTTTTCCTATATGAAACAGATGCTTAAAATCTTCTCCATCTTTACACCAAAGGAACTACGATATTGTGCATTCCTCGTTATCATAATGATATTTGGTGCTGTACTTGAAGCCGTTGGTATCGGGGCGATCCTGCCGCTCATCTCTCTGATGGGGCAGCCGGATTTTCTCCTTCGGCACCAAGACATTGCAGGTTATGCGGGAAAGCTGGGAATTCATACACATACGGAACTTATTGTAGGAATGGCTTTTCTCCTGGTCGTTCTCTATGGGTTAAAAAATATTTATCTTGGTTGGCAGCTGCATCTGCAGATGCAGTTTGCATTTTCTAATCAGATTCAGTTCTCCAAAGAGATTATGGCAAATTATCTCGCTAAGCCTTATTTATTTCACTTGAATCATAATACCGCAACGCTCTTGAGGAATGTTGGGGGCGGGGGAAGCGCCATCTTTTCTAATGTTTTAATACCTGTATTACAGCTATTGACGGAACTTGTGACGATCATTGTTATTTGGCTTATGCTGGTCTTTATGGATCCATTTACGGCGATTGTTGTCGCAGGTATTATGGGAGGGGTAATCTATGCTTTGATTCGAACATTTCGCCGCAGCGTTGATGAGGCGGGACATGTGCAAAATGACTATAATGCACGCTATATCCAAGCCATGAATCAAGGGTTAGGGGCGATCAAGGAAACGAAAGTGATGCGGAAAGAAGCATTTTTTCTTCGGGAATTCGAATGGAATTATAGAAAATTTGGCATGGCGAATCAAAGGTTTTTATTTTTAAATCAGCTTCCTCGTATGATTATTGAGACTTTGGTTGTATGGGCGCTTTTGCTGCTTATCATTGGAAAAATAGCTATCGGCAATTCTCCGATGGATATCGTACCTCTTTTAGGTGTTCTTGCTCTTGCGGCATTTCGTTTGATGCCAAGCGCTAATCGGATCGTGAACTTGTCGAATGGGATAAAGTTTCAGTTGCCTTTGTTTGAAGAATTGTACCGCGAGCTTCTCGCCATAAAGTCTAGGAAATACCATCATCGTACACTTAAACTTGTTGAAAATCCGCCGCCGCTTCCTTTTAGCCATGAGATTCGTGTTGAGCATCTAGGATTCTATTATCCGGGGAGAGAAGAAGAGATCCTTTCTGATGTTAGTTTTTCTATTCCGAAAGGAAGTTTTATAGGCATTGTAGGTCCCTCGGGGGCGGGGAAAACAACCTTCGTCGATATCCTTCTAGGGCTTTTTAACCCTACCTGGGGAAAAATCACTGTAGATAACGTGGAGATTCGCCGAGAGCTTCGCGCATGGCAGGCAAATATTGCCTATGTTCCACAGAGCGTCTATTTGATCGATGCCTCTGTACGCGAAAATGTGGCGCTCGGCGAATCTCCGGAGGCGATTGATGATGCACGCGTTGAGAAGGCTCTAGCCATGGCTGAATTGGATACATTTGTGAATACACAGCCCAAAGGTGTATATACCATGGTTGGTGAACGCGGGGTCAAGCTGTCCGGCGGACAGCGGCAGCGCATCGGCATCGCGCGGGCGCTTTATCAGAACCCCACGGTGCTGATCTTGGATGAGGCAACATCCGCCCTTGATACAGACACAGAAAAGAGTATCACGGATACAATATTGAAGTTCAAGGGGCGGCTTACAATTATTGCGATTGCACATCGGCTTAGTACACTAGAAGACTGCGATTTCAAAGTACAATTTGAAAATGGAAAAGCAAGGATCTTGCAGCAATAAACTCTAAGAGGAGAGAAAGCATGCACGTGAAGAAAAACGCCACATATCAAGAAGTGAAAAACTGCCGCGTATGTGGAGCTGAAAATCTGAAGGAGATTTTCAGCTTAGGCGAGCAGTACTTAACCGGGGTGTTCCCTGCCGGAAAAGACAAAAACGCTGCCGGGAAGGAGGTTAGCAAAGGTCCTGTAGATTTAATTTTATGCGAATCGTGTCGACTGTTGCAATTGCGTCAGTCCTATAGTTTATCTGAAATGTACGGTGAGAACTACGGCTATCGTTCGGGGTTAAATGCATCTATGGTGCGACATCTTGAGGAAAAAATAAAGTGGCTTGAGGATTTTATTAATCTGAAAGAGAGCGATATGGTTATTGATATCGGATCAAACGACGCTACCTCCCTAAAAGCCTATCGTACAAAATGCACGCGTGTCGGTATTGACCCGTCGTCAGATAAATTTAGAAACTTTTATCCCCAAGAGATCGACCGTATAGCGGACTTCTTTTCTAAAAAACTGGTTGAAGATCGGTATCCTCACAGGAAAGCCAAGATTATTACATCAATTGCGATGTTTTATGATCTTGAAGATCCGATTGCCTTTGCGAAAGATGTTGAGGCTGTTTTGGCAGAGGATGGCATTTGGCATTTTGAGCAAAGTTATATGCCTCTCATGCTTGAAAGAACCGCATATGATACGATCTGCCACGAGCATCTAGAGTTTTATTCATTTTCCGTGATACAGAGAATTTTGAATGCTGCCGGCTTGAAGACGATTGACGTTGTACTGAATGACGTCAATGGCGGCAGCTTTGCCGTAACCGCAGCAAAACGAGATGCTGCTCATGAAGTAAATGAAGAGAATATTGGTCGAGTTTTGACGCATGAAAGAAACCTCCGACTCGATACCGAAAAGCCCTATCGAGATTTTGTTTTACGTATTGAGCAACAAAGGAAAATCCTGCGGGACACATTAATTCAAATCAAAGAGAAAGGGAAAAAGATCTTCGGCTACGGCGCAAGTACAAAAGGGAATGTTTTGCTTCAGTACTGCGATATAACGAGTGATCTTTTATCTTGCATTGTTGAGGTCAACGAAGAGAAATTCGGCGCATTTACACCGGGGACGAACATTCCTATTATCTCGGAGAGCGAAGGCGAGCGCCTTTTACCGGATTATTATCTCGTCCTGCCATGGCATTTTAAGGATAATATTCTGCCGCGCGTGCAGCCAATTTTAGAGCGCGGTGCAAAATTTATTTTTCCATTGCCGGAGCTGGAAACTATCGGGAAAGATGGCGTGTCGGATGAAGTTTAGAGAAGCTGTTAAGCGTATTACAAGGCGGATAGGGATCTATAAGCAGGCAGCAGGTCTTTTTCGCTGGATATTGTTTTGGAGCGTGCTTTTTCGGCAAGTACCTCGTAATTTTAATCTCTATCTCTACAATCACTGGGTTACGGGGATTCCTATTTATTTGCTGAGACTTTTATGGGCACGGCATATTTTGGGGGTGACTGTGGGGAAAGGATCCTTCCTGCATATGCACGTACGTTTTTATGGGAACGTTGTCATTGGAGAGGATACGGTTATTGGGCGCAATGTTGTCTTTTCAGGAGAGACGACGATTGGAAATCATTGTTCCATCACGGCCGATACTTGCTTTGTGGCAGCATCTCATGATAAGGATAGTGAGGACTTTCGGGGGACTTATGCCCCTATACACATTGATGATTATGCATGGATTGGAATGCGTGCTATGCTCTTACCGGGAGTACATGTGTACACGGGGGGGTGCTCGGGGCTCAGTCTGTAGCAGTAAAGGACGTGCCTGCCTATACGGTCTATGCAGGAAATCCTGCACGTCAAGTAGGAATACGACGCACCGGTATGAACTATGAACTTCGCTATTTTCCTTTTTCTGTTGACATTGACGAGTGAGAGCGATGAAAGAAAAATGTGCGCTTATCTTCGGGCATACCGGACAAGATGGATGGTATATGCGCGAGTTGCTAGAGAAGCTCGGAGTTCGTGTTTTTGGAATCTCTCGCAGCGAGCAACAACTTCCGTGTTCGTTGACCGATTTTGACTCTCTTAAAAGCGTTATTGAACACATAAGACCGTATTTTATTTTTAACTTTGCAGCATCCTCTACAACGAAACATGAGGCTCTTTTTGAAAATCACGCGACGATCAGCACAGGGACTTGTAATCTTTTAGAAGCTGTACGATCGTCTTCACCGTCAACAAAGGTATTCCTCTCGGGATCTGCTTTACAGTTTCAAAATAACGGTATGCCTATCAATGAGGATACTCCTTTTACAGCGTTGTCCCCTTATGCGGTCGAAAGAAATTATACAACTTATTTAGCGCGATATTATCGAGCTGCATTTTCGATGAAGATATATTTTGGCTATTTCTTTACGCATGACAGCCCGCGCAGAAAACCGCAGCATATGACGAAAAAAATAGCACTGGCAGCTAAACAGGCGAAAGAAGGTCTGCTTTCAAAACTTCGCGTAGGAGATATAGATGTTCGTAAGGAATATCTATATGCGGGAGATGCAATGACGGCGGTTTGGCTCCTTATGCAGCAGGAAAATTTCTTCGAGGCAGTGATCGGAAATGGAGAAGACCATTCGATTGCGGAGTGGCTGGAAGCATGTTTTTCTAGGGTTGATCTTGACTGGAGAAACTATGTCGTGATTGAAAATGACTTCGTTCCGGAATATAGGCGTCTCGTATCTGATCCTGCAAGACTGCGCTCGTTAGGCTTTCACCCGCAAGTTTCATTTATTGATCTGGCAGATAGAATGATGGAGTGTTTATGATTTTTGTTTGTGAGCCAAATTGCCAAGGTATTAGTCATGAATCGTTCAATTTAGGCACGCTATATGGTCTCTCTCTGGCGTATCCGGAGGAAGAAATCTTATTTTATGCGCGGAAAAGTCACCAAAAGAATCTCCTGCGTCTACAGGAGAAGTACCATATTAAATTTCCAAATATTTCCTTTTATACAATTCGTGGCTACTTGGGCAATGACAGGGTTCACTGTCTATGGTATTTTGCTTTGCTTTACTACTTAGTGAGGAAAGCGCGAAAAAAAATGCACGAGCTTTTTATCTTCTTGCGACTACACAGTTTCAGCAAAGAGCTTTAAAAGATTTAGCAGCAAAGCCGGAGAATAAAAGTATTATCTTTGCTATGAATATGCATGGTGAATTCGATCGACTGGCATATCCTCATTTCGAGGTTACGCAGTTCCCGTTTTTACGGACAGATCAAAAAGGTTTTTTGGAGAAAATTTGCGCCCATAGGAAAGATCTGCTGAGGCTTGTTTTTGCATATATTCAAAAAGGAATCATCAATTCTTGGGAAAAAATATTACAGGTTGTTTTCCCGGCACCCAAATACGATTTGAGGGAAACTATGTGCCGTAAAAACGGGGCAAATGTGCGATATGTCGCCTTATCAGATCATATTGTAAAGACCCTTCCCAAGTATATTTCGACTGAAGGCATCCATATATGCGCTTTGCCGCTGCCCGCTATTTATGAACCGCTCAAAGAACCTATTAAAAACAAAATGCTCCGTGTTGCCGTCTTTGGCTATGGGCACAGCGCAATGCTCTATCGGCTAAACGTAGCTTTACAGGGAGAGTCAATCAAGGAGGAGTATGAGATTCGAGTGATTGGTATGGACGGGCGTGGGACGGAAGATTTTCCCCGCGTCACTTGGCCGATTCGCCGTGTACTGAATCGAGAGGAGATGGAACAACTCGCCGAAGATATAGACATGTTTCTGATTCTCTATGAAAAAGAACGTTATGTCCTCTCCTGCAGCGGCTCTATCATTGAAGCACATCGCTATGGAAAGCCGATTCTGTATCTTGAAAACCCTTGTATAGATGCATTTAATGATAAGAACCACCCGATCGGTATTCGGTGTACAGATGTAAAAGATATGGCAAAAAAAATGAAGCGGATCATTGAGGAGTACCCGGCATTTGAAAAGGAGTTAGCAGCCTTTCGGCAAAATATAATAAAGCAGAGGGAAAAACTCGATATTCGAAATAATCTTGACCGAATCAGAAAAATTATTGATGTGGCGAACTAGAGGAGGTATGGCAATGCGCGCTATTTTATTTGCGCTGTCGGAAGACAATGCACGCGAGGCTATGCTCGCTTTGGCAAGAGATAAAAAAATAGAAATCGCTGCATGGCTTGGTACGGATAAAGGACATGGCGTCATTGATTATGATTATGGAGTCTTGACGAGAGAAGAAATACAAAAAGAAATAGCGATGTCTTGTCCACCTGCGGTTTATGATTCAGTATATGGAGGTTTGTATCGTTTTCTTGATATGGCGTATCGTAACGGTACACGCCCTATTTATGAGTATGTAAATCTATTTAATTTGTGGCTGTCTTTTTATTATGGTCTTTTTCAAAAGAAAAAACCGGATGTGTTAATTTTTAGCGATATACCCCATTTTGGCGTGGATTCTATTGCAAAGGATCTTGCCAATGCGATGGGAATTCCGGTCGTTATGGTTCAGCAGGCGTTGGGGCAGGATATGTTTTTTGCATTTTCCAATATAGAGGATATTGGCATCTATGAGAGCCTTGCTAACCGTGAAGAAGTAGAGATTGAGCTTAAAAAGGAGTTTGAAAAAGACCTGTTTTATATGAAGAATACGAATGTCGTGGTGCCGGGTAGCAGCGAGAAAGGCTCTGGGAAAGAGCGCCTTAAGAAATTATGGAAGAAAATCCAACATAATCGAGGCAGAATTTATACAAAGGGCCGCCTGTTTGCTCTTAGAAAAGCGGGAGGTTATTTTTCGACGAAGGAGGAAAGGCTCGCATCCCTACTGGAAGCAAAAAGGATGTTTGGGAAGTGCAGTGTTGACCTTACAGAGAACTTTGTCTATTTTCCCCTTCATTTGCAGCCGGAACTAACGACTTCTGCGTTGGGTGGAAAATTCTGTGATCAGATTTTGGCAATTGAAAGACTGCGTGAGTTCATTCCGGAAGACTGGAAAATTTATGTAAAAGAGAATCCTAAACAATCGTATTACATGCGGGGGGAGTTATTTTTTCGTCGCTTGAACAACATTAAGAATGTCGAGTATGTGCCGCGCAGTGTGAATACGTATGATTTGATACGGGGGGCGAAATTCGTTGCAACGATTACGGGGACGGCAGGCTGGGAAGCTGTCTCCGGGGGGAAACCTGTACTTGTTTTTGGACTTGCATGGTATCGGTCTCTTCCGGGAGTTTTTGAATATCGGCACTGTAAGTATAACGCTGAGGAAATTGCAAACTTCTCAATTGATCATGAAGCCGTGAGCGCTGCCTACAATGCGCTCTTGAGCAAAGCTTATCCCGGCATCATCGAATGCGGCCACGAAAAGGCGTTGGAGATATATTCGGAAAGGGAGAATCATAAAAAAATTTATGATTCTATGGAGAAGATTCTTGCCAAGGTTGCGGAGATGCTCCCAAATTATGGAGGAGGGCAGTAGATTGAACATTGCCGTTGCGGGACTAGGTTATGTGGGACTGTCCAATGCAATATTGCTTGCACAGCATCATCATGTGATTGCATTGGATATTATTCCCGAGAAAGTCGCTATGCTGAATCGTGGAGGTTCGCCGCTTCGTGATCCGGAAATAGAAGAATATCTTTCCATGGGGGCGCTGGATTTTCATGCAACTTCAGATGAAAAAGAGGCTTTTTCAAAGGCTGACTATATTCTTATCGCAACGCCCACAGATTATGATCCCAAGCAGAATTTTTTTGATACATCTTCTATCGAAGCGGTGTTGGAAAAAGTCGTGGAACTTGCACCGTCGGCAGCCGTTGTTGTCAAGTCTACGGTACCGGTCGGCTATACGAAGGAGATTCGAAAAAAATATCAAGGTGTAGAGATATTCTTTGTCCCGGAGTTCCTGCGTGAGGGGCGGGCACTCTATGATAATCTTTACCCTTCGCGGATCATCATCGGATCGTCGTCAAAACGGGCGCACGTATTTGCGACGCTTTTGCTGGAAGGGGCGAAAAAGAAGGATGTGCCCGTGCTTTTCTTGGATTCGACAGAAGCGGAGGCTGTAAAACTTTTTTCTAATACCTATCTTGCACTGCGTGTCGCATATTTTAATGAGTTAGACAGTTATGCAGAACTGAGAGGGCTTAACACAGCGCAGATCATTGAAGGCGTATCGCTTGATCCGCGCATTGGCGGAAACTATAATAATCCTTCCTTTGGATACGGCGGATATTGTCTGCCAAAGGATACGAAACAGCTGTTGGCGAATTATCATGATGTCCCTCAAAATCTGATCACGGCGATTGTCGAGGCGAACCGTACACGCAAGGAGCATATAGCGGAGATGATTCTGGCACGTCGTCCAAAGACGGTCGGCATTTATCGTCTCACGATGAAGAGCGGTTCGGATAATTTTCGTGCCAGTGCGATTGAAGGCATCATAAAAAGACTAAAAGAGGCAGGGATAGAAATCCTCATTTACGAACCTATGACAGAAAGAACAGAGATTTTTTGCTGCCCGGTGACAAAGGATTTTGAGACGTTTGTGGCCTCTTGTGATTGTATCGTGGCGAACCGATGGGCGGATGAACTAGCGCCTGTCCGGGAGAAGGTTTATACGCGGGATATTTTCCATAGAGATTAATTTAGCTTCTGTAATTTATAGGATAGGGGCTTAGAGGAAAAGTTCGAGTATATGATATTGATAAAATGCGCAAAGGGAGACTTGGTATGAAATACCGCGATCTGCCATGGGATCATGATGAAGAGGCACATAAAGAGTTTATATCACAGTTAGCACCTGTCGTTCTTTTTGCCTATAATCGTCTTGCACATACTCAAAAAACAATTGAGGCATTAAAGGCGAATATCTACGCGAAGGATACTGAGCTTTTTATCTATTCAGATGCGGCAAAGAATGACGAAGCAAGAGTTGCAGTTCATGCGTTGCGTGAATATCTTCATAGCATAAAAGGCTTTCGCTCTGTCAATATTATCGAACAAGATGAAAATCAAGGGCTTGCCAAGAGCATCATTACGGGAGTAACAGAGATTGTTAACCGTTACGGCAAGGTTATTGTTTTAGAAGATGATATCGTAACATCACAATATTTTCTCAAATATATGAATGATGCCCTGAAGCTGTATGAGAAAGAGCCCGCAGTAATGGAGATCTCTGGCTATATGCCGGAGATTGAGCGAGCGGGGCTTGGCGAGACGGCTTTTTTACGGTTTGCAGACTGTTGGGGATGGGCGACATGGCGGGATGCATGGTCGTACTTTGAACAAGATCCGGAAAAGCTAATATCGTCCTGTACCAGAGAAGATATTAAGAATATCAATTTTGATGATTCGACAGATATTTGGCAGCAGGTCGTTGATAATAAAGAGGGGCGTCTTCATACGTGGGCGATCTTTTGGCATGTTGCCGTTGTGCTGCGGAATGGGCTTATGCTTGCTCCAACACAAAGTCTGACGCAGAATATTGGTATGGATGCGACAGGCGAACACTGCGGGATAGAGACTGCCTACCATACAAAATTATATGACCAGCCGGTTAGCAAATTTTCTGTTGAAGTTTTAGAAGACCAACAAACACGTGAAGCACTGAAAAAATTTTTTTACGATGTTCGCCCTTCTTTATGGAAAAGAATACGAAGAAAAATACACGCATTTTTTTGTTGACAAGAGACGTGAAAATGGAGAGCTTATGAACTACTTCTGCACACTGTTTGATTCGAACTATTTGACGCGGGGATTGGCTCTATATGATTCATTGGAGAACACCGGGGCGCCGTTTATGCTCTATGTTTTTGCTTTTGATGATTTGGCTGCCGATATTTTGGACAAACTTTCATTCGCGCATCTTACAGTGATACGGCTGCAGGAGTTTGAGGATGAGCGGCTGCTTGCCGTAAAATCTACGAGAAGTCGAGGCGAGTACTGCTGGACATGTTCTTCGTTCTCGATCCTTTATGTGCTCCGGAATTTTAATGTGCCGGAGGTAACCTATCTCGATTCAGATTTGTATTTCTTTCAGTCCTCGCAAATACTGTTGGACGAATTTCATGCCTCGGATAAAGACGTACTGATTACGAGCCATAGGTATACGCCGGAATATGATCAGTCTGCGACATCTGGGATTTACTGTGTGCAGTTTATGACGTTTCGAAATACGGAAAATGGGCTGCGTGTATTGAACTGGTGGTGTGACCGCTGTGAGGAGTGGTGCTATAATCGGTTGGAGGATGGTAAATTTGGCGATCAAAAATATTTGGATGATTGGCCGACACGGTTCCCCGGCATGATACACGAACTGAAACATATAGGCGGGGGAGTCGCGCCGTGGAATATACAGCAGTATAGTTGTACAGAGGGACCCACAGTTGATGGAAAACCCGTTGTTTTTTATCATTTTCACCAATTACAATGGCTGAATTTGCATACATTTGATTTGAGCAGTTATCGACTTTCTCCGGAGGCTATCCGGTATATTTATCTCACCTATCTTGATGCGCTGCAAGAAGCACTGAAAATTGTACGGGATACATATGATCCTGCGTTTTCGAAAGGATTTGCTGCAAAAGAACACGGAATTCTAGCAAGACTTCGGCATTATAAATCCGTTGTTGCTAGGATACTCAGGGGGGGGTACAATGTCGTTCGCAGGTAAAAATGTCCTCATTACAGGGGGCGTCGGATTTATCGGCAGCAATTTAGCGCGTCGACTTGTCAGGGAGGGAGCCAATGTCACCCTGCTTGACTCCATGCTCGACGAATACGGAGCAAATCTTTTTAATATCAAGGATATCAAGGACGATGTCGTACTAAATTTCTCGGACATGCGCGACGAGCACAGTCTGCGCTATTTGGTACGGGATAAGGACTACATATTTAACCTTGCCGGTCAAGTGAGCCATCAGGACAGTATGCGGGAGCCCTTTATGGACATGGAGGTCAATACGAGGGCACAGCTTACGCTCCTGGAGACGTGCCGTTATTATGCTCCTCAGACAATCATTGTCTTTTCAAGTACGCGGCAGATCTATGGGCATCCGCAGTACCTGCCGGTGGATGAGAATCACCCGCTCGCGCCTCCCGATGTGAACGGCATCAATAAATTGGCTGCGGAACACTATCATCAGCTTTACACGAAGGTCTACGGCGTGCGCACTGTGTCGCTGCGGCTTACGAACACATACGGCCCCGGACAACTGATCAAAAATGCACGGCAGGGCTTTATCGGCTGGTTTGTGAATCGTGCGGTTACGGGGGAGACGATTCAACTCTTCGGTACGGGAGAGCAGCTGCGTGACTTCAACTATGTTGATGATGTTGTGGAGGCGATGTGCCTTGCCGCGCTCCATGAGGATGCCTATGGAGATGTGTTTAACCTGTCCGGAGAGCGGGCTTCTCTGAAGACCGTTGCCGAGACGCTCATACGCCTCTCGGGGAAAGGGAATTTGCAGATTGTTCCATTCCCCGAAGAACGAAAAAAATTGACATCGGAGATTTTTACGGCACCAGTGAGAAGATAGAAAAACGTATCGGTTGGAAGCCTAAAGTCGGACTGGAAGACGGCCTTCGGCGTATGGTAGAATACTATATGAGATATATGGATGAATATCTGAACTAACGGCGGGGAGGATATGATACAATGATTATGGCGAATAACCTTCTGCGGCAGTTTTCTCTCCATGCGGAAGAATATGAAAAGAAGGCGGTCGAGGTTCTGCGCTCGGGATGGTATGTTTTGGGCAATGAGGTGACTTCGTTCGAAAACGAGTGGGCAACCTATATCGGAGCTAAATATTGTGTCGGGCTTGCAAGCGGTTTAGATGCTCTTTGGATTTCTTTTCGTTTACTGGAGATCAAGGAAGGCGACGAAGTCATTGTATCGGCTAACGCGTATATCGCGTGTGTGATGGGGATTACCATGAACGGAGCGACCCCCGTCTTTGTCGAGCCGGATCGTTATGATAATATTGATGCGGAGAAAATCGAGGCTGCCGTTACGCCGCGGACGAAGGCGATCCTCGCCGTGCATCTCTACGGTCAGGCGTGCGATATGACAAAGATTATAGATATTGCTCGGCGACATCATCTGGAGGTCGTAGAGGACTGTGCACAGAGCCATGGCAATCGGTGGCAAGGAAAAATTGTCGGCACATTTGGGCGTGTCGGATGTTTTAGTTTTTATCCGACGAAAGGATGTGGAGCATTCGGCGATGCCGGGTGCATCGTGACCGATGATGAAGACCTGGCGAAAAAGTTCCGGGTGTTTCGCAACTATGGGAGCGAAAAGAAATATCATAACACCGTAGTCGGTTGCAACAGCAGGTTGGATGAACTGCAGGCGGGACTATTGCGCGTCAAATTGGCGCATATGGACGAATTAAATGCGGAAAGAAACCGGATTGCAGACCGATATTTAGAGGGAATTACAAATCCTCGCGTGAACTTGCCTCAAATGTGGCCGGGCGCAGATTCCACGTGGCACCAGTTTGTGATCCACACGGCGCTGCGGGATGAACTGCAAGAATATCTTACCGCACGCGGCATTGGCACCATGATCCACTATCCGATTCCGCCCCATCTTTCTGAGGCCTATCGGTACCTGGGGCATCAAAGAGGCGATTTCCCCATTGCCGAGCGGTATGCCGACGAAGTGCTCAGCCTCCCTATGTATAACGGCATGACGAAGGATGAACAGGACGAAGTGATCCACGCGGTGAATAAATTTTCACCGGCGGATGATTTATAGGGTGGAAGACCCTGCGGTTAAAAGAGGGATGACGTTTGCTGAAACAAATTATCAAGGCGCTAACCCCGCCGGTACTCCTGCAATTGCGACATCTTGTGCAGCCTTTTTACGGGATCAAAGGAGATTTTGCCTCATGGGAAGAAGCAGAGGCATTTCTGCGGGATCGTGGATTGAAAAACTACGAGGCCGATAATATTCTTCAAACAGTGTGGGAATCCATTCGTCAAGTACGCGAAGGAAATGCCGTATTTGAACGGGACGGTGTTCTGTTCTATGAACAAGCATATAATTATCCTCTTTTAGCAGCCCTGTTGTATGCGTTAAGGAACCTTGGCGGTGATGTTGATATTTTAGATTTTGGCGGCAGTCTAGGCAGTACCTACTATCAAAATCGCGAACTGTTATCCGCCGCATCAAATGAAGTTCGTTGGAGTATCGTTGAACAGGAAAAATTTGTCAGGTTGGGCCAGGAAAAACTGCCTGAAATAAGTTTTTTCACGACGATTGATGAATTTTTGGCAGCCGGAAAATCTCCGGACCTATTATTACTTTCCGGTATACTGCAGTATTTTGACGATCCTTATGCATATGTTGCACAAATGCTCAAGGCGAACTTTCAATACATTATCATCGATCGGACGTTTTTCAATTTTGACACGGATAAAGATCGGCTGGCGATACAATATGTTTCCCCAGAGATTTATGAAGCACAGTACCCGGTTTGGCTGCTTTCCTACGAAAAGATGATGCGCATCATGACAAAGGCCGGCTACCGGGAAATTTTCCATTGGGATTCTTTTGACCGTATGCCTGTTCGGATAGGATGGGGAAGGACAAGAGCACTTTCGTCGAAAGGGATATTGATGAAGTATGTGTAAGATAAATTAATTGTACCGCATATATAGTATTCACATAAGGGAGATTTTCTTTAGGAAAATACAATACGGAATAGACGTTGAAAGGGGTATTATCTTGTTCAATGATAAATCTATTTTAATCACCGGGGGAACAGGGTCATTCGGGAAAAAGTTTATTGAAATCCTGCTTGCAAGATATGCTCCGAAGAAGGTCATTGTATTTTCGCGGGACGAGCTGAAGCAGTTTGAGATGCAGCAGGTGTTTAACGACAAGTGCATGCGGTATTTCATCGGCGATGTGCGCGACGAGGCGCGGCTGAAGCAGGCGATGTACCAAGTGGACTACGTTGTACACGCGGCGGCGCTCAAGCAGGTGCCGGCGGCGGAGTACAATCCGATGGAGTGCATCAAGACGAACGTGAACGGCGCGCAGAACGTCATCGACGCCGCGATTGCGTGCGGCGTGAAGAAGGTGATCGCGCTCTCGACGGATAAGGCGGCGAACCCGATCAACCTGTACGGGGCGACAAAGCTCTGCTCGGATAAGCTCTTTACGGCGGCAAACAGTATTGTGGGAGATCGCCAGACACGGTTTTCCGTCGTGCGCTACGGCAATGTCGTCGGTTCGCGCGGGTCGGTTGTGCCGTTCTTTAAGAAGCTCATCGCGGACGGCGCTGCGGAGCTGCCCGTGACGGATGAACGCATGACGCGCTTTTGGCTGCGCCTTGAGGACGGCGTATCATTTGTGCTAAAGAATTTCGAACGCATGCATGGCGGCGAACTCTTCATCCCAAAGATTCCATCGATGCGAATCACAGATCTCTGTGAGGCGATTGCGCCCGGTGTGCCGACGAAGGTGATCGGCATTCGCCCGGGGGAGAAGTTGCACGAGGTGATGTGTCCTGCCGACCTCTATTACGATACGATTGAATTTGATGATCATTTTGTTATTCAGCCGTCGACACCGATCCTTGGCGTCGACTATACAAAGAATGCACTTGGAGAAGAGGGGCATCCGGTTTCCGACGGCTTCGCCTACGATTCCGGTTCTAACCCTCACTTTTTGACGGTAGAGGAACTCCGGGAGATGAATCCATGATTTACTATGGGCGGCAGAGTGTTGATGAAACGGATATTGCGGCGGTCGAAGCCGTTCTCCATTCGGACTTTCTGACGCAGGGGCCTGCGATCGAACAGTTCGAGCGTTGCGTTGCGGATTACTGCGGCACAAAATATGCGGTCGCGGTCTGCAATGCGACGGCAGCGCTGCATATTGCATGCCGTGCGGCAGGACTTGGTGCGGGCGATATCCTCTGGACGAGTCCGATCACCTTTGTCGCGTCGGCGAACTGTGCGCGGTATTGCGGTGCGGATGTCGATTTTGTCGACATTGATCCGAATACTTATAACATGAGTGTTGATGCGCTTGAGGAAAAACTCTGCCGGGCAAAGGCGGAGAATCGGCTGCCGAAGGTCGTTGTTCCCGTCCATCTCGCGGGTCAGTCCTGTGAGATGAAACGCATCCGGGAGCTCGCCGAGGAGTACGGCTTTACAGTTCTTGAGGATGCCTCACATGCAGTGGGCGCGGATTATCTCGATACGAAGGTCGGCGGCTGTGCCTTTTCGGATATGACGGTGTTCAGCTTCCACCCCGTGAAGATCGTCACGACGGGCGAAGGCGGCATGATACTGACGAACAATCGGGATCTCTACGAGAAACTCACGCTCTATCGGAGTCACGGCATCACGCGCGATCCGGAGAAAATGACGCACACCGCTGACGGCGCGTGGTATTATCAGCAGATCGACCTCGGCTATAACTATCGCATGACCGACTTGCAGGCGGCGCTCGGATACAGTCAGATGCAGCGGCTGGATGCGTTCGTTGCGCGCCGCAGAGAACTTGCCGCGCACTATGACGAGCTGCTCCGTGACCTGCCGCTCAGGACGCCGCACGTTATGGAGGGGGCAGAACCCTCGTGGCATATCTATGTCGTGCGGCTCGATTTTGCGCGGATCGCTAAGACCAAAGAGCAAATCTTTAGCGAGATGAAAGAGCAGGGAATCATTCTGAATCTGCACTATATCCCCGTCCATTTGCAGCCGTATTATGAAAATCTCGGCTTTGCGCAGGGAGATTTCCCGCATAGCGAATCCTATTATGAGGAGGCGCTGACGCTGCCGCTCTATTATGACTTGACGGATGCGCAGCAGGATGAGATCGTGGCGGCGCTCCGAGATGTTCTAGCGTAGCGCTCTAGATACAAGTAAAACACAGTCGATCCGGCAGGAAGGAAAGCATATGAATCATATTGCGATTATCACTGCACGCGGCGGGAGCAAGCGCATCCCAAAGAAAAACATCAAAGATTTTTGCGGGCGTCCCATCATTACCTATTCGATTGAAGCCGCTCTGAAAAGCGAGCTCTTTGACGAAGTGATGGTGTCGACGGACAGTGAAGAGATTGCGGCTGTTGCTAAACAATATGGAGCCGTTGTGCCGTTCATGCGCAGTAAGGCGACCTCCGATGATTATGCTACGACTGCCGATGTTTTGCGTGAAGTCCTAGATCGCTACAAGGAAAACGGACGTGTGTTTGAAGCGATGTGCTGTATCTATCCGACAGCGCCGTTTGTGACTGCCGGGAAACTTTGTGCGGCATATCAGGATTTTGTCGCTACAGGCGCAGAGATGCTTCAGCCCGTCGTGTCGTATTCATATCCGCCGCAGCGGTCGTTT
Source organism: Selenomonas sp. oral taxon 137 str. F0430 (assembly GCF_000183625.1). NCBI lineage: Bacteria > Bacillati > Bacillota > Negativicutes > Selenomonadales > Selenomonadaceae > Selenomonas > Selenomonas sp. oral taxon 137. The sequence goes on from NZ_AENV01000005.1 coordinate 147,858, forward strand.
TTGCTGCGCGACGGTCTCCTTGTGTGGCAGTTTCCGGAGCATATCCGCACGCGCTCGCAGGATTTGGAACCGTGGTATCATGATGCCGGGCAGTTTTATTTTTATCGTACGGAGGCGTTTATGGGCTCTATAAAAGACAATTGTACGCGGGGGGGGCACACTCTTCGCTGTATTCCCTTCGTACTGGATGAGATTGAGGTACAGGATATCGACAATCTCTCCGACTGGGAACTGGCAGAAGCGAAGTACCGTATTTTGCAGCGCCGTAGAAAAATGCCGTAAGGCAGAGAGCGAGTAAGACTTCTCTCTTTGGACAGATTGTGAGATATTCTCATGAATGTCGGAAGGAGGAGTCTTTTTTGATGGAAAAAAAGAGCGCGCAACTTTGCTTGGGAACGGTACAGCTGGGAATGGAATATGGTATCAAAAATAGTTTAGGGCGTCGACCGGTTCGGGAGGAGGCGTTTTCGATACTCGATGCGGCGCTGTCGGTAGGTATTGAGACGTTCGATACGGCAAGTTCTTATGGCGTTGCGGAGGATATTCTAGGCGCGTTTCATTTGGCAGAGAAGGGCGGGAAGATTGTTTCGAAATTACGAGCCGGCTGCACGAGCCGCGGAGAGGTCGTGGGGGAAGTCGAAACCTCGCTTGAACGACTCCATGCAAGGAGAATTTCGGCGTATCTGCTTCATGATGCGGGGGATATGGGAAGAATTTTCATTATGGAGGGACTCCGGCAGGCGCAGGAAGACGGTCTGATCGAGTCGATAGGCGTATCTGTCTATACACCGGAGGAGGCACTTCTTAGCGCACGGGATCAACGCATTGACTGTGTGCAGGTTCCGTATAATGTGCTTGACCAACGGTTGGATCAATGCGGTTTTTTCGAAACAGCAAAGGAAAACGGGAAGGCAATCTATGTACGCAGCGTATTCCTGCAAGGTCTGTTGCTCATGGATCCTGAGACCGCCGAGGCGCGTGTCGTAGGCGCAGGGCAATATGTGGAGCAGTTCCGGCGTATTTCCACCGACTACGGCTATACGGCGTCTGAGGCGGCGTTTCTCTATGCGGTGTTGCATCCGTATGTCGATTATGTCGTTTTTGGTGTGGATACGGCGGATGAGGTGTCGGAAAATGCCGCAATCATGGATCGTGCCGAGACTGCCAAGCCGCTTTGTGACGCTCTGCAAACGGCGTTTCAAGATGTGCCGCAGGAAGTTCTTGTACCAATGTTATGGAGGTCGAAGACATGACTTTTCTTCAAGGAGCGAAGGTTTATCTGCGTGAGGTTCAGATCGAAGATGTCAACGATGATTATTATGTATGGATGAACGATTGGGAAATTAATCGGTACATGGAAACACATTTTTTCCCACAGGGAAAAGAAACAATTTGTGCCTATGCAAAGGAACATATAGGAAAGAGCAGTGAGCCGTGGTGGGCGATCTGTGAACGGGAGACGGATCGGCACGTAGGCAACATAAAACTAGGACCCATAAATTATTATCATCGGACGGCGGATGTTAGTTACTTTATCGGTGATAAGAAATGTTGGGGGAAAGGATATGGGAAAGAGGCTCTTAGTCTTGTCACAGCATTTGCTTTTGAGGTGTTGAATCTCGAAAAAATTATGGCGGGGGCTTATGCGCCGAATATCGCAAGTCAAAAGATGCTGGAAACGACCGGATTCCGATGCGAAGCGACCTTTAGAAAACAGGTTTATTTTGAGGGGCGGCGCATCGATACATACGAGTTTGGCTTGACGCGTGAAGATTATGAAGCGTGGAAAGAAGGTCGTCGCGTATGATCCTTGCCATCGTACAGGCGCGTGTCTCGTCGAGCCGGCTGCCGGAGAAGGTACTGCGCCCACTCATGGGGCGCGCGATGATTTTATACGAGCTGGAGCGGCTTTCCCGCAGCAGGAGCATTGATCAAATCGTACTCGCGACGAGCGAAGATGAGCGCGATGATCCTCTGGCAGAGACCGTGCGTGATGCAGGTTTTGCTGTCTTTCGCGGGAGCCTCGGCGATGTGCTCGGGCGGTATGAGGCGTGTGCAAAGGCGTTCGGCGCGGCGCATGTCGTGCGCATCACGGGCGACTGCCCGCTGATCGATCCTGCGATCGTAGATGCAGTTATTGACCGTCACCTCAGCGAGGGGAATGATTACACGAGCAATACGCTCGGGGAGGCGACCTATCCGGACGGACTTGACACCGAAGTGATGCGCTTTGCGGCACTCGAACGTGCACATAGGGAAGCCCGGCTGCCTTCGGAGCGCGAGCATGTCACGCAGTACATCGTCAAGCATCCGGAGCTGTTCAAACATGGCGGACTTCGGTATGCAGGGGAGAGCTTAGGACATCTGCGCTGGACGGTGGACGAACCGGAAGATTTTCGCTTTGTTGAGAGCGTATATGAACGGCTGTACCCCGAGCGCAAGGATTTTGCCATGCGGGATATTCTCGGCCTGCTCGAAAAACAACCTGATTTGACACATTTGAACGAAGGATTTACACGTAACGAGGGAATGAAAAAATCGCTCGAAGAGGATAAATTGTGGAAAGGTGAGGTATCGTCATGCCGGAAATCAGAAAAAGAAGTTTAGAAAAATCCAATGCCCTATGGCAGGAAGCGCAGGATAAAATCCTCTCGGGCTGCCAGCTCTACAGCAAGGGGCCTGAGACACATATTGAGGGCGTGTCGCCCATCTACATCGATCATGGCAAGGACGCGCATGTATGGGATGTGGACGGGAACGAGTACATCGACTACGACATGGGGCTGGGTCCCATTCTGCTCGGCTACCAATACAAGGCGGTCGACGATGCCGTCATCGCGCAGCTGCGCCGCGGCATGGGCTATTCCCTCGTCGCGCCCGAGGAAGTCGAATACGCACGGCTTTGCGTAAAGCATATCCCGAGCGCAGGCAAGGTGCGATTCCTCAAAACCGGATCAGGGGCGACGGAAGCGGCGGTACGGATCGCACGCGCCTACACGGGGCGGAAACATATCCTGCGCGGCGAGTATCACGGCTGGCATGAGTGGACGGCGGCGGCGGAAAGTGTGCGACAGGGCGGACTCCTCGCGGAACTTCGGAACTATGTCCACAAATTTGATTATAACGATTTGGACAAGGTGCAGGAATACTTTGAGACCTATCAAGGTGAGGTTGCCGCAGTTATCACCGAGGCCGTGGAGAACGAGGCGCCCAAGGGCGATTTCCTGCAGCAGCTCAAGGACCTCTGCCATGCCAACGGAGCACTTTTGATTTTTGACGAGGTAGTCAACGGATTCCGCTTCAGCATCGGCGGTGCGCAGCAGTATTTCGGCGTGACGCCGGATATCTCCACGTTCGGCAAGGCGGCGGCGAACGGTATGCCGCTCTCCATTGTGGCAGGCCGTAAGGACATCATGGAGGAAGTCGACAAGAAAATCTTCATTTCGACAACGTTTGGCGGCGACTGCCTATCCCTTGCCGCAGGCATCGCCGTGATGAAGGAACTCGAATCCGGTGAAGTGAACCGCGCCATTTGGGAAAAGGGGCAATACCTGCAAGACAATTTCCGCAGGCTGGCGAAGGATATCGACGTGCCGATCGATCTCAAGGGCTACCCGTGCCGCATGAGCCTCGAATACACCGACTACGAGGGAAAGCGCGACTGGCTTTACAACTCCATCTTTATGCAGGAGAGCGTCAAGCGCGGCGTGCTGCTCGGCTGGAACATCTTCCCGTGTTATACGCATACGCGCGAAGACCTCGATTTCACGCTGAACGTGTTCGAGGACGCGATGAAGGTCTACCGCACAGCGCTGAAGAGCGGGCATCCCGAGACCTATATGGAGGGAAAGCCGCTCAAGATCGTGCTAGGATAAATATCTCACAAATATGGAAACAAAAGAGCGCAGGGCTACAATGTACTGCGCTTTTATGTTATAATAATGGACAGATTTTGTGTGGCTTATGAGCGAGGGGACGACGTATGAACACTGTTATTCGCGTGGACTCCTCCGAGCGGATCGGCAGCGGGCATCTCATGCGCTGCCTGACGCTTGCAGGTCATATGCGCCGGGAAGGAAAAACCGTGCATTTTATCTGCCGCGACCTTGTCGGCAATCTATCGCGGATTGTTACGGCGCAGGGCTTTGCACTGCATCTGCTGCCGCCGCATGAGCATGACGCGGCGCTCACGGACTATGCGGTATGGCTCACTGCGCCGCAGGAAGTCGATGCGCAGGAAAGCGCTGAGATCATCCGGGAATTGCAGCCCGTTGAACGACTCGTCATTGATCACTATGCGCTCGACGCCGCGTGGGAACGGAGGATGCGCCCCCTTGTGCAGGAGATTTTCGTCATTGACGACCTCGCAAACCGCCCGCATGATTGTGACATCCTGCTCGATCAGAATTTTTACCGGGATATGGAGCGCCGCTATGACGGACTTGTGCCGGAGACGTGCAAACTCCTCCTTGGACCAAAACACGCGCTTTTGCGCCGGGAATTTTACGAGGCGCGGAAGACGCTTCGCCGAAGAGATGGGAAGCTGTGCCGCATCCTTGTGTTTTACGGCGGCAGCGACCAGACGCGTGAAACGGAAAAGGCTATAGCGGCGCTTTTGCAGCTGGCTCTTCCCGGCGTCGAGGCGGACGTTGTCGTCGGGGGCGGCAATGCACGTCAGGAGCATATACGAAGCCTCTGCGAAGCGCATGAGTTCCTCCACTATCACTTGCAGGTCAGTAATATGGCGGAACTCATGGCAAGCGCCGACCTCGCACTTGGGGCGGGCGGCACGACGACATGGGAACGTTGCTTTCTTGGGCTTCCCGCCATTGTGACAGCTATCGCTGAAAACCAATTCGAGATTTGCCGCGATTGTGCGGAAGCAGGGCTTATTTATTATTTGGGGAAATGGGATGAAGTAATGCAGGAGGATATTGCGGCAGGCATCAAAATGTTTTCGGCTCCGGAGAAGCTGCACAGCTTTCAACAGGCGTGCAGCCTGAAGGAATAGTGAAGGAAAGATTTCCGGTATTTTTGGCAAGAGGTGCAGAAACGGCTTCCGGCGGTTTAAGAATGGTTGGATGGCATCCGCCGGGGCGGTTTATTGGCATCCGGAAAAGGGATGGATGATTTAACGCGTGGGTGGCGTGAATTTGGTGAAGTTGTGCGGCTTCCCGAAATTTAGGAGGTTTTTTGTATGTGGGAAAATCTTAAAGGCGTCAAAAAGAATGTATACGGTTTTTATCAGCTTGATCCGATTCCCACGCTGGAAGAGTTGGAGAAGCACTATCGGGAAACGTACTACCAAAAAACGCAGTCAGCTACATATTCGCAGGAATATGATTCCGAAGAATTGGAATATATCCGCGGCAGCTTGGAGGAAAAAGAATATTTGCTGAAGGAATTTCTGCGCACTGATCAGCGGACTTTTTTGGATATCGGCTGCGGCGAGGGATGGGCGCTTGCTTTTTTTCATGAACATGGCTGGAAAGTGGAGGGCGGCGATTTCTCAAGCTATGGCATAGAGAAACACAACAAGAAAATGATGGAATTCTTTGAGCAGGGCGATGTCGATGCCCTTTGCGATCACCGTATTGCGTCAGGAAAAAAGTACAGTGTCGTTCATATTGATAATGTTCTTGAACATGTGACAGATCCCAAGACGATTCTGCAAAAATGTGCGAAATTGATGGAAGATGATGGAATCCTTTACGTCGATGTGCCGAATGACTTCAATCCCTTGCAGGCATATTTGGTAGACGGTGGATTCATTCACGAAAAAAATGGATTGCCAAGATGGAGCATATTTCATATTTCGGCAAGGACAGTTTGACGAATTTGGCAAAAGACTGCGGTTTGAAGCCGAAAATTGTTTTGGGGACGGAAATCATTGAGTTTTTCGGGCTGAATCCTGATACAAACTACTATGACCATCCGGAAAAAGGGCATAACTGCCATGCTGCAAGACGCCATTGGACAAAACTCCTGCGGCAGATTTCCTTGGAAAAAAAGATCACCTTGTCAAGAGCACTGGGAGATATGGGCTTGGGACGCAATTTGATCGCGGTCTTTGGAAAATGATTTTTGGCGGGTGGTGTGATGAGAAGTATCGTTTTGACTGGTTTTTCGAGAGGCCTGGGGGCGAGTTTGTTTCAAAAGCTGATTGGCTTGGAGGGTATACGCCTTTTTGCCATGGGACGAATCGGCTCGGAGAAAGTACAACAAACGGTGTATTCTTTTTTCCTTGGGATTTAGAAAAACCTGAGGATGTCCCTTCGGTAGAGGGTATTGTGGCGGAGGGGGGAGACTCCTTGATGTTCATAAACAATGCGGGTACAGTGGAGCCGATTGGCGAGATCGGGGAACTTTCCGAGGAGACTCTCCGCAAGGCCGCGCAAATCAATTTTGTTTCGCCGATGCTTTTTTGCAACCGGCTCGTTGGGCTTTGCCGCAAGAAGCGACAGAAGCTTAAGATCATCAACATCTCTACGGGAGCGGCGAATTATCCGATTGCGGGCTGGGGTTCCTATTGTTCAACAAAGGCGGCGTTCAAGATGTTTCTCGACGTCCTGGCAGAGCAGGAAAAAGGAGGGGGATGCGTCGAAGTCGTCCATGTTGACCCCGGCGTAATGGATACGGGGATGCAGGAAAAAATACGTGCCGCAGATGCAAAGTCGTTTCCGCGCCTGGCTGAGTTTCAGGCACTTAAGGCGGAAGGGAAGCTGCGCAGGCCGGAAGAGGTTGCAGAAAACATTATCCGGAAGTATATCCTATGAGCAAGATCGCTGTTCTTTCCGATATTCACGGCAACAGCGCGGCTTTGCAGGCAGTGCTTGGGGAAGCTGCGCACCGGGATGTGGAGGAGTATTTTGTTCTCGGAGATTTCGTAGGCTACTATCATCGTCCGTTGGAGGTTTTTCAGCTGCTCGATCATCTGTCGTGCAGGATCTCTGCGATTCAGGGCAATCATGAGAGAATGTTGGCAAAGGTTTTGCAGGGCGAATTTTCGTGGGAAGATATAGGCAGGAAGTACGGTCATGGATTGGAGATGGCTGCAAAACAGTTGAGGCAGGAAAAGCTGGCTTGGCTGCTGAATCTGCCCGAGCAAAGAATTTTGAAACGGGCAGGAAAGCGATTTTTGCTTTGCCATGGATCGCCGAATGATGCAGATCGCTACATTTATCCGGATGCGCCGCCGGAAGCATTTGACTTCCCGGGCGCTGTGGCAGATTATGTCCTGCTGGGGCATACGCATTATCCGATGCTGCGCTTTAGCGGAAAATATTGTGTTGTCAATCCCGGCTCTGTCGGGCAGGCACGCACGCGCGGAGGCGTCGCAGACTGGTGTGTTATCAACACGGACAACGATGTCGTTACCATGCGGCAGACACCGTATGATGCCGACGATGTGATTTGCGACTGCATACGATATGATCCGGATGTGCCATATTTACAAGAGGTTCTTCGGCGCTGAGAAGTGAGGAAAAATATGCTGTTTCATAAAATACTCATTACCGGATGCGGCGGAGACATTGGCCTTGGCATCGGACGTATCCTGCAGGAGGAAAAGATCGCCGATGCCGTTGTCGGCTGCGATATGGAAGAAGACCACGCCGGCAAAGTTTTTTTGACCGATGCTTTGTCGCGGAGCGTGCGTCGTCGGAACGGTATATGGATGCGCTTTTGCAGCTGGTTGTGCGGGAACAGATTGACCTTGTGATACCGACATCGGAGCCGGAGCTGCGCCTCTTGTGTGCAAATGATTTTTTTGGCAGGAAAGAGTTGTTTCTCACAGCAAATCAAGAGGCGATGGATATCGGCTTTGATAAATACCGGACGGCAGAGTTCCTGCGGGGGCATCGTCTGCCGCACCCGTGGACGCAGCTGGCGGATACCGGAGAGCGGCCCCAGCAGTTCCCATGTATCCTCAAGAGCAGGACGGGATGCGGCAGTAAAACGGTTCGCGTCCTGACGGAGGAAGGTTATCATCGTGGGATGAATTTTTCGCAGGATGATATGTTCCAAGAACTGATTCCGGAGGACGAGGGGGAATATACTTGCGGTCTTTTTCGCAGTGGAGCAGGTGAAATTCGTACGATTGTTTTTCGGCGGAAATTGCGCGGGGGACTTACAGGCAGCGGTGTCGTTGTCGAATCTCCGGCGATAGAAAAACTGCTGAATGTAATTGCGGAGAGGTTAAACCTCTGCGGCAGTATCAACGTGCAGCTGAGACTGAATGCCGGCGTGCCATATGTATTCGAAATCAATCCGCGTTTTTCGAGCACCGTTCGGTTCCGGCATCAACTTGGTTTTTCAGATGTCGTGTGGGCACTGCGGGATCATATAAATATGCCGGTCGGAGATTATCATGCCTTGCCGCAGGGAATCCGGTTTTATAAGATTTTTGACGATGTGATTGATTGGAGAACGAATATGGGGAGACTAGACAAAGAATGCAATGAAAATAGACTTAAATCCACGGGGGGGGACGCCTCTAAGCAGGTTCTTCATCCGTACCCGTTTCGCGTGTCCGCATTCCGATGCGTCGGCAGCGTGAGGGTGCGGCGATGGGACAGTATAAAATTGCTGTTGTTACGGATGAGAGTTCGTGGAGCGATCTTTACATCGACTGTCTTGTGCGGGAGCTGAGCGCGTTAGGGCACAGCACCGTTTGTTTGCACCGGTTTGATCGGGTGAACTCGTATGACTTTGTGTTCTTGCTGAGCTGTCAGGAAATCATTAAGAAAGAGCATCTGCGGCTCAACCGTCATAATCTAGTCGTTCATGCAAGTGCGCTGCCGCAGGGAAAGGGTTGGTCGCCGCTGACGTGGCAAATCCTTGAGGGAAAGTCACGGATACCGGTGACACTTTTTGAAGCCGCGGAACATGTGGATGCGGGGCGTATTTATTTACAAGAGGAACTCAGCTTCGACGGTACGGAACTGATTGACGAGCTGCGTGCGGCGGTGGGGGAGGCGACGTGTTCCCTTTGTCTTGCCTTTATGCGCGATTACCCGCATATCCTGCAAAAGGCGCGCGCGCAAGAGGGGGCGGAATCCTTTTATCCGCGTCGCCGACCGGAGGACAGCAGACTTGATCTCGACCAAACGCTGCGCGCACAGATCAATCTTTTACGTGTGGTAGATAATGAACGCTACCCTGCCTTTTTTGACTGGAAAGGCAAGCGTTACCGTCTTTTGATTCAAAAAGACGAATCGTCGCCGGAATGACATAATAGGAGAATCGCTATGAAGACGAAAAAAGGACGCCCTTTTATCATCGCCGAGATGTCGGGCAATCACAATCAATCACTCGAGCGGGCGCTGGAGATTGTGGATGCCGCGGCGGCAACCGGTGTAGATGCGCTCAAGATCCAGACCTATACCGCGGACACGATGACGCTCGACATTGATACGGGCGAGTTCTTCATCGCGGATCAAGAAAGCCTGTGGAAGGGCGAGTCTCTCTATCGTCTTTATGAAAAAGCCCATACCCCGTGGGAATGGCACAAGCCCATCTTTGACCGGTGCAGGGAGCACGGCATTATCGGATTCAGTACGCCGTTTGACGACAGTGCGGTGGATTTTCTGGAGGAACTGGGCGTTCCGTGTTATAAGATCGCATCGTTTGAAAATGTCGACTTGCCGCTCATCAAAAAAGCGGCACGCACGGGAAAGCCGATGATTGTTTCTACAGGCATGACGAATCTTGCGGAACTCGAGGAGCTGGTCACAACCGCACGGGAAAACGGATGCACAGACCTCACGCTGTTGAAATGCACGAGTAGCTATCCGGCGACGCCCGAGGGGACGAATCTCATGACCATCCCCCATATGCGGGAGCTTTTTGGATGCAGCGTCGGGCTCTCGGATCATACGCTCGGCATCGGCGCAGCAGTGGCAAGCGTTGCGCTTGGCGCCGACGTGATCGAAAAGCATTTTACACTCTCCCGCGCCGAGGGCGGCGTGGATTCCGCATTTTCCTTAGAACCGCAGGAGATGGCGCAGCTCGTTCGAGAATGCGAGACGGCGGCGCGCGCGCTCGGCAGGGTTAGCTATACCATGCAGACGCAGGAGAAAAAATCTCTTCAGTTCCGCCGCAGTCTCTATATCGCAGAGGACATGAAAGCGGGCGACGTGCTCACCGAGGAGAATATGCGGCGCATCCGCCCCGGATTCGGGCTCGCGCCGAAATATTATGATGCCTTGCTCGGGCGGAAGGTGAAACGCGATGTGAAGCGTGGAACGCCGCTCGCATGGGATTTGGTGGAGTAGCGCTTTCCGAGACCTTTCGGTTATTTTCATTAAATACTATCTTTTTTTACATTATCTCATTTTAGAGGATCGTAACACCGTACAATCCTTGAGATAGGGAGCTAGTATAAGTATGTTTTATTGAGAGAAGGATATAGGGTGGAAAAGGATCAGCACAAAGTTAGTGCAGACAATATTATAAAAGTCCGTGATGATCGCGAACCGATAGTGTTTCGTTTGACCTCCGATAAAAAGAAGTTTTCGTTGGAAGCTGGTCGGTGTTTAACATGGTGTTCCGAAGGCGTTTTTGAGAAAGGCGATCTTCGCGCGCGTGTAGAACCATGGCTGACTTCTCTTTTTCAGTCAGAGCATTTATCTTTATTGATAGGCAGCGGGCTTACGACTGCGATTCAGTATGCCGCGTGCGAGAAAACTAACAACTGTATGAATGAAGAAACAGAGTTTACGGTCTTTTCTGACGAGATAAAAGGGGCAGCCAACCAAAGCGCTGAGGCCGCTGGTCGCGGAGCCTCTAATATTGAAGATCAAATTCGTGTTGCTAATGAATTAATTAAGGGGCTCAATATAATGAAGGGGGATAACGAGGGCGTTATTCCCGCTAAAAAAATAGAGACACTTTCCTCTGATTTAGAACACGTCATAGAGACGTTTGCGAATAATATTTTAGCGATTGAGCGCGATATATTTTCGGCAAAGAAGGGAAAAGGAGATGCTGCTTTTAGTAAATTGGTACTCTTTTTGATGAGTTTTGCCAGTCGAGTTGGGACAAGAGATCGCTTAAATATATTTACCACGAATTATGATCGCTTGATTGAAGCCGGGGCTGATATTGCGGGGCTTCGATTAATAGATCGCTTTGTCGGTGCGATGTTTCCAATATTTCGGTCCTCGCGGTTAGACATAGATATGCATTATAATCCTCCCGGCATTCGGGGAGAGCCAAGATATTTAGAAGGTGTTGCGCGATTTACGAAGCTGCATGGGTCATTGGATTGGCTGAATATAGAGGGGCATATTCGCCGTATAGGACTGCCTTTTGGAGCACAAGGCACGGTGCCGTTCCTCCAAAATGCGGGTCTTGATGAACATTATACTAGTATGATGATATATCCGAATGCGGCAAAAGATCGTGAAACGGCAGAATATCCGTACGTGGAACTGTTCAGAGACTTTGCCGCAGCGTTATGCCGTCCGAACAGCACTATTGTTACATATGGATATAGTTTTGGGGATGATCATATCAATCGTGTCATTCAGGATATGCTGACAATACCGTCTACGCATTTGGTCATTATTGCTTACGATGACGCCACGGGGCGTATTATGGATAAATATCGCACATGGGGGCGTGAGAGCCAAATATCTTTAATTATTGGCAAGGATATTGCTAATATTGACGATTTGGTTGATTACTATTTACCAAAACCTGCCATTGACCGCGTTTCGATGCGAATGGCGGATATTTTGCGGCGCAGAATAAACCGACCTTTTGATAAAGAGCAGGGAGGAGGGGAGTTCGAATGAATAGCCCCGTGGAAAATGTAGAATCGATGCAGATCGGCAGCGTAGATTTTGTTTCTCCCAATGAAATTAAAGTGCTCCTTGATTTAGGGGCGCCTAATGATGTTGCCTTAAACTCCGGCGTGCCGCGACCATTTCCTCGCGTGAATACATATGTCCTCGTACCGGGGGAAGGCGGCTTTCTCGTAGCACAGATTGAGTGGATAACGATTGAACACTCGCAATTTCCGAAACGGAGAGGCATTCAAGATTTCGGAATTTTGGATTTGCCTTATCCGCTGAGAAAAATGAGTGTTATTCCTATTGGAATACTGCGTGAGGGGATGGATGAAAAGAAAAACCGTGAAATATATAAGTTTTCTCGTGGTATCGAAGTATTTCCCACAGTAGGCGATCCGGTTCTCCTACCGACACAGGAACAGCTCCGATCTATCGTTGAATCCGGCACTGATCGCCGGGTACATATTGGGGTTAGCCCCATAGCAGGAAATGCGATAGTTGCTGTTGATCCGGATAAATTGTTTGGCAGACATTTAGCAGTCCTTGGCAATACGGGAAGTGGAAAGTCCTGTTCTGTTGCCGGTCTGATTCGATGGTCTATTGAATCGGCGAAGAAGAATTTAGCTAATAAGGGAGTGCCCAATACGCATTTTATTATTCTTGATCCAAATGGGGAGTATACAAAATCGTTTTCAGATATGGAAAATGTTCGCGTATTTGGAGCCGAAGAAAACAATAAATTAAGAATCGAACAATTAGAGGTTCCCATATGGCTTTGGAATACCACGGAATGGGTGGAATTCACACAAGCTAGCGCTAAGGCACAAAGACCTACGCTGGTTCAGGCACTAAGATGTGTGAGAGATGGTAGCCTCACTACAGAAAATAAGCCGCGAAAAAGGGTGAAACAGTGGATAAAGAGTGTAATAAAAATTAATCAACTTGAAATGGCAGATGGAATACCGTGGGCCGGTAGAGGGAAAAGTAAGGGGTACTCTGAAAGGCTTCGCGTATGGGAACAAGATCTCAAAGATTATAGTGATCAAGCACTTTCTAAATCAGAGCATGAAGCACTCGCATTATTGCAAGCTGCGATTAATGCCGTGTATATGTCAAATGTCAATAGTGAAGAATGGCCATTATATCCGGCAAAAAGTATTGAGCGGTTTCAAGATGGGCTTATAAGAACATATACGGTATTTGGTGGTCTCGTTACCGATATACTGCCAATTGATGCGGATATTCCACGACCGTTTACAGGGGAGGATTTACTTGATAGTATCATAGCAAACGCTGAGCTTATGAATACGTCAGAATATATAGAAACGATGCTTGTTCGTATTAAATCGCTGCTTTCTGATGCAAAGCTAAACCCTATTATTGGTTCAGGGAGTGGCTCCTTGAATGATTGGCTCAATACATATATATGCCCTTCAAACAAAGAGAAAAAAGAGCCTGAAAAGAAGAGTGGCTCTGTCACAATAATAGATTTATCGCTTTTGCCGGCAGAGGTTACACATCTTATTACGTCTGTTATCGCGCGCATCACACTGGAGGCGTTGCAAAGGTATCGGCGTCAAAATGATGGAAAAGTATTGCCGATAGTTTTGGTGATGGAAGAAGCGCATACGTTTATCAAGAGATACAATGATAGTGTGGAGGACACAAATACTGCGGCGTTATGTACGAGCGTGTTTGAGAAAATAGCACGGGAGGGCAGAAAATATGGCTTAGGGCTTGTTTTATCATCACAGCGTCCTAGTGAATTATCACCTACCGTTATTTCACAATGTAATAGTTTCCTGTTGCATCGAATTTCAAATGACAGGGATCAGGAAATGGTGCATAGGCTAGTCCCCGATAATATGCGAGGAATATTGCGGGAACTTCCTCTATTACCTTCCGGAAATGCGGTTTTGTTGGGGTGGGCATCTGAGCTGCCTGTTACTGTGAAAATGAACTATTTGAAAGAGAAATTTAGGCCAAAATCAGATGACCCTAAATATTGGGATGCGTGGATACAGGAAAAACCATTGGTCGATTGGAGCAAAATATCTGATGAATGGGAGGGGGCTATTAAGAAGAACAAATAACCTAAATGGGTAGTGGCAGTTGATTTTAATTGTGACGAGCATTTAAGAGTACAAGACGTTGTTGGAGATCTTAGTGCGGATGGAGAGAAGAATTATGAGACTTACAGTTTCGGAATTTCAACTAGAGTATAATGCATTTATGCAAGGAAGTATGTCGCAAATGTTATCGCGTAATTTCTTTGCATGTAATCACGATAGATTACCGGAATTTTTCTCAGGTAAGTTTCTGCCGGAGGAGGACTATCGGCTAGAAAATAGCGAGCGATTGCCTGCTGGTACAGCATGTGAGATTCCCATCGACCACATATACGGATTTTCATGGCTGTTCGAAAGTTTTGATACGCCCCAGGCAAGAGACGAAGGACGTCCATTGCCGGAGCGGTTAGCCAATATTTTTTGTAACTCTCCCGATAAGATCATACAACCGATCCCATTAATAGATATTGGGAACGAGCGATATATTGCCAATGACGGCAACCATCGTATATATTCTGCTTATTTGCGACAGTGGAAAACTATACCCGCATATATTGAAGGTCGTCTTCGATGAAACTTTAACATAACTCGTGATTATCGCAAGCGGCAGCGTGTGGAAATAAGGAAAACATACAGGAAGCATATTGGGCGTTTAGACAATATAAAGTGTGTGGGGCTGATCGTATTACGCACTATGAATGGTGGTTGCAATCCGGTGAACTCCACACCACCTTATCCTCCACATCGATATCCTCGCCGACCTGCACCTCCATGACCTTGAGCAGGGTCTCGGCGCGGATGGTATGGAAGGCGCCGCGGGGGATGCGGACGGTTTGTCCTTCGGAGACGGCGAATTCGTTGCCGTCGAGTTTGACGTGACCGCGGCCTTCGATGACGGTCCATGTTTCGTCGCGGCGTTCATGCATGTGGTAGGTGAGGGCGTGTCCGGGGCTGAGGGTGATCTTGATGGTGAGGCTGTTCGTGTCGGCGTCGAGGATGTGGAACTCGCCCCATGATTTTTCGGTATACATGACGGGGGTATGGAGTTTTTCGACGTAGGGCTTCATCATGCTGGAGCGGTGTTTGTCCGCGATGAGAATGCCCTCGGGGCTGGCGGCGACGACGACGTTTTTGAGCCCCATGCATAGGATGGGCATGGACGCTGTATTGACGACGTGGACATTCGAGCAGGTCTCGTCTAGGGTGACGCGTCCGATGGTGTCTTCGGGCATGACGCCGGCGAGGGTGTTCCACGTGCCGATATCGAGCCATGTGCCGCTGTAGCGCCGGACGGCGATGTTCTCTTCCTTCTCGGCGACTGCATAGTCAAAGCTGATTTTCGGCAGTTCCTCATAGCGGTTGTAGAGGTCTTCATAGCCGTCAAAGGGGAAGATTTCCTGCATCTTGCCGAGTACATAGCCGAGCCTGAATGCGAAGATGCCGCTGTTCCACAGCGCACCTTCGTCGATATATTTCTCTGCGGTCGCCTCGCGGTTTTTCCCGGAAGGAGGCGACTTTGCTTTGTGTGTCGCCTGTTTCGGGGAGGATGTAGCCGTATTTTTCGCTGGGATAGGTAGGCTCGATGCCCATGAGGAGGAGCGGCGCAGCGCCCTCTCGTTCGACCTCGGTGAGGAGGTCTGTGACGGCGCGGAAATAGTCGGAGGCGACGTAGGGGTCGGCGGGGCAAATGGCGACGGATTCTGTGAGCGGTACGCCGCGTACCTCGTGCAGATAGGCGCAGACAAGGGCGATGGCGGGGAAGGTATCGCGGCGGCACGGCTCGACTGAGATGCTCACATCCGTGCCGAGCTGGCGGCGGATGAGCGAGATCTGCGTGCCGGCAGTTGCGATGGTGATGGGAACGCCGGGGGCTGCCTTGCGTACTTGGCGGCAGACGCGCTGGATCATGGATTCGCGCGTGCCGTCTGCGCGGCGCAGGAGACGCAGAAACTGTTTGGAATATAGGTCGTTGGAGAGCGGCCAAAGGCGTTTGCCTGCACCGCCGGAGAGTAGTACGATCTGCATGGAGTTCTCCCTCTTTGAACGGTCTCGAAATCTTACGGCATTATGATAACAGGCGGCGGCGAAAGAATCAAGACGAGGATATTTGAGCAGCGCGGCAGCATAGAACGATTCTCTTATGCTATAATAAACGCATTGGTATATCTTTGATGTAAAAGGGCGTGGTTATTACGGAATGTGATTATGTGATTTTGTCCAAATCATCGGTATCGCCGCTGCTGGCGATCCAATGTATGCCGGAAAACGCCGGATTTCCCTTTGACTTTGTGGCGCAGCTCGCAGGCTGTGGACACGCGATAGGTGGAGATTTCTCATGGGAAAGATTCTTGGTATTCGGATTCAAAATTACGGTTCGCTGAAGGATGTCAAAATGGGGCGCCTGTTCAGCGATCAGTCGGGCGAAGATTTGGATAATATGGTGGCGATCATCGGCTCGAGCGGTACGGGAAAGAGTACGCTTGCGGACGCGTTCGGCTTTATTTCGGACTGCCTTTCGACGGATGTAGAGACAGCGTGCGATGCGAGTCACCGCGGCGGCTATGATCAGCTGGTCTCGCAGGGGGCGGACGCGCCCATCCACTTTGAGATCTACTACCGCGAGACGTCGAATGCGCGCCCCATCACCTACGAGCTGACGATCAACAAGGATGATGAGAACCGTCCATATGTGGAGGAAGAGCGTCTGCGCCAACGGCGGCAGGGCAATTCGTACGGGCGCCCGCTCTCGTTTCTCTATTTGATCCGTGGGCAGGGCTATGCGTTCGAGGGCGCGGACGGCGGCCAGGAGGACGGCGGCAGGGACTACGGGCGGCGCGTCGAGGTCGAAATGGTTGATCCGCGCAAGCTCGGGATTGTGACACTCGGCGCGATGAAGCAGATTCGCGCATCGAAAAGTTCCTGATGTTCCTCAGAAGCTGGTACCTCTGCTACTTCACGCCCGATGCAGCACGGCAGATGCAGTCCGCGGCGCCCGCGCAGTACCTTGACCGTACGGGGAGCAATCTCAACAATGTGGAGCAGTATATGTACCGGGACAACCCGAAGACGTTCAAGCGTGTGCTCGACGAGATCCGGACGAAGATCCCGAACATCGAGAAGATCGAGCCGGTGAAGATGCTCAGCGGGCAGATGGTTTTGCAGTTTTGGAAAAAGGGCTTTACCGAGCCGTTTTTCTCGCAGCGTATGTCGGACGTAGGAGTGTCTGGCGGATGTGATCTATCACGGCGGCAGGGAGCGGATGAAGAAGGACTGCCCGACCTATGTGGAGCGCGGCAAGCGCAAGCGCGAGTGGGCGGTGAACATCGGGCGGCACATGTGCCCGGATGCAAATGTATCGCCGAGTTTTCGATATTTTTTGAACGAGATCCGAAAGCGGATTTTGCGGGCAACAGAGTAAGTGTATGAGGCGTGAGAGCCGGAGAGAGTCGGTGCAGCGGCGTAAAAACGTACGCATGCGCCGGCTCTTTTTGTATGGCCGGCGGGACTTAAAGGGGGCTATTATATTAATGAAAGAAATGCTATAATGGAAGAGCAAAAATAGTGAGCATATATCGGTCAAAAGAAAATACGTGGAAAGCGCTTGTTGGCAGTACTTCAAAACAAGTATTCTGACAATAATGTGATTTCTGTAAACATATAAAAAATATCTAGTATACGTATTTATTTTAAGCCGGATTTTGTCAAAGAGTGTACACCGCAGAATTTTATTCGTCACGGTGGAGCAACTGTGCGCGGAGTCCTTGACAATTTACGGCAAATTTAGTTATGTAGGGGGATATTGTACGGGCACAAAATATACGACCTCGAGCGTATTCGGCACATTGGGATATCTGCCGAACATCGAGTATAAGGAGATTCAATGTGGAATCGCTGCTTGACATTATTGACCAAAAGAAAAAGGTGCTGGACGCGAAACGACCGCTCACACGGGGCGAAATTGAACGTCTGACAGAGGCATTCGCGGTGGAGTACACGTATAATTCGAATGCTATTGAGGGCAATACGCTGACCCTGCGCGAGACAGACATGGTGCTGCACGGGCTGACGATTGCGCAAAAGCCGCTGCGTGAGCATCTCGAGGCGGTCGGGCATAAGGAGGCGTTTGACTTCGTGCTCGAGCTCGTGCGGGATAACGTTCCGCTCTCAGAGCAGGTCATCAAGCAGATTCATGCGCTGGTGCTGGAGGATAAGCGCGCGGATCGCGGCGTTTACCGCAGAGTCCCTGTGAGCATTATGGGCGCGAAACACAATCCTGTGCAGCCGTATTTGATCCGGTCGGAGATGGAGCTTTTGCTGCTCGTTTACGGAGATCATATGGAGCGGCATATTGTGTCGCGGCTCGCGCAGTTTCACCTCGAATTCGAGGCGATCCATCCCTTCATCGACGGGAACGGGCGCACGGGACGTCTCCTCGTCAATCTGGAGCTGATGAAGGCAGGCTATCCGCCGATCGATATTAAATTCACGGATCGGATGCGCTATTATCAGGCGTTTGACGACTACCACGAGAAGGGGACGATCGACAGTATGGAGGAGTTGTTTGCGGGGTATGTGAATGCACGGTTGGACGACTATCTCGCGATGCTTTGAACTTTGGAGAGGAGGGGCAGAAATGATTTTGACGATTGATGAAATTAAGGAAAAAATTCGTCCGATTTGTGAAAAATATCGGGTGGTTAAATTGTTCCTGTTTGGCTCCTATGCGCGCGGTGAGGCGACGGAAGAGAGCGACGTGGATTTTCATATGGTTGCGCCCAAAGGTATGGGGCTTTTTAAGATGGCGGGGTTTCGACTTGATTTAGAGGAATTGCTGGATAAGGAAGTGGATCTGATCAGCCGGTTATCGGAGGACTGTTATATTTTCAAGGACGCAGTAGAAAGGGATGAGATTTTACTTTATGAAAGTGGGCAAGCGTGATGCGCAGGTGCTGTTGTCGATTCAAAAGTACTGCGACGAAATCGGAGAAACGATGAGATTCTTCGGAGATAATGAAGAGGCGTTCATGAACAGCTATGTCTATCGGAATGCATGTGCTATGCCCATGCAGACGATCGGCGAGTTGGTCAAGAGCTTCTCTGATGAGTTCTTGGCACACAGTGAGGAAATCCCGTGGAAGCTCATCAGAGACATGAGAAATATATTTGCACATGCGTATCATCAGAATATCAATTTTACTATTGTATGGGAGACAATGCAGCACGATATTCCCATGCTCAGGGCATTCTGTGCCGATGTTCTGAAAGAAAACGATTACGAACTCGTACAGGTGAAATCCCTGCGATAAAAGAAGATAGGCTGTATTTCACCGCATCCGGAGAATCTGTGACTATTATTCCACACGAAAAAGGGCTTGCCGCGCATACATGAATCATGCATGTGTGCGGCAAGCCCTTTTGTGTCGCCGGAAGCTCCGTGGAGAGCGGATTAGGTAATGGATGCGGCGTAGATACCGTCGACGGCTTTCTTCAGCACGCTGTTGAACTCGGCATCGCTCTGCCCTGCGCGCAGATCCTGCGAGAGCGCGCGGGAGAAGCTGGCGATGAGTCCGTGGTTGCGGGCGAGCTTCTCATTTGCCTCGTCCTGCGGATAGCCGCCGCTGAGGGCAACGATGCGGACGACGTGCGGATCCTTCATGAGCTCTTCGTAGAGGTTGTCCTCGGTCGGGATCGTGACCTTGAACATGATCTTGGCGTCTGCAGGCAGTTTTGCAAGATGCTCCTTCATGAAGCCGACCATGATCTTCTCCGCCTTTGCCTTCTCGGGGCAGTGGATGTCCACCTCGGGCTCAAGGATGGGTACGAGCCCTTTGCCGACAATCTGCATACCGACTTCAAATTGCTGGTCGATGATTGCCTTGATGCCCGCCTCGTTCGCCTCTTTGATGACGGAGCGCATCTTCGTGCCGAAGATGTGGCGCTCGTTTGCGCGGTCGAGCAGGGCGTTGAGTCCGTCGATGGGCTTCATGAGCTGGACGCCGTTCTTCTCGTCGGCCAGTCCCTTGTCCACCTTGAGGATGGGGATGATGCCCTTTTTCTCCCACAGGAAATCTGCGGTGAGGATACCGTCGATCTTGCGGTCCATTGTATTCTCAAAGAGAATCGCGGCGAGGATTTCTTTCTTGTCAAACGAAGGGCTCTTGATGATGCGCGTGCGCATCTCGTGGACGCGCGTGAACATCTCCTCTTCGCCGTGGTAGGCGCTCTCGTCCACGCCGTACGCCTTCAGCGCCTTCGGCGTCGAGCCGCCGCTCTGGTCGAGGGCTGCGATGAAACCTTTGTCGTGTTGCATCCGCTTGAGTTGATCTTGATTCATTGGGCATGCCTCCTTTTTTCTAATATCTATATTATAGCGCAGGAATGGAAGAAATTCAACGAAATTGAAAATAAATTTCATGGGATAGTATAAAGGGAAATTATAGATATGGGAGAGGGGCATCGTTCAACTGCATACAAAAATGGAGCGGCGCATTTCTGCGCACGCTCCATTTTCATCCGTGATTCACCTATATTCTCTGATTTCGTTCTCTGTCGCTGCACGACCTCAGCAGGTGTGGCACTTTTCGTAGAGCCCCTTTTCCTTGAGGAGTTTGACCATGGTTTCACCAATGTGGGCGACGGTGTCTGCGACGGGGATGCCTGCAGCGTTGAGCGCGGCGACTTTATCGGCGGCGGTGCCTTTGCCGCCGGAGATGATGGCGCCGGCGTGTCCCATGCGCTTGCCCGGAGGCGCCTGACGCCCTGCGATGAAGGCGGCGACGGGTTTTTCGGGCATATTCTCCTTGATCCACTTTGCGGCCTCTTCTTCGGCGGTGCCGCCGATCTCGCCGATCATGAAGACGGCGAGGGTATCGGGGTCTTCCTTAAAGAGCTTCAGGACGTCGATGAAGTCCATGTCTTTGACGGGATCGCCGCCGATGCCGACGGTGGTCGTCTGTCCGATGCCGGCATTCGTGAGCTGGAATGCCGCCTCGTAGGTGAGGGTGCCGGAGCGCGAGACGAGTCCGACATGACCGGGCTTTGCGACACTGGTCGGGGTGATGCCGAGCTTTGCCTGGTTCGGCGTAAGTAGTCCCGGGCAGTTCGGCCCGACGAGACGGCTCTTTTTGCCCTGCATGTAGCGGCGCACCTTGACCATGTCGAGGACGGGGATGTGCTCGGTGATGCAGATGACGAGCGGCAATTCCGCGTCGACGGCTTCCATGATGGAGTCGGCGGCAAAACGCGCGGGGACGTAGATGACGGAGGCGTTCGCGCCGGTTGCTTCAACGGCGTCTCTGACGGTGTTGTAGACGGGGACGCCCTCGACGACCTGTCCCGCTTTGCCCGGGGTGACACCCGCGACGATCTGCGTACCGGCGTCGAGCATCTGCCGCGTATGGAAGAGGGCGGCTTTGCCTGTGATGCCCTGTACGATGGCTTTGGTATTTTTATCAATCAAAATGGACATAGCTGAACCTCCCTTACGCCTTCGCCTTTGCAACGAGTTCTACGATCTGTTTTGCGCCGTCTTCCATGGAGGCTGCGGCGAAAACATTGCCGATCGGTGTGTTCTTCAAAATCTCGCGTCCTTCGGTGACCTTCGTGCCCTCGAGACGGACGACGACGGGGACGGGGAGGGATTTGCCGTCTTTGGAGATGAGTTTTGCGGCTTCGATGATGCCGTTGGCGATGTTGTCGCAGCGGTTGATGCCGCCGAAGATGTTGACGAAGATCCCCTTTGCCTGTCCGCCTTCGAGCATGATGTTAAAGGCGGTTGCGATCTTCTCGGGGGCGGAGTCGCCGCCGACGTCGAGGAAGTTCGCGGGCTCGCCGCCGCAGTGCTTGAGCATATCGACGGTCGCCATGGCAAGACCCGCGCCGTTGACCATGCATGCAACGTCGCCGCCGAGGTTGACGTAGTTGAGTCCGTGCGCGGAGGCTTCGAGTTCCTTCGGATCTTCTTCGCTGTCGTCGCGGAGCTCGGCGATGTCGGGGTGGCGGTAGAGTGCGCTGTCGTCAAAGTTGAGCTTGGCGTCGAGGGCAATGACGTCGTCGTCCTCGGTGACGACGAGCGGGTTGATCTCGACCTGCGAGCAGTCCTTGCCGATGAAGGCGGCGTAGAGACGCTGCATGAGCGTCGAGGCTTTGCGCACTGCAGGTGCGGGGATGTTGATGGCGTATGCCATGCGCGTCGCCTGGAACGGCATGAGCCCGACGACAGGGTCGATGTACTCCTTGACGATCTTCTCGGGGTGCTCTTCGGCGACCTTTTCGATCTCGACGCCGCCCTCCTCGGAGCCCATCATGACGATGCTGGCGCTGAGGCGGTCAATAACGAAGGAGAGGTAAAATTCTTTTTTGATCTTCGATCCCTCTTCGATGAGCAGGCGGTTGACGACCTTGCCCTCGGGTCCCGTCTGATGCGTGACGAGCGTCTTGCCGAGCAGTTCGCGCGCGTAGCGGCGCACTTCGTCGGTCGTCTTTGCGATCTTGACGCCGCCCGCTTTGCCGCGGCCGCCCGCGTGGATCTGTGCCTTGACGACGATGACGGGGGCGCCGAGCTTTTCGGCGTTGTCGACGGCAGCGTCTACGGTGAATGCGGGCAGTCCGTTCGGGACTTTGACGCCGTATTCGCGCAGCACCTGTTTGGATTGATACTCGTGAATGTTCATTTACCCAATCCTCCCTTTTGTGAGTAGAACCTATATATAACTACTATATTAACCCCGTTTTGCGGGATTGTCCACTGATTTTCACCGATATGTCGATTGAAAAAACTAGAGGAGATATAAATGGATTCTATGAAAAATTTTATATTGTGTCGAGTTTGTAGACGGTCTCGGCGGTGAACAGCTCGTCCATGGCGAGCACGGGCTGCGGGAATGCGGGATTCGCCGGCGCATTCGGGAAGAACTGCGTCTCGAGGCAGAATCCGCTTCGCCGCGGGAAGACAATGCCTCCTTTGCCGGGCGGGGTATCCCCGCGCAGGTTGTTGCCGGTGTAGAACTGCACGCCGATGCGGTCGGTGTAGCAGGAGAGAATGAGCCCTGTTTTCGGGGAGGCAACACGCGCGGCTTTTTTGAGATGTGAGTACGGCTCGGGCGCAAAGTCGCCGCGCAGCACCCAGTTGTGGTCGTAGCCGTGCGCCATTTGCACCTCGTCGTAGTCCGCGTCGATGCGATCGCCGATGCGGTGCGGTTCGGTGAAGTCCATCGGTGTGCCTGCAACGGGGAGGATACGCCCGTCGGGGAGCGATTCTGCGTCCGCCCATGTGAAGGTATCGGCGCAGAGCTCCGCCGTGTGGTCGAGGACGCTCGGGGCGGTGCAGCCCTCGAGGTTGAAATAGCTGTGGTTCGTGATATTGCAGATGGTTTCGGCATCGCTGACGGCTTCGTATCGAATGGAAAGGGCATCGTCATCCGTGAGGCGGTAGGTGACCTTTACCTCGAGATTGCCGGGGAAGCCGCCTGCACCGTCGGGGCTGACGGTGGTGAAACGGACGCCGTCGTGGACGATGTCCGCGTCAAAAAGATGTGTGTGCAGGCCGTGCGTTCCGCCGTGGATGTGGTTTTGTTTCTTTGACCCGCTGTTGAGTTCGAGCAAATAGGGACGTCCGCCGACGGTGATGCGCCCGCCCGCGATGCGGTTCGCGTGCCGCCCGACGACGGCGCCCATGTAGGCGGTGTCGCGCACATAGTCCTCGCCGCGGGTGTAGCCGAGGATGATGTCGATGGGATGTCCGTAGACGTCTTTTTCAAAGCGCACGAGGCGCGCGCCGTAGGTCGTCACGGCGACGCGTGTGCCGTTTGTGTTCGTCAATGTGTAGAGATCGATGTTTCGACCGTCGGGCATTTTGCCGAACGGCTCCAGCTTCAGTTCTGTCATGGCATTTCCCCCCGAAAACGTGACATACCGGTGAAAAGATGAAACAAATCAATATCTATTTTGATATAAAATTAGTCCGGCGGCACAGCCTGCACCCAGATAATTGCGCCGACGGGACAGTCCTCCGCCGCCTCGAGCGCGTCGTCGGTCTCTATGGACTCCGGCTGGCGCACGATCTCTGCGGCGCGCGCCGTGCGGTCGATACGAAAGACGGCGGGGAGGCGCTCGGCGCACATGCCGCAGGAGACGCAGAGGTCGGTGCGGATATGAAGCACGACTCTCCCCCCCTTCTCACGCATCTTTAGATTGTTCTTGATATTTTCATCGGGTATGTTTTAGCGCCGCTTGGGCATCCGCCCTGCTAAAAAAGCGGGGCTTAAAACCGGCTGCGGCGGATACCCAAACGGCACACGCATTACGGCGCAATCCGCCATATAGCACCGCCCGCCCCGTCTCATATGAAACAGAGCTGTTACACTTGCGCGTGCAACAGCTCCGTCTTGATCGTCAAATATAACACACGCGCATAGGATACCTCATGCAGCACATGGCGTCTGTGAGAAAAGCAACAGGAGAAGAAATTTATCCTTCGGCGACGGCGCCTGTCGTATCGCCGAGCATTTTGTGCACATAGGCGCGGATGTCGACGCCGTGCTCCATCTTCATGACGTCGGCGAGGAGATCCTTTGCCTGCGTCAATGTGACGGAGCGGATCATCTCCTTGACGCGCGGGATGGACGGCGCGCTCATGGAGAGTTCGGTGATGCCCATGCCGAGCAGCAGCACGGCGGCGTACGGGTCGCTCGCCATCTCGCCGCACATGCCCGCCCAGATGCCGCGCTCGCGCGCACTTTGGATCGTGCGTTGGATGAGACGCAGGACGGCGGGGTTGAACGGGTTGTAGAGATGCGCGATCTGGGCGTTGCCCCGGTCGACCGCAAGCGTGTACTGGATGAGGTCGTTCGTGCCGATGCTGAAGAAGTCGACGTAGGCGGAAAGGAGCGGGGAGACGACGGCTGCCGCCGGGGTCTCGACCATGATGCCGACCTGTACATCATCGGAATACTCTTTGCCCTCGTGGGCGAGCTCGACTTTCGCCTGCTCGACGAGCTTTTGCACGCGCTGGATCTCGCTGACGCTGATGACCATCGGCACCATCATGGCGGCTTTGCCGTAGAGTCCCGCACGCAGGATCGCTTTGATCTGCGGCAGGAAGAGGTCGTGCCGGTCGAGGCTGATGCGCAGTGCACGGTAACCGAGGAACGGGTTCTCCTCGGGATCGATGTTGAGGTAGGGGAGCGGCTTGTCCCCGCCGATGTCCATCGTGCGGATGACGCAGATATGATCGCCGCATTTCTCGACGGCGGCGCGGTAAACTTTGAACTGATCCTCTTCGGTCGGGATGGTCGAGGAGCCCATGAAGATGAACTCCGAGCGGAAGAGTCCGACGCCCTCCGCGCCGTAGGTCAGCGCGTTGTCGACATCCATGTGGGTGCCGATGTTCGCCGTCAGCTCAATGCGCACGCCGTCCTTTGTGACGGCGGGGAGATCCTTGAGCGCGGCGTAGTGGGCGGCGAGTTTTTTCTGCTCGTCGATCTTCGTCTCATAGAGTGCACGCTCGGCTTCGGTCGGGCGGATGACGATGTCGCCGCGGCTGCCGTCGAGGATGACCTCGTCGCCGTCGCTGATGAGCTCGATCTTATCGCCGATGCCGAGGACGGTCGGGATTGCGCGCGCCTTGGCGATGATGACGACGTGGCTCGTCGCACTGCCCGAGCCCAAGATGACGCCCGCGATCTGATCTGTCGGCATTCCCGCGACGACGGACGGCTCGATCTCCTCACCGCAGAGAATGAGCTGTCCTGCGCCGGGCTCGGGTTCCTTGACGCCGAGGATATATTTGGCAATGCGCTTGCCCACATCGCGCAGATCGACTGCGCGTGCGGCGAAGTATTCATCCTCCATCTGCTCAAAGACCTGCGCCTGCTCGTTGGCGGCATCGAGGATGCCCTGCGGCGCACTGCCGCAGGCGTCGATTTTACTCCGGATATTGTCCGCCATCATGGGGTCCTGCACCATCATGCGGTGTGCCTCAAGGATCGCGGCCTGCTCCGCCTGATCCTCTTTGCGCAGGCGCTCGATGGTTGTGAGCAGGGTCTCCGTGACGGCTGCAATCGCCGCTTCCGCTTTGCTCTCTTCCTCCGCGAGCGTTCCCGGGTGGTAGGCGGCGAGATAGCCGTCGAGGTTTTGCCCCGCGAGCATGACTGTGCCGACGGCAATCCCCGAGATCACACCTTTTCCACGGATGGTCTCCGACATATATATCCCCCTCTTTTCTATGAAAATTCCCGATGAAAAAAGCGCCTCGGGGCAAAGCTGTGTACTGCAAAACCCCGGGGCGCCGGCATATGTTACTCTTCGCCGAATTTCGACTTGATGAGCCCTGCAAGCTCCGCGACCGCCGCTGCCTCGTCCTCGCCCTCGGCGATGATGGTGAGTTCGGTGCCCTTGACGAGCCCCATGCTCATCAGCATGAGGATGCTCTTGGCGTCAACCTTTTTGCCCTTTGCCTCGAGCTGGATCTTGGACTTGAACTTCGTCGCGGTCTGAACGAATACCGATGCGGGACGTGCATGGATGCCCGTCTTGTTCTCGATTGTCACCGTTTCCTGCGTCATATGAACCTCTCCCATCCGAAAAATGATAAGCACATATTCCCCATCGCGCCCGCATACAGCCGCGCACGGCGGCGTGCGGATGCAAATGAATGTCACGGTCATTATACTATAAAATACCCTCTAAAATAAAGGGTGGAAATAAAAATGTTTTTCAAGAATATTTTGCAGAAAAAGGAAGGATTTTTCTCATTCGTGTCGAAAGAGTTCTAGAATGCCTGTGCGGTGAATGCGGCATAGGAAACGCGGCGTGGAGATCGAAGGAAAAAGGGGAGGCGGCGCAGTGATGCAGATCCGGCTTTCCTCCGTTGTACTGGCGGCACTTCTCGGCGTCGGGCTTGTCGCGGGGCTGATCGCGTTTAGCCCTGCGCTGACGCGGATGTACTATGTGCATCTGGCGCTGCTGATCCTCGGTGCGGGCGCGTGTGTGACAATCTATAACCGAAGAGCCGCACATCGGGTGCGCCCGCGGGCAGATGCGGCACCGCTTGCCTTTGAGGAGGATCCTGACGCCGTGCCGGAGCCGATCACGGATGCGGCGGCTGCCGGAGCACCGTCCGCGGATCCGGCGGTGTGCATGGAACCGGAGCGCTCCGTATCGATGCACGATGCTGACGCTCCTGTCGATCACACGGCGGACGAAGCACGTTCCGCTGTGTCTCTTCCGATCCCTGACGTGCCCGCTGTCGCTGCGGCGGAGGAACGACTGCCGACCGATCTGGATGCGCTGCTTGACATCGCGTACGAGTCGGCGGCGCAGAACCCCGCGCATGCCATACGTGCGTACCGGGAGGCGCTCGCGCGGCATCCCGGAGACTCCTATATGCCGTATCTGGTCATTGAGCTCTCGACGCTCTACAAGAACATGGGCGACTACGGCGCGGCGCGCAGCCTGTTCAACCACGCGCTCACGCTGCCGAGCATCGCGCGGAACCCCGTCATGGTGCAGGAGTTCCAAAGATCCCTGCGGTACATGGACGCGCTCTCCCTTCTGCTTGCCCTGCGGGGCACGCCGACGCTTCCCTTTGGCGACGTGCCGAAGGATTTGATCGACGCGGCGAACCGACAGGCGGACGAGGCGCCCGCTTCCCACCCTTGACATTTTTGAAAAATGGAGGAATAGAAATGAAGAAAAGCGTTGACATCCTAGGACTTCCCGTCATCAGCATCACGGAGGGGCGTGAACTCGGCATGAGCAAGACCCTGCTCATCGATGCGCCGAACCGCGTCGTGGCAGCGGTCACGATCGAGGACGAGGACTGGTATCGCGGAGTCAAGCTCATTCCCTACGATAATGTCATTGCGGTCGGTGAGGATGCCGTTACGATCAACAACAGCGAGAATATCCTGACGCTCGATGCGGCGGGGGATTTTGAGACGCTGCTCGACGACAACATCCGGGTCATCGGAACGAAGGCGATCACGCGCACGGGCGTGATTCAGGGGATCATCTCCGAGATCTTCATCGGCGAGGACGGCAGCATCGAGAAATGCGAGATCACGACACCCGAGGGCATGACGTCCGAGGTTACGGCGGATCAGGTTTCCATCTTTGGGAAGGAAGTCACCGTGATCTCCCCGGAGGGCGATGCCGGAAAAAAATCTGACGCAGCGGCAGCACCGGCGGCACCCGCTGCGCCTGTGCCTGCGGTGGAAGAGCTCCCCGCAGTCGAGCCGGTCGTTGACATTCCCGCGGCAGAGCCCGCGCCTGAAGTCCCCGCGGCAGAGACTGCTCCCGTAGAGGAAGCTCCCATTGCAGAAGAAGCCCCTGCGGCTGAGTCCGCAGCGGAGGAGCTGCCCGCAGAAGAGCCGATCGCAGAGGTTCCTCCGGCAGAGGGGCCTGCACCGGAGCCGGTTGTTGAGAGTGCTCCGGCGGAGGAGCACGCTCCGGCAGAGCCTGCCCACGCAGAGGAGGAAAAGAGCGCGGAGCGTGTGAACGAGGATCGTCACCGCCGCTTCCTCCTCGGCAAGAAGGCGACGCGCACAATCAAGATGGACAACGGCGTTGTCATCGTTGAGGCGGGCGCGGACATCACCGAGGAAGTCCTGCAAAAGGCAAAGCTTGGGAATAAGTTCATTGAGCTGTCGATGAGTGCACAGTAACCGGCAGCCGGTGCTTGGAGGATTTTCTCCACAATATAAAGGGGAGCTGCCACGAGGCGGCTGAGAGGGGACGTGTGCGTCCCGACCCGCAACCTGATTTGGGTAATGCCAACGTAGGGATATACCGATGCAGTCGAACGCGGCTATGTCTCTTGGCATGGCTGCGTTTTTGTATCTGTATCGGACGGAGGTATATGATGGAGCGGCAGACAGGTCTCGGCGCGAATGCGCTGATTTGGTTCGGCGCGGGCGTATCGCTCGCGGAGATTTTAACGGGGACGTTCTTTGCTCCACTTGGGTTTGCGGACGGCGCCGCGGCGATCGTGCTCGGTCACATCGTCGGCTGTTTCCTGCTGTTCCTCGCGGGCGTGATTGGTGCGCGTGCGCGGCGGAGCGCGATGGAGACGGTGAAGATGGCGTTCGGCGGGCGCGGGGGGCTGCTCTTTGCCGTGCTCAATGTGCTCCAGCTCGTCGGGTGGACGTCGATCATGATCTATGACGGAGCACTCGCGGCGGGCAGCATTATGGACGCGGGGCACGCGCTTTGGTGTCTCGGCATCGGCGCGCTCATCGTCCTTTGGATCCGCATCGGTATTCTGCGCATCGGGCCTGTGAATGCGGTCGCGATGACAGGGCTGTTTCTCCTGACCGTCCTCCTCTGCGTGACGATTATGGGCGCGGACGGTGCGGCGGCGTCCGCGGCGGGGGAGACGATGAGCTTTGCGATGGCGCTCGAGCTCTCGATCGCGATGCCGCTCTCGTGGCTGCCGCTCATCAGCGACTACACGCGCGCGGCGGAGCGTCCCGTGGCAGCGGCTGCGGTGAGCGCCGTGGTTTACGGGCTCGTGAGCTGCTGGATGTACTTCATCGGGATGGGCGCGGCGATCCTCGCGGGGACGTCCGACATCGCGCAGATCATGCTGCACGCGGGGCTTGGCGCGGCGGGACTCGGTATCGTCGTGCTTTCGACGGTGACGACGACATATCTTGATGCCTATTCGGCGGGTGTGTCGAGCGAGAGCATCGTGCGCGGCATCTCCGGGCGCACGGTCGGCATCGTGGTTGCGATCGTTGGGACGGCGGCTGCGGCAGTCTACCCGATGGACGATATTACGGGATTTCTCTACATCATCGGATCGGTCTTTGCGCCGATGATCGCGGTGCTGATCGTGAGCAGCTTCGTCCTGCACGAGGACGCGTCGGAGCGCGCCGTGCACGGAGCGAATCTCGCCGTCTGGTTCGTCGGGTTCCTCTGCTATCGCGGTCTGATTATCGTCGATACGCCGATCGGGAGCACACTGCCGACCATCGCGCTGACGATGGCGCTTGCGTATGCGGTGAATAAGGCGAGGGGAGCGCGGACGACGCGGTAAAATTCTTGAAAGTGTCTATGTGCGGCTCAGGGCATCTTTCTCGCCGCTTCGCAAACGATGCGGCAGAGACGGTGTCGTCTTATAGTAAATGATGCCCCACAGTCTCTTGCGCTGCGCGCTGCGGACTGCAAAGCGGCATTCTAACACTGCCCCGTACTGATAAAGAACATGCCGTGCCGCCCCTTCGGGGTTCAATGCTTCGCGGCGTCGATAAGACGCCCGTTCGCCGCGTCATACAGATCACACGTCACGCCACGAAAGGATAACATAATGGCTTTCAACGATCTTTTACCCTCCATACGATCCGCCGCGCCGCTCGTTCACTGCATCACGAACTATGTGACGGTGAACGATGTGGCGAATGTCCTGCTGGCGGCGGGGGCGCGTCCGATCATGGCGGACGACCCGGAGGAAGTCGAGGAGATTACGGAACTCTGCGCGGGGCTGTGCCTCAACATTGGGACGCTGAACGCACGGACGATCCCCGCGATGATGGCGGCGGGACGCCATGCCCGCACGCTTGCGCGTCCTGTCGTGCTTGATCCCGTGGGGGCGGGGGCGAGCCGCCTGCGTACGGCGACGGCACGCGATCTGCTCTATGAGGTGAAGCCCACGGCTGTGCGCGGCAATATCTCCGAGGTTCGGACGCTCGCGATGGGGGCGGGACATTCGGACGGTGTGGATGCCGCGGCAGCAGATGCGGTGACGGAGGAAAATCTCGCGGCATCGGCGGCGTTCGTCCGCGCGTTTGCGGAAAAGCATCGCTGCATCGCGGCGGTGACGGGGGCGATTGATCTCCTGACGGACGGGGAAATCTGCTATGCGGTGCGTAACGGGCGTGCGGAGATGAGTCGTGTGACGGGGACAGGATGTCAGCTCTCGGCACTCACTGCGGCGGCGCTCGCGGTTGTTCCTGCGCGACCGCTCGATGCCGTGCTGACGGCAGTCGTCTTGATGGGCGTCGCCGGGGAAATCGCTTGGTCGCGTATGGGGGCGGGGGACGGCAACGCCGCGTACCGTACGAAGATCATCGATGCGATTTATCGGATGGATGAAGAGACGCTGAGGCGGCACGCGAAGGTGGAACGACTTTGAAATTTGTATCGCCGATTCGGCATCTGCCTTGCCAAAAAAGCGGGGCTTAAAAATGGCTGCGGCAGACACCTCTTCGGCACGAAAGTTCTGTGTGACGGATCCTGCATGGCGGCGCATCGTGTTCCGCCGCATAAAATAAAACAACGCGAGGGAAAAACGCATCATATTCAAGGAGATGAAACCATGTACCAACAACCCACGGTCCTCACCATTGCCGGCAGCGACTCGAGCGGCGGGGCGGGCATCCAAGCGGATCTCAAGACGATGACGGCGCACGGCGTCTACGGCATGAGTGCGCTCACCGCGCTGACGGCGCAGAACACAAAGGGCGTGACGGACATCCTCGCCGTGCCGCCCGCATTCCTCGCGGCACAGATCGACGCCATTTTTACCGACATCCCGCCCGATGCGGTAAAGATCGGCATGGTCGCGGATGCGACGCTGATCCGCGTGATTGCCAAGAAACTTGCGGAGTACCGCGCACGCAACATTGTCCTCGACCCCGTGATGGTCGCAACGAGCGGCGCGCGGCTCATCGCTGAGGAGGCGGTTGATGCGCTTTGCAAAGAACTGGTGTCGCGCGCCGATCTCATCACGCCGAACATCCCCGAGGCAGAGGTGATCGCCGCGATGGACATCAAAAATACCGCCGATATGGAGTATGCGGCGGCGAAAATCTATGCGGATTACGGGACATCGGTGCTGATGAAGGGCGGGCACGCAGTGGATGATGCGAACGATCTGCTCGTCGATGCTGCGGGTGCACGGTGGTTTCGGGGGCGGCGCATCGCGACGGAGAACACGCACGGCACGGGCTGTACGCTCTCGAGCGCGATCGCCTCGAATCTCGCGCGCGGCATGGACATAGACGCGGCGGTTACACGAGCAAAAGAATACCTCTCGGGTGCGCTCGCGGCGGGACTTAACCTCGGGAAGGGGCACGGCCCGATGGCGCATACCTTTGATCTAAAGAGCGCGTTTATCCCATCCTGACGTCCCGGAAAACGCCGACATCCTCCATGTGAAAGGAAATCTCATGTTTGACACACCGACTCGAAAACTCACCCTCGCGGGCATCCTCGTCGCGATTGCCGTTCTCGGCGGCGTGTTCAGTTTCCCCGTGCTCGGCAGCCGATGCGCGCCTGTACAGCATCTCGTCAACATCCTAGCCGCCGTGTTCCTAGGACCTCTATGGGGTGTCGGTGTCGCCTTTTCCGCAAGCCTTTTGCGCAACATCGCGGGGCTGGGCAGTCTCATGGCATTCCCCGGCAGCATGGTCGGCGCGCTCGCCTGCGGCGTTGTCTATCACTATACGCGCCGTCTTGGACTGACCTGTATCGCCGAAGCGCTCGGCACGGGCATTCTCGGCGCGCTCGCCGCCTATCCCGTCGCAGCGCTCCTCATGGGACTCTCGCCTGCGAGCTACACCGTCTACATCGTCCCGTTCCTCATCTCCACGGGCGCGGGCAGCATCGCCGCCTACATTCTCCTGCGCTTCCTGCTGCCAAAACTGCCGCGGGGATAAGGAACGCGACATCTGCACATAAAAATAGGGCTGCATCACATGCGCCGGGACGCGCCTGCAGCAGTCCTTATTTTTTATGCTTTTTTCTCACCCCGTACGATTTTTCCAAAATATAAGAGCAGCCCGATAAAGACGACAAGCCCCAGTCCTTCCGCGATGTTGGAGAACCCGGCGTCTACAATGGAAAGCGGGGCACATTATAACATAGAAAAAAGGGAAGTAAACGCCTATTAGGACTTTTCTACGATATAAACACAGGAAAATCTAAGAAAAGGGGAAAATTAAGGTCAACGGAACTAGATAAAATTTTGCAATACAAAACCGCCGGCGGGCTTTCTCGTCACCCGGCGGCGGTTATGCGGAAAATACAGGAAGTGATTGACAACTCTTTTGCATCCAAACGTCCTTTGCTTCGTTCCTCATCGCCGCTAGCATGCGCCGGGGAACTTTCCTCACGAAAACTTTACGAACCACGGTAAAACCGCGGTGGCGAACCTCATTGTGCGCTTGACACTCAGGTTCCTCCGCGCGTGACACGTTCTCACGCGGCGCACCCGTTCGCCGCTGCATCCGCCCCAGCGGACTGCCGCGTCCTCCTGCCGCCTCTTATGCGTTGCCCGGTACATCCGATCCGCCCTTCCACGGAAGGATCATGCACCCGCTGCGGGGAGTTGTACGGCTGCTCAATATCCCATTGGAATCTCCTCCCAGCCCGTCGGGGACGCAGCCGATGTGTGCCGCACCCGCGGCTCTTACCGTGACATCGACTGAATCCCGCACACACAACGAATCGTTGGTCAACACTGTGGGAAAATCCCGGAGCTGCGCACTGTATGTTTACGGTTCATACGGGCGGGTTGCCTGTCCTGAATCAGGCTTCCTTTTACAGGCTCCTTTACTGATTTCAGTATATCAAATTTTAGAAAATTGTCAATAGCCGGAAAGAAAAATAAAGGAGATTTTCGAAATAGGAAGAATTAAGGAATCACTGATAAATAGTGGATAATCACAGCCAGCTGATCCGCAGACACAAATTTCACAAATTGCAATACAAAAGAGCGTGCAACACTGCTCTCATTGCCCCTTTTTCTTCCCCGAATCGCCCATTTCACCGGGAAATTTTGGAAAAAGGGCGCACTTATCCCATTGTCATGCAGAACGCCCTCTGCCTTCCTGCCCTCAAACACATGACGAGGTTCGCCGATGCAAAGAGCAGATAGTAACGGAGCAGGTTCTTCTTGATGCCACGATACCTTGTCCTGCCCGCTTGGAACAGCCGCTTCACAATGAGGAACGGATGCTCCACCTTGCAGCGGATGGAAGTTTTCTCGTGTTCGATCTTCTTGTCCCAGTTGACTCCTGCATACGCCTTTGTTGTGCGGTTCTTTGAAGGTCTTTTCGCAATACGGTAATCCACGCTCGATAGATGAGGATCTTCAAGGATTTCTGCGCGCTTTTCCACGCCGAGATACCCAGAGTCCCCATAGACGCTGTGGTCATCCGCTCGGATCAATGCGTGCGCCTGCACGATGTCATGCACGTTGGCTGCTGTCCCTGTGATTGTATGAACGTAGCCTGTTGCCGCATCCGTACCGGAATGAATCTTCATGCCGAAGAACCATTGATTCCCTTTCCTGACGGAGTGCATTTCAGGGTCGCGGGTCTTCGTGGTGTTCTTGGTCGAGCTTGGTGCATGGATGATGGTGGCGTCAACGATTGTACCGCCGTGCATGATGAGTCCTGCGGCGTCCAGCCGCTCTTTCACGTCGTCGAACATCTTGCGGGTGATGTCATGCTTTTCCAGCAGGTGTCGAAAGTGCAGGAGTGTCGTAGCATCCGGTGTCCGTTCGATGGAGAAGTCGATCTTCAGGAAGCGCTTCATGGCATAGCTGTCATAGATTGCATCCTCGATTCCCTCGTCCGAGAGACCGAACCAGTTCTGCATGAGATACATGCGCAGCATCGTTTCGAGCGGGATTAACTTCCTGCCACGCTCTTTCTGGACGTAGAACGGCGCAATGAGTTCCATCCATTCTTTCCAAGGGATGATGGATTCCATGGCATCCAGGAAGGCTTCACGCTTTGTTGTTCTGTTACGGTTTGCGTATTCCATGTCTGTAAATGTTTGCTGCACCATTTTTGTCTCTCCCTCATCGTTTATTGTTTTTCTCTATTGTAATCTTTCAAGGCAGAGTTGCGCAACATAAGAATTTATCAGTGTTTCCTTAAATATACAGTTTTACCTGAATCAGATTTGTTTGTGAAAATCGTAACAAATGAAAAATATTTTCAATTAGTATTGAAAAGGAATCCCGGTTGCACTATAATAAAAGAACATTTGGATAAGTATTCTTAGGAAAGAGTGATGATATTGAGCAAAATCGCAGAAGAAATCAAAAACGGCAGCTATCGCGCCTGCTGGGGGCTCTTCATCGACGGCGAATGGATCGCCGCCGAGGGCGAGAAATCGTACGAAGTGACAACGCCTGCCACGGGGAAACTCATCGGCGTCTGTGCCGAAGCGTCGAAGGCGGACGTCGATAAGGCGGTCAAGGCGGGCTGGAAGGCGTTCCCCGCGTGGAAGAAGACGAGCCCCGCCGAGCGCGCTGATATTTTGCTGAAGATCGCCGACCGCATCGACGAGCACGCCGAGGAGCTCGCCTACATCGAGAGTCTCGACAACGGCAAGCCTGTCCGCGAGACGCGCGCCGTCGACGTTCCTCTCGCGAGCGATCACTTCCGCTACTTCGCGGGCGTCATCCGCGCCGAAGAGGGCACCGCATCGCAGATCGACGAGAATACACTCTCTATCGTTCTGCGCGAACCGCTTGGCGTCGTCGGACAGATCGTCCCGTGGAACTTCCCGTTCCTCATGGCGGCGTGGAAACTCGCCCCCGCGCTTGCCGCGGGCAACTGCATCGTATTTAAGCCCTCGAGCGAGACCTCGCTCAGCGTGCTCGCCCTCGCGGACATCATCAAAGACCTCCTGCCCGCAGGCGTGTTCAACCTCGTCACCGGGCGCGGCTCCACGACGGGCAACTACATCCTCGAGCACGAAGGGCTGAAAAAACTCGCCTTCACCGGCTCTACCGAGATCGGCTACGACGTCGCAAAGGCGGCGGCGGATCGCCTGATCCCCGCGACGCTCGAGCTCGGCGGCAAATCCGCGAACATCTACTTCGAGGATGCGCCGTGGGAAAAGGCGGTTGAGGGCGTCTGCCTCGGTATTCTCTTTAACCAAGGGCAGGTTTGCTGTGCCGGATCGCGCGTATTCGTGCAGGACACGATTTATGACAAATTCCTCGCGGCAGTCAAGGAGAAATTCGAAGCGGTGAAGGTTGGTCTCCCGTGGGAGGATGCGACGCAGATCGGCGCGCAGATCAACACGCACCAGCTCAAGAACAGTCTCGAATACATCGACATCGCAAAGAAAGAGGGCGCACGCATCGTCTGCGGCGGCGCACGCGCCGAGGGTGCGGGGCTCGAAGGCGGCGCATTCATGCAGCCGACCATCATCGCCGACGTCACGAACGACATGCGCGTCGCACGCGAGGAGATCTTCGGCCCGGTCGTCTGCTTCATCAAGTTCCACGACGAGGCGGAGGTCGTCAAGATGGCGAACGACAGCGAGTACGGGCTCGGCGGCGCCGTCTGGACGAAGGACATCAATCGAGCCTTCCGCGTCGCACGGGCGGTCGAGACCGGGCGCATGTGGGTCAACACCTACAACCAGCTGCCCGCGCATGCACCGTTCGGCGGCTACAAGAAGTCCGGCATCGGCCGCGAGACGCACAAGGTCATCATGGACGCCTACACCCAGTCGAAGAACATCTACATCAGCCTGAGCGAAGCGCCGTTCGGACTGTATTAAAGAAATAGGCGCGGAGTATTTTGCTCCGTATGCAGGGCGCCGCCCTATCCCATGCGGTAGGACGGCGTTTTTATGTGAAAAATGCGCTATTGACTTTTTCCGGAATTCGACACAATATAAAGAGAGACCGTGCACATGACGGTGCAGGCGGACACAACGAAGAATATGATCGGAGGATAAGATGAGACTGCAGAAAACGATGTATGGAACGGCGATTGCGGTGCTTTCCTGCGCCGCGTATCTCGGCGCGGGATATGCGCCTGCGGCGGCGGCGCCTGCCGCGGCAGAGACGCAGACAAAGGCGGAGACTCCCGCGTCTCTCGCGCTCTCGCCCGTGACGATCACCGATCACGATGAGACGCTGACGATGCTGCTGCCGGCGCAGATTTCGGAGTTCAAGAAAGAAGAGCAGTCGTTTGCGGAGATCGGTTTTACCATCGGGAAATATCTTGCGCGCGCCGAGGGAGCGGGGCTCGACGTGCTCGTTCAGCATACCGTATTCGGAGATGCCGGCGACAGTGCGGCCGGCGTGCCGACACTCGACGAGGCCGTGGCGGGCGCGCGCGATGCGATTGCGGCGGCCTATCAATACGATCAAATGATGCGGGACGAGCGGATCGATCTCGGCGGTATGCCGGGGCACCTCTTCTCATATGCGTATACGGTCGGGGGGACGCGCTATATCGACGACAGCGTCGTTGTGACGCTCGGCTGCAATCAGTGGAACATCACGCTCTCGCGGCGCGCGGACAACAAGACGGCCGCGCCGCATATGAATGAGATACTAAGTTCTATTCGAGTGGGCGCCGCGCAATAGAGAGCGGCGCCGGTCTGTGCGTATGAGTCTTATG
This sequence comes from Selenomonas sp. oral taxon 137 str. F0430, assembly GCF_000183625.1. Lineage (NCBI taxonomy): Bacteria > Bacillati > Bacillota > Negativicutes > Selenomonadales > Selenomonadaceae > Selenomonas > Selenomonas sp. oral taxon 137. The sequence continues at coordinate 185,100 of NZ_AENV01000005.1, forward strand.
CATACGGAGAAGGAGAGTTCTATGTCCATGTTAAAGAATATACGGGGCCTCATCGCGCTGTGTCTGCTCGTGTTTGCCGCTTGTTTCGGCGGGGCGGCGCAGGCTGCGGCAGAGGACGGTACGGCCCCGCTCGAACTGCATCCGGTCACGCTCACGGATCACGGCACGACGCTGACGATGACACTGCCGCAGGTGCCCGATTTTGAATCTCATGAAATGCCCCTGCCTAACGGGTTCTATATGAACGAATTTTCTTCGTATCGGAAGGATATGGATTTCCGCGTGCACGTCCAGCATATGATCTACGGGCACATGAACGGCGGGGAGCCGGTTGAGCCGCAGCTGGAGGAGACGGCTAAGGGGATGCGCAAAAACTTTAGGACGCTTTATAAACTTGACCGGTTCGACCGCGATGAGACGCTGGACCTGGACGGTACGCCGGCGCGCTTGCTCTCGTTCAGTTTTGCGATGGATGGCAAACGCTATACGGACGATTATCTTATGGTCGTTTTTGGGCAGGAGGAGTGGAGCGTATCGCTCACCCGTCCTGCGGGGAGCGTATCGGTCGAACAGCGTATGGACGAGATGCTGACCTCCGTTCGGGTGACGGCGGCAAAATAATCCGAGGCGGGATTTGAAACGTATCCGGCGGTATGCCGCAGACTATTTTTAGGAGAAGAAGCGATTGCACGGCGATTATTTAGAGATTGAGCGGAAGATTGAGCGCGGGGAGCGGCTGACGCACGAGGATGGCGTGCGTCTTTTCGCGTGTCCGGACATTGCCCGGATCGGGGCGCTCGCCGACCGCGTGCGCCGCGAGAAATGCGGCGACATTGTGTACTACAATGTGAACTGTCATGTAAACCTGACGAATATCTGCACCGCGCACTGTAAATTCTGCGCATTCGGGCGCGATGCCGAGGATAAGGGCGCGTACGAGATGAGCGTCGATGAGGCGGTCGCCCACGTCGCGGACGCGATGCGCGATCCGCATCTCGCGGGACTCCATGTCGTGAGCGGACTGCATCCGGACTGGACGTTCGACGACTATCTCCTGCGGCTCGCCGCCCTGCATAAGGCGTTCCCATCGCTTTATCTAAAGGGCTTTACGGGGGTTGAGATCACGCATTTTGCAAAGAGTTCGGGGCGTACGGTGCGCGAGGTGCTCCTGCGGCTGCGTGAGGCGGGGCTGCAGTCGATTGCGGGCGGCGGTGCGGAGATTCTGACCGACCGCGTGCGCGGCGAACTCTGTCCGAACAAGGCGACAGCGGATGAGTGGCTTGAGACACACCGTACGGCACATACGCTCGGCATCAAGACGAATGCGTCCATGCTTTACGGACACATCGAGACGATCGAGGAGCGTGTGGAGCACATGATGCGGCTGCGCGATCTCCAGGATGAGACGGGCGGATTCCAGACGTTCATCCCGTTCCCGTTTCTGCCGTCGAATACGGAGCTGGGGCGGACGGTGCGGCAGACGTCGATGTGGGACGATCTCAGGACGATTGCGATCTCGCGTCTGATGCTCGACAACTTCCGCAACATCAAGGCGTACTGGGTGATGCTGACCGTGCCCGTGGCACAGGTCGCGCTCTGTTTCGGTGCGAACGATATCGACGGCACGGTGCACAAGGAGACAATTCTCCACGATGCAGGTGCGAAGAGCCCCCGCGCACTCTCGGAGGATCACATCATCCGTGTGATCCGCGAGATCGGACGCACGCCCGCCGCGTGTGACTCGAATTTTAATATCATCGAGACGTATTGAGAGGGAGCGGGATCGCCGTGGGGCATTCACCGTCAGAGGAGGAACTATGTCGGCATACGAGGAGCGCATTGTGCGTACGATGGAGGCGTTCCGCCGGAATCGCTACGATGTCTCGCGGTTCGCGGAGCGCACAGCAGCGGCGGACTATCTTGCCGACGAGATTCGCGGCAAGCGCGTAGGATTCGGCGACTCCGAGACGCTGCGGGCACTTTCGCTCTACGAGCGTCTGAGCATGCATAACGAGGTAATCGACCCGCCGCGCGCGGGGCACGTCGGCGGTATCGAGGCATTTCTCGCGGCAGGGAGAGAGGCGCTGATGACGGATGTGTTCCTGCTCTCGGCGAACGCCATCACCGAGCAGGGGCAGATCTTCAACATGGACGGTGCGGGCAATCGTGTCGCGGGTTCGCTTTTCGGACATGAAAAGACCTACTTCGTCGTCGGCATCAACAAGCTTGTCCCCGACATCGAGGCGGGGATCGAGCGCATTCACCGCGTCGCCGCCCCGCGCAACGCGCACCGCAAGGGCAAGAAAACGCCCTGCGCGAAGGACGGCACGCGCTGCTATGACTGCGCGGCACTTGAGCGCATCTGCAATGCGCTGACCATCCACTACAAGAAGATGAGCTACCGCCCGATGGAGCTCGTGCTGATCGAGGAGGAACTGGGGCTATAAATTTGGATACACAAAAGGGGCTGTTGCACGAAGTTTTTGACCTGACCCCCAAAAGTTAGACTTAGAGGATCTAACTTTTGGGGGTCACTACATCTAGCTTCGTGCAACAGCCCTTTGTCATTATGTCAGCGGTATCGCTACAAGTGCCTCTTCCACCGCTTACGCGGTCCCCCTCCCCCGTGTCGCACGGGGGAGGCTAGGGTATGGTATCTTAGCTTCCCCCGTCACAACGGGGGAGCGGTCAACGTCATCCAATCGCACGTCGCTAACGCTCGTGTTCTTGGGTCGTTTTCCCATACGACCTGTTTCCCGATCAGCTACCCCCTTTGGGCTTGCTTCTCGGACAGGTCAGTAAGTGGCGAGCGCAGCGAACCGATAGGGGTGTTCGTGCAACAGCCCCTTTTTATATGCGAACGGTTACGTCTCATCATCCTTCGGATTCCCGTCCTCATCCAATGGAATGTAGACACCCTTCTCCTGCCATGGGTACTGGTACTTGAGCGTGACCTGATTGTCGAGCTCAAAATGCACCGCGGCAAGTGTGCCCGTGCCCGCCTCGTCCGTGCGACTGAGCCAGCCGCCATCATCGAGGCGTTCCTTCTGCGTGCGCAGCCATGCGGGGCTGCGCTTCGACAGCCCTGCCTCGTTCATGTGAAAGACGAGCCGCACGGATGTATCGCCCACGGGATAGTCGAAGCTGCAATAGGGCGCGTTTCGCTCGTAGTTCTTCGGATCGGGACGGAAAAGCTGGCGGAAATACGCAAGCCCCGCCTCATTTACCGTCATGCAGGCGATGGCGCGCTGCTTTTCGTACATTTCTCCATCGGCATCCACGCCGTCACGCAGCCCCAATGTTTCGCCTGTCGCAGCCGCCTCTTGCAGCTCCTCGTCAAACGTGGGATCAATCCAGTGGTAGGACATCTGCTCGATGGTCGCACCCTCCTCGATCTCACGCGCAAGCGTCAGGAATTCATGATCGTCCGGCACGAGCGCAAGTCCTTTCTGTACCGCCTCGCGCGCCCCGTCACGGTTGCCGAAATGGCTGCGTAGTTTTCCAAGCTGCAGATACGTCCACGGGTAGTCCGGCTCCTCACATACGCCCCTTTCTGCCGTGCACAGCGCATCGTCCAGTCGTCCGCAGTACATGAGGGCGACGGCGTAGCGGTAGTAGTATGTCCCACAGCCGTTTGCATTTGCCGCAGCCGCCGGCATCCACTGCGTTGTACGGTAGTAGTACTCGTAGGCATCAATATTGTTGCACGCATACGCATACCACAGCGCGATATCGAGATTGGCGCGTGCCTCCGCGCGTGTGAAATTCCCCTTGATTGTTCCGTTCTTGATGTACGATTCCAGATAGTGCAGCATCTTATAGAAATAGCCCGTTGAGCCGTCGTCCATCGCCTCAAGCTTCTTGACCGCTGCAGGGGAGAGCAGCGGTTTTCGTGCGGCATGGATGACACGCAGCCGCTTTTGACAGGCATCGATCATCTGCATTGTGTCCGTATCGTTCGGGAGAGCGGCAAGTGCTGCCTCGAAGCAGGGGAGGGCGCAGTCCTCACGGTCGAGGTAGTAGTAGGCATAGCCCATGCGGAAGTTCCAGAGATGGTCACCCGCGAAATAGTCCGCGTGGGGGGCGAGGAGGCCGATCGCCTTTTCAAAATAGGCGCGATCCTCTGCGCTCGCCGCATTGTTATAGGCGCGCGCCAGTTCGCTGTCCAGTTCCGGCGTGCGTTCCTCGGCGGGGAGTGCCTCGATCTCTGTGATGATTTTCTGAAATTCGTTGTTCTCGTGCCAAACTTGGCACTGTTCGAGTAGTGTCATGAAAAAACCTCTGCTTAGTCCCACCAGAAATACCAAATGTCTGACTGCTCAAGATCGTGCGCGAGACGTGTGACGGTCATGCCGGGCGCGCCCTGCTCGACGATGTCGGCGCAGAACGCATACTGCTCCTTTGCAAGCTGTAGTGCGCTCTCCTGTGGTACGGGGGCGGGCACGCTGTACTCAAGGGTGTCATAGGTGAGGACGGCGGGCACTGCACCGTGCCGTTCGTGCCAGTATTTCGACACCGCCATCAGTGCTGCGGTGTCGGGACAGTCGTTCCACCCGCCGAACGGAAGATACGCAAACACCGTCCACGGATGCTGCACGGGGATCTTGGCGAGAATCATCGGCTGCGTTTTCTGCGTCTCGTAGTCCCAATAGCTGATAAAATGGTTGACGGGATGTTCCTCCTCATCGAACGTTTCCGCGCGGTTCTGCTCAGAACGCTCTCCGAGCCGCTCCGTCAGGATCGCTTTACCGTCCCCAATGGGCTGTGCAAGGATTTTCCTGCGATATGTGTCCACCGCTTTGGCATCGAAATCGTAGTCCTCAAAGTCCCCGCGCTCCGCTCCTGCATTCATCGTCAGAATCTCCCACAGCGTATCACTCGGCACGATGAGCAGGGGAACATAGCCCTCGCGTACGCCGAGGCGACGGGCGTAGCTATATGCCGCCGTGATCGGATCATCGTCTGCCAGCGGCGGGAAATATGTGCAGTCACAGCCGAGATAGCGCATGAGTGCAGCTGTGCGCACGTCCGGTTTAGCATTTTTGCTCCGTGTGATTTCTCCTTTCGTTTTGGGAGCGTTCCTCCTCCATGCGTCCCATCGCTGTGCGATGAGCTGTGCCATTGCCGCATAGTAGTTTTCATCGAATGGGACAAAGAGGTATGCCTCCTGTTTGAACTCGTTCGAGTGGTAACGCGCCGCACCGAAGTAGGAGAGGGCATAATTGTCGATGTCCGAGGGGAAGGAGGGTGCCTCACCGTCGTAGTAATACTCCGCGAATGCCTTGCCCTCCGGGCTGAAAAAGCCGCGCCTGAGGAGCCCGTGCAGATTATCGCGGAGAAAGGAGCGCAGATCCGTCTCGGCAGGATATTCGCAGACGGCACGTATGGTTTCCCCATATTGACGGACAAACCACTCCGCCATCAGCTCGTGCTCGATGCACCAGCGCAGATAGATCGCGATGTGGTTGTACGCCGTGATCTCGTCCACGGGCAGCTTCTTTTTGCGCAGACTATCGAGATGCCACGCTGCCTTGTCCATCACGCGATTGTCGAAGTCCTTGGGTGTGTAACCGTTTTGCATTAGGGGGCTCCTTTTCCGTTATCCTTTGTTCCTGCTGAGCAGAAGACTGTCCAGCATCGTCTCCACAAGAGTGGTTGGTGTGACGGCAAATCCATCCGTCGTGATCGTTTGATTGAAGAATGCCACGGAACGGTCATGGTCTAAGAAATGGTTCTGTGCGAGATGCTGTTCGATGTCATCCAGCAGAAAAGCACACTGTTTGAGCACTTCGTCGGCGAACGCGTTGGCATAGTGGATGCTTTTCATCATGCGTTTGTATTTTGTCTTCGGGTAGGTATCTTGGAACGTCTGTCGGAGCAGTGCGATCATCTGCGCAAAGTCTGCGTTCATATCGATCCGATCGGATGGGATGATCTGTTCACGGCAGAGATGCTCGATCAGCGCGCGGCATTTTGTTTCGAGTGCGGCGCAGTCTTTTTCACGCATAGTGTTTCCTCAGGTCTGCTGGTGCTGCATGGAGACGATGCGGCAGTCGGGGCAGAACTCAATGTAGAGCGTGCCCTCCATATAGTCCGTCAGCGCATCCCAATGAATCTGCATGAGATACTTCATCGGCTGCCCGCAGTCGGGGCAGGTCGTGTATTCCCAGTCCTGCCACCAGAGCGCAAAGCCGCCGAGCGTGCAGGTGTCCTCGAAGCGTGCGCCGTAGAACAGAGGAACGGGCGTCTCGCCGAGGATGAGATTGTTTTCAAAAATCCTGACAAGCTCCTCTTCGATATACGTGGTATCACCCGCATCTTCGTAGGAAAGCACCTCGCTGCCGCCGTCGAGCGTATAGCGGCTCAGTATCGGCTCTGCATATGCGACGCAGTTCGGACAACAGGTCGCTGTGAGAATGCCGTCGATGCCGAGGAAGTGCAGACGCGCATCCCGTCCGTCCAGTATGAGCATATCCGCCATGCGGCTGCCGCAGTGCGGGCAGTTCTCCTCCCGTGGTCGGGCAATGCGGACGGGCGAGCGGCGGACCTCTTCATCTGATGCGGCGTGCACCAGCGTATAGCAGGTGTCGTAGTTCAGCGTGCGGCGTCGCCCCTCTGCGTCGAACGTCCAGCCGCCGCACTGCGCATAGACTGCGGGATCAACGTGCAGCTTCCCGCGCCACGGGCGCGGTGCACGTTCGAGTGCGAGGAGTGCCGCAAGGGATTGGTCATCTCCCTGCATACCGAGGCACATCATAAGCTCGTTCGCCTCATGTGCGACATCCGTCTCCATCAGTGCCGCGATCAGTCCGTCCCGTACATCCGTCGGTGCATGATAGTAGAGTGCCGAGGGCCAGAAGGAACGTGCCGCGAGTGCCGCGCGTGGGATCTCCGGTACGAGCCGTCCGCGACAGCAGAGCAGATACCAGAAATCATCGGGGACATCCTCGATCTGTGCGATGATCTCCTGTTCCTTGGCCGCGACCTCCTCGGGCGTCCATGCGAGTGCCGCACGGCGATTCGCCGCTGTCCTGCACCTCCAGCAGAGCCCCTTATAGCCGAGCTCCGTGCCGCAGTCAGGGCACTGGTAGGGAAGCGTCATGATCGGCTCCTTTCCGTGATTCCTGTTGTGGGAATATTCATCTGTTTTATGATAGTATAGATGTATTACGGCTTCAATAGGTCTTTCGGGTAAAGTTTGGCAACAAGACCTGCCTTGATACGGGTCAAGGCAGTGCGCTCTACAGAATTTGCAAAATCCCGCCGCATTTGGTACACTTGCGGGAGTGTTGTAAGGACTCGCTGATAAAATAGACCCTCAGATTGGCGTAGATTTTTTCGTCCGAACAAGGAGGCAAACCGGACGCATAGCCAAAGCTATGTGGAGGATCGCGGGCACAGTGCGGGCAAAAAAGATGCGTCAAGATGGCGGTGCTGAATTTATCAGTGCTTCCTTAAGGAGAGAATATCGTACATGAGTGATCGAAAGAAAGCCCGTGCTGCCGCCGAGCGCGGGGCGCGGCTGACGAAGGAGGATGCGCTCGCCCTCTACGAGGACAACGACCTTCTCGCGCTTGCCGCGTGGGCGCGTGCGGCGAAGGAGCGCGCGAGCGGGAAGAACGTCTACTATACGGTGAACCGCCACATCAACCTCACGAATATATGCAGCGCGAACTGCCCGCTCTGCGCGTTCCAGGTGGAGCAGGGCGATACGCGCGGCTATATTATGGAAACGGATGATGTCGCGCGTGTATTGGAGCTGGCGAAAAAGACACCGCGTCTCACGGAAATCCATATCGTGAGCGCGCTGCATCCCGACCGCCCCTTCTCCTACTACGAGAGCGTGGTGCGGCAGGTGCGCGCGGCACTGCCCCATGCGGACATCAAGGCGTTTACGCCTGTGGAGGTTGTGAACTTTGCGAAGACGGAAGGGACTTCCGTCCGCGCCATCCTGCGCACGCTGCAGGCGGCGGGGCTGTCGTCGCTCCCCGGCGGTGGTGCGGAGATTCTGTCCGACCGCGTCCGCGCCATCATCTGCTCGAACAAGGCGACGCGTGCCGAGTGGCTCGACTGCATGCGTACGGCGCACGAACTCGGCATCCGCACAAATGCATCCATGATGTACGGGCACATCGAAACGGTGGAGGAGCGCATTGACCATCTGCTTGCCCTGCGCGAGCTGCAGGATGAGACGGGCGGCTTTCAGGCGTTCATGCTCTTTCCGTTCCATCCCGAGAATACGGCACTTGGTGCGGAGAAGAAACTCGTGCGCGTCGGTTCGTGGGAGGATATGAAGATGCTCGCTCTCTCGCGCCTTGTCCTCGATAATGTCGCGCATTTCAAGGCGTTTTGGGTCATGCTGACGCAGCCCATTGCGCAGCTTGCTCTCGGCTTCGGCGCAGACGATCTCGACGGAACGATCGGTGAGGAGAAGATCATTCACGCGGCGGGCGCACAGACGCAGACGGGCATCACGCGGCGCGAACTGGACGCGATGATCCGCGAGGCGGGCTATGTGCCTGTGGAGCGCGACACATTTTATCAGCCGATTGCGGCAGGGGAGGGCGCATGAGACTATCGGAGCGGGAGGCGGCAGACCTCCTCACGAGCGGCGATCCCATCGACCTCGGACGCGCGGCGGACGCGGAGCGCGCGCGGCGGTTCGGCGATACGGTGACGTTCATCGTTGACCGCAACATCAACTATACAAATGTATGCGTGAACGAATGCCGTTTCTGTGCATTCTATACAAAGGTGGGCGCGGAGGACGGCTACCTCCTGCCGATGGAGGAGATTCTCGCGAAGGTCGGTGAGACGGCAGAGGCGGGCGGCACGCAGGTCATGATCCAGGGCGGTATTCATCCCGACCTGCCGCTTTCCTACTATGAGAATATGCTGCGTGCGATCCGTGACCGCTATCCCTCCATCGTGATCCACTCCTTTACGGCGACGGAGATTCTGTACTTTGCGGAAAAGGAGGGCATTACCATCGAGGACACGCTGCGCCGGCTGCAGGATGCGGGGCTTGCCTCGCTCCCCGGGGGCGGTGCGGAGATCCTCGTCGATCGCGTGCGCAAGCTCATCGCACCGAAAAAGATCATGACCGAGGATTGGCTGCGTGTGATGCGGACGGCGCACAAGATTGGGATGGAGTCGACGGCGACGATGGTGATCGGCTTCGGCGAGACGATGGCGGAGCGCGTGGAGCACATGGAGCATATCCGCCGTTTGCAGGAGGAGACAGGCGGATTCCGCGCGTTCATCACATGGACGTTCCAGCCCGGCAACACCGCGCTCGGCGGGGAAAAGACGTCGAGCTGGGATTACATGCGGACACTTGCCGTAACGCGCCTATACATGGACAATGTGCCGCATATACAGGGATCGTGGGTGACGCAGGGCGAGCGCATCGGACAGCTCACGCTCGGGTTCGGCGCGGACGATCTCGGCAGCATCATGCTCGAAGAGAACGTCGTGCGCGCGGCGGGCACGGCGTACAATATGTCGATCCGCAAGATGATCGAGCTGATTCGCGGCGCGGGACGAGAGCCGGCACAGCGCGATACGCGCTACCGCGTGATACGGAGGTTTTGAGATGAATGCAGAGACGGCGGGACGGGAGATATTGACGGAGAAAGATGTGCCGCAGGCGGGCTATGCCGTGATCGGCGGATCGGGGACGCTTTCGAGCGATTTCCCGCGCGCGTCTATGGCGGCGGATGTGGAGATCATCGCGGATGGGCTGCATTTTATAACGCCGTACGGGGAGAGCCCCGCGTTCCGTCTCTTTTCCGTCGCGGGGCGGCGCGTCCTGACCTGCAAAATGCACGGCTGGCGCAGCGGTGTCACGCGCGCGGACGCGTCGCGCCAAGTATTTTGGGTACTGCGCGCGGCGGGCGTGCGGCGCATCCTCTCCGAGGGCGGCGTCGGCACGGTCAATCCCCTGCTCGACCCGCGCGATTTCCTCATCCCCGACGACTACCTCGACCTCTCCGTGCGCAAGGACGTCATGCTCGACGGGCGCTATCTGCTCGTCATGCGCGACGCGCTCTGCCGTGAGCTGCGCGAGACATTGATTGCCGAGACGCGGAGACGATATGCGGGACGTATCTTTGACCGCGGCATCTATGCCGTCACCGACGGACGGCATTTCGAGAGTCCCGCCGAGATCGCTATGCTGAAGGGGCACGCCGACATCGTTGGGCAGAGCCTTGCCCCCGAGGTCTACCTCGCGCGCGAGATCGGCGCGTGCTATGCGGGGCTGTATTTCGTCGTGAACTACGGCGAGGGGATTCGCCCGTGGTCGCACGATGTGCTCACGGATATCTTTTACGACGACGCCCCCATGATCGGCGACATCCTCCTCTCCACGATTCGCAGCGTCCCGGATGACGCGTATACCTGCGAATGCCGCGCCCTGCGGAAAGAGACACTGCTTAAGGATGTTTACAATAAGGAATCTGATAAAGGATAAAGGCAACAACAAAAAAGGCTCCTCCACATTGCTGCTTATAGTGCAATGTGGAGGAGCCCCTTTAACGATCAGACCTTACTTTCTGCTGCCGCTTCATAACCGAGCATGAGCGCCTGCATATTCTGCTCCACCGTATGCGGCGGGACGCGGTTTTGCACGGCGGCTTCCACCGCGGAGAGAGGGACGAGACCCGCGATGCGTGTGATCGCGCCGAGGGCGACGATATTGGCAAAGAGGGCTTTGCCGAGCTGCTCGATGGCGAGCGTGGTGATGGGGACGGAGACGATGTGCGCCGCGTGCGGCACCCGGGGGACGAGCTCGCTGTCCACAATCAGGATGCCGTCCGCGTCGTCGAGGTCGCCCGCGTATTTATCCGCCGCCGCCTGCGTCATGGCGAGCACGATGTCGGGGTGCTCCACGTGCGGGTGGTAGATGGCGGCATCGCTTACAATGACCTCGGAGCGGGACGCGCCGCCGCGCGCCTCAGGGCCGTAGGACTGCGACTGCGCGACGTTCATGCCGCACGCGGTCGCGGCCTCTGCAAAGATGATGGCGGCGGTGATGACGCCCTGTCCGCCCGAGCCGGAGAGACGAAGTTCTTTCTGCATGTCAAAGCCCTCCTGCGCGGCGCATGATCTCTGTATTTGCCGCGCCGTATTCCGCGCCCTCGCACGCGTGGAGGAGACCGATGGGGAATTTGTCCGGCGTGCGCTTTTCAGGCGGAAGTTTGTCCCACGCGCTCTTCATGACGGCGTGGTCGCGCATCCACGAGAGCATCGCGGCGGGCGCCCCCATCTTGTTCCGGCGTCCGTAGGCGGTGGGGCATTGGACGATGGCTTCGATGAGGGAGAACCCGTGACTCTCTAGGCCGCCCGAAATCATTTGCGTGAGATGCTTGACGTGGAACGCCGTCGAGCGCGCGACGTAGGTCGCGCCCGCAGCCTCGGCAATGCGGCAGGCGTCGAGCACGCGGTCAACCGTGCCGTAGGGCGCGGTCGTCGTGGACATGCCCGTGGGCGTCGTCGGCGAGGTCTGCCCGCCCGTCATGCCGTAGATATTGTTGTTGAAAAGGACGACCGTCAGATCGACGTTGCGCCGGCAGCCGTGCAGGAAATGATTGCCGCCGATGGCAGTACAATCGCCGTCTCCTGTAATGACAATGACATTCAGCTCGGGGCGCGCGAGCTTGATGCCCGTGGCAAAGGGAATGGCGCGCCCGTGCGCCGTATGCACCGTGTCAAAGTCCATGTAGCCCGACCCGCGCGAGGAACAGCCGATGCCGGAGACGATGACCGTATTGTCCTGCGTGATGCCGTCCGCGCCCTCGATCGCCTCGGCGATGCATTTGAGCGCCGTGCCGTTACCGCAGCCGGGACACCAGAGGTGCGGCAGACGGTTTTGCCGGAAAAACTGCTCGTAGCCGCGGTCGATGTCCGTGTGCAGATTTGTATTCATATCCGCCATTATGCCCGTCCCTCCTCACACATGCGCCGAATCTCCGCGAGAATCTCCTGCGGAGTGAAGTCCAGCATATTGTATTTGAGCGCGGCACGGACAGGCGTGCCGTGCGCCGCGCGCGCGACTTCGTGCACGAGCTGACCGTAGTTCAGCTCCGCGACGAGGAGCGATTTCACGCGATCTGCGAGCCGTGAGACGGCGGCATTGGCAAAGGGCCAGATCGTTTGGAGACGCAGAAAACCGATGGCAAGACCCTCCGCACGCGCCGCGCGGACGGCTTCGTAGGCAGTGCGCGCCGTGCCGCCGTAGCTGACGACGGCGTAGTCCGCGTCCTCCATAAAATGTTCTTCCACATGGATGATCTCCTCGCCCACGCGGTCGATTTTCTCATGCAGACGGCGCAGCATGGTCTCGGTCACGGCGGGACTGCCCGAGGGGAAGCCCGTCTCGTCGTGGAGAAGTCCCGTCACGTGGATGCGATAGCCGTCGCCGAACCGTGCGACGTTGGGGACGAGGTCTTCGCCCACGGCGTACGGCTCGTAGCCCTCGGCGCGTGTCTTGGTCGGCAGGCGGCGCGGGTAGATGTCGAGCTTTTCGGGGGCGGGCAGCGTGACGTTCTCGCGCAGATGCCCGACGATCTCGTCCGTCAGCAGGATGACGGGCGAGCGGAACCGCTCCGCGTAGTTCACCGCCATGACCGCCATGTCGAACGACTCGCGGACGCTCCACGGCGAAAGCACAATGATCGGGTGATCGCCGTGCGTGCCCCAGCGCGTCTGCATCACGTCGCCCTGCGCGGGCGCAGTTGGTTGCCCCGTGGAGGGACCGACGCGCTGTACGTTGACGACGACGCAGGGAATCTCCGCGCACGCGGCATAGCCGATCAGCTCCTGCTTCAGCGAGAAGCCGGGGCCGCTCGTCGCGTCCATGACCTTTGCACCCGCGAGCGACGCGCCGAGGATCGCGCCCATCGCGCCGATCTCATCCTCCATTTGGAGGAACGTGCCGCCGATTTTCGGCAGCAGCAGCGCCATCTGCTCCGCGATCTCCGTCGACGGCGTGATGGGGTAGCCCGCGAAGAACGTTACCCCCGCCGCGACCGCGCCCTCGGCGACCGCCTCGTTGCCCTGCATTAGTCGGGCAGAGGAATTTGTTTTGCTCATACGACTGCCCTCCGCTCCACGAATATCGCAAAATCGGGACAGCGCATCTCGCACTGCCCGCAGGCGATACAATCATCGGGACGGACGGGCGTGATCTTGCCGAGGAGGCTCACCTCGAGCACCTTTTTTGGGCAGAATGCCGCGCAGATACCGCAGCCCTTGCACCTTTTTTCTTTGATAAACAGCTCACCCTTCATGGCGTTCAACTCCCGCCGGGATGCGGAACACATCCCACAATACACAGAACACATCTTCATCCCGTCGGCTATGCTGCCGTTTCTTCTTTGGATGATAGTTCCATTATAACAGAAAATACAGAAGAAAAGAAATAAAATGCATGAATACATGTCGTATTTCGGTCTGTGTATACGGGGCTATTGACGCATGGGCGGCGGCGTGGTAATCTGTACGATCATTGAACTTTTGCAGAAATATCGGGAGGTGCTCCTTGCAGTTCTATACCTATGCCTATATCGTGCAGCGCAGTCAGGTCAGCGACGCCGTGCAGTACGCGCTTTCGTTTCTCGCGCTGGCGGCGCTGCTCTTTGTGATTTTCAAATATCTGCGCAGCCGGTTCGTCTCGCGCTACCGTGATCTCATCGTTATTCTGCTGCTCACCGTTTTATTTCTCGGCGGCGTTCAGTACAGCGGCTATACGCAGACGAGGAGCGATCGGGAGCAGACATCGCGCATGGCGCTGTTCCTGCACCGCATCGCGGATGATCTCGGCGTCACGGTGAATGAGGTGCGGACGAACTCGACCAATCTGAAACAGGGGATGATCGTCAGCGTGCACGGGACATACTACACCGTGACGTTCAATGCGGATTTTACCTCGTTTCGCTATGATCGGACGCATCTGATGAGTCGGGATGTGCAGATCGTGGATAAGGAGGACTGACATGATCGTCTATTCGCTCGTACTCGTGAAGCTCGCGCTCGGACTCCTGTGTCTCATTCTGCAGATCAATCTGCTCGGCAAGGGGAACCTCGCGCCGAGCTCGGCGACGGATCAGGTGCAGAACTATGTGCTCGGCGGCATCATCGGCGGCGTGATCTACAACAACGACATCTCGGTGCTCGAATTCGTCCTCGAGCTCATCGCGTGGACGCTGCTCGTCCTGATTCTGAAATATCTAAAGTCCACAAGCAGCACGCTCAAGGCATTCGTGAACGGACGCCCCGCCGTCCTCATCGAGCGCGGCAAACTCAAGGTGGAGGAGTGCATGCGGCACGGTCTGCTTGCGCACGACATTCATCTGAAACTGCGCATGGCGGGCGTCTACTTCGTTAAGGATGTGAAGCGCGCCGTGCTCGAGCCGAACGGGCAGCTCACCGTCATCCAGTACGGCGAGCAAAATGCGCGCTATCCGCTCATCCTCGACGGGCAGATTGACGACGACGCCCTTGAACTCATCGATAAAGACCGCGTGTGGTTAAAGGGGGCGCTGCGGGAGGCTGGATATGAGCTGAAGGATATTTATATTGGGGAGTATAAGGAGGGGAAGCTAGCCTTCTACCCTTACGAAATGTGACGCGGGATTTTGGCGCATAGCTGTGTCACTGCAAAAAATCCTGCGGAGGGCGTAGGGAACGCCGCCGTATTGCGTTCAAGGGCACGGCAGCGCCGTGCCCCTACGGGGGCGGCGTGAATTGCTGAGACTTCTCACGATGCAAGGGGAACGCACCGCCTCAGGCGTTCCGCCGTTCTCTATCGTACGGTGAGGGGGCATATATCGCCGTCGCGGAGCTTTTACCCCGCAGGGGCGGCGTGCTCCGGTTGTTTCTTGTCGACGCAATGTCGCCGCGCCGCGGTACTGCCCGGCGCATGATCGACCGCCGGGCGGTGCGGCACAGGATCCTTTATCATTAGTCGTAACGCGCACACCGTTTGCGCAGCGACAAGAATATGCCCCCGAACCGATAAATCCGAGCCGCACATAGAATAGACGTTAAAAAGCTATCGCATGAATTTTCTATGCGATAGCTTTTTCTTGTTCTCTTCACTTCACGCGATACGCCACGGCATACATCACGGGGAGTACCAGCAGTGTCAGCACGGTGGCGACGATGAGTCCGCCCGCGATGGCGACTGCCATAGGCCCCCAGAAGATGCTGCGCATGAGGGGCAGCATGCCGAGGATGGCGGCGGCTGCGGTGAGCATGATGGGGCGGAATCGCAGAACAGCGGAGTCGATGATGGCGTCCATGGGCTGCTCGCCCGCGTCCTCATGCTTTTTGATCTGATCGATGAGGATGACGGAGTTGCGGATGATCATGCCAAAGAGCGCGAGAATGCCGAGATACGCGACGAAGCCGACGGCGGAGTCCGTGAGCAGCATCGCGAGCACGACGCCGATGAGCCCGAGCGGTGCGGTGAGGATGGTCAGCGTCATCTTGCCCATGCTGCCGACCTGTATCATGAGGAGCGTCATGATGATGAAAATCATGGCGGGTACGGGCTTTACGAGGTAGCTCATGGAGTCCGCGGAGTCCGCGAGCGCGCCCGCCGTCTCGATCGTCGTTCCCGCGGGGAGATTGTCGCGCAGCTCCTTTGTCGCGGCGAAAATGCGGCGCGCGGCGTCGTTGCCCTCGCCCTGCGTGACCTCCGCCTGTACGAGGATGGACGGGCGCAGGTTGAGGCGCTTGATGAATCCATCTTCCGCCTCGTAGGAAATATGCGCAATCTGCGCGAGCGGGATGTACCCGCCGGACGTGGCGACGGGGAGCTCCCCGAGCCGCTCGATATTCGTCCGATCTGGCTCTGCAAGCCGCAGAGCGATGCCGATCGTGCGGTCGCCCGTGTAGAACTCCGCCGCCTGCGCGCCCGAGAGCTCGGTGTAGAGCATCTGCTTGACCGTCTTGGCACTGATGCCGAGCCGTTTCAGCTTCTCCTTGTCAAAGTCGATGCGGACGGCCTTCGTTTTCTCCGTCCAGTCGAGGTGTACGTTCGCCGTGGCGGCATCGGCGCTTGCGATCGCGGCGACCTCTTCGGCGACGTGGCGCGCCTCGTCTGCGGTCGGCGCGGAGACGCGCAGCATGACGGGGAAGTCGGCGGGCGGCCCCGTCTGGATGTACTGCGTTGTGACGCGCACGCCCGAGAGCTCGTCATGGCGTGCGTCTCCGATCAGCGCGGCAAGCTGCTCGCGCTCCGCTGTGCCCTTCGCCGTGATGACGAACTGCGCCGTGTTGTCGGCGTCCGCCTTCGGATCGACGGTGAGGACGAACCGCGGCGTAGACCTGCCGACGTAGTACGCGTAGTTTTCGATTTTGTCCATATGCGCGTCGAGGAGCGCCGCAAGCCGATCCGACTCTGCCTGCGTCGCCTGCATGGACGCGCCTGCGGGCAGCGTCAGACGGACGAGCAGTTCGGGGCGCAGCGACGGCGGGAAAAAGGTCTGCTTGATATGCGGAAAAGCAACGAGAGATGCGGCGAATACGAGTACCGTCCCGACGAGCACGATGGCGCGATGCGCGAGAAAGGTCGTCAACACGCGGCGAAAGAGCCGGTAGAAGCGGCTTTGGTACGGATCGTGCGCGGTCTCTTCACTTTTGACACGGATGAGGTAGTACCCGAGCAGCGGCGCGACCATGACGGAGACGATCCAACTGAGGACGAGCGCGATACCGATGACGGGGAAGAGCGCGGCACAAAACTCGCTCGCGAGCCCCTTGGCAAACGCGACGGGGATGAACCCCGCGCAGGTGATGAGCGTACCCGTGAGCATCGGCTTTGCGGTCTGGGTAAAGGCGTAGCACGCGGCTTCGAAGCGATCCATGCCGCGCTCAAGCTGCACACTCATCATCTCGACGGCGATGATGGCGTCGTCCACGAGCAGACCGAGCGCGATGATGAGCGCGCCGAGTGAGACCTTGTGCAGGTCGATGCCGAGGATATACATCGCGACGAACGTGCCCGCGAGGACGAGCGGGATGCAGCACGCGACGACGAGCCCCGTGCGCAGTCCGAGCGAGAGGAAGCTGACGGCGAGCACGATGACGACGGCGAGCAGCAGCGTCTCGACGAAATCGTCAATGGAGTTCTGCACGACGGCGGGCTGGTTTGAGACCTCGCTGAGCTGTGCACCGAGCGGAAGGTTTGCACGGATCTCTGCGGTGAGTGCCGAGAGATTTTGCCCGAGTTCGAGGATATTGCCGCCGTCCGCCATGGAGACAGCAATACCGACGGCAGGGGCGCCGTCGTAGAACATCTTCGGATCGGCAGGCTCGATGTCGCGCCGCTCGACCTTTGCGATATCGCCGAGACGAAAGACGCGCCCGTTCGCGGCGATGGGCAGCGCGCGGATATCCTCGACGTTTTCAAAGACGCCCGAGGCGCGCAGATACACATTGTCCGTCTCCGTCTCGATGCGCCCCGCCGTCATCATCGCATCCTGTCCCGCCAGAGCGTCCGTGATGACCTGCGGGCTGATGCCGAGCTGCGCGAGGCGGTCGAGCGCGATCTCGACGTAGACGCGCTCGCGCTGGACGCCGATGAGGACGACCTTTTGCACGCTCGGCACGGCGAGGATGCGGCGGCGGGCGTCCTCCGCCATGGCGCGCAGCTCCTCATAGGAGTAGTCTGCGCCCGTGACGGCGTAGATCGAGCCGTACACGTCGTCGAATCGGTCGTTGTAGTAGGGACCGAGCACGCCGTCCGGCAGATCCCGTTTGACATCTTCGCCGAAGTTATGCACGTCGCGCCACGTCGGGCGAATCTGCGCCTTGTCCACCTCGGGGCGCAGCTCCAGATAGATGACGGTCTGCCCGGGGCGCGTCTCGCTCTTGATCTGCTTCATCCCCGGGACGTCTTGGAAACGGCGCTCGAGTTTGTCCGTAACCTGTTCCTGCATCTCCTCGGCGGTTGCACCCGGCCATGCGGCGGAGACGACCATCTGGCGGATGGTGAACGCGGGATCCTCCATGCGCCCGAGTGACCGGTACGCGAAGACGCCGCCGACGGCGAAGACGATGATGAAATACCAAACGAGAGAGCGGTGGCGCAGCGAGAGTTCGGTGAGATTCCTCATTGCGTGCGCACCTTCTCTCCCTCGTGCAGTTGGTGAACGCCTGCCGTCACGATGACAGCGCCCGCGGGGAGTCCCGTAACGACCGCGTCGTTATCGCGGAATGCCGTGACCGTGACCGGTTGGAGATGTACCGCGCCGTCCTCGACGATGTAGACACCTGTGGTATCGCCCGTTTGGTACAGGGCGGAAAGGGGGAGTACCGCGCCTGCCGCCTCCGCAGAGGAAAGGCGCACATGCGCCGTCATGCCGAGCGGAAGTTCCGCGGGGGCGTCTCTCAGTGCGATGCGCGCGGCGTAGGTGCCCGTCGCGGCATCGGCGACGGGGGCGATCTCGCGCACGGTGCCCGTATAGGCAATATCGTCTGCCCAGAGCGTCACGGCGGCGGGCATACCGACCGAGACATCCGATAGTCGGCTCTCCGGAACGGCGATCTCGATCTCGCGCGCGCCCTCCTGCGTGAGCGTCATGACCGTCTGCCCCGCGGCGACGACTTGACCCTCCTCGACCGTGATATTCGATATGACACCGTCCGCACCTGCAACGAGGTGTGTGTAGCCGAGCGCGTTGCTCGCCTCTGTGCTCTGCGCCGCCGCCTGACGATAGGCAGCTTCGGCGGCGTCTGCCTGTGCGCGGTACTGATCGAGCGCTGCCGCCGAGATCGCCTGTGCGGCGTAGAGCTCCTCATAGCGCGCGAGATTCGTGCGCGCGAGCTGCATCTGTGCGCGCGCCGAGGCAACGCCCGCATCCGCGGCGTTCGCCTTTTGCTGTACGTCGCGCGCGTCGATGACCATGAGCACATCGCCCGCGCGGACACGCGTCCCGACGTTCACGTTGCGCGAGAGAATCTGTCCGCCGACCTGAAAGGCGAGCTTTGTCTCGTATCGTCCGCGCACCGTGCCGGCATAGCCCGTGTCGCCTGTAGAAGAGGCATCGCCGACCGTGACCGTTCGCACGAGGGGAGGCGGCATTTCCTTTTCGGCGGTCGTGCCGCAGCCCGCCGCGGCAATCGCTGCTGCGAGAATAAGTACCGTATAGAAGTGCTGCTGCATATTCGTCTCCCTTCATCGATCTGTCAAGCGGTTCATCACATGTCCATCGGGTTCGAGGCTGTACGGAGAAAATAGAGTATATGCGAATTCTACCACCGAATCAGAACGCTGTCCATATCGTGAAGATTTGAACAGCTGCTGTATTTATGGTACAATAACGAAATCGATAGGAGAAAGGATTTCATGATGGACGAGGAACAGCGGCGGTATGAAAAGATCCGCGGGGCGTACCGATCGGTTGGGCGGCTTGCGAATCTGTACGACGGCATGATGACGTACAGTACATGGTCGGGGAAATTCGTCTCACGGCTCGTGTGGGGGCTCGACCGCGCGGGCGTTGCGCGCTATGTGGGGCTCGCGCTGCGCGCGGCGCACGAGGGCTTTGCGGGGCGGCTGCTCGAGGTGCCGGTCGGGACGGGCTGTCTCTCGCTCCCCGTCTACGCGGAACTCCCGGACGCCGACATCACTTGTCTCGACTACTCGCCCGCGATGCTCGCAGCGGCGCGGGCGCGGGCGGATGCGCTCGGTGTGCGCAACGTCGCTTTCGTCGAGGGGGATGTCGGACAGCTGACGTTCGAGGATGATTTCTTCGATGCGGCAGTATCCATCAACGGCTTTCACGCGTTCCCGGACAAGGAGAGCGCATGGGCGGAGGTGCACCGCGTACTGCGTCCGGGCGGGCGGCTGACAGGCTCGGTGTTCATCCTGGGGAAGAACCCGCGGACGACGTTTGTCGTCACGCAGCTCTATCAGCGCATGGGATTTTTCACGCCGCCGTATGACACGGAGGAGAGTCTTACGATGCGTCTGCAAAAGCTCTACCGCGAGGTCTCCGTGGAGTGTGTGGAGTCGCTGGCATGTTTTTCTTGTGTGAAGTAAAATGTTTGGTTCAAAGGAGTAGATGATGATGAAATTTCGTCGTATCGTATGTGCGCTCTGCATGGGGCTGATGCTCGGCGGTACCGTTGCCGCACCTGCGGCGTTCGCCGAAGAAGCGCCGGCGGAACAGCAGCAGGCTGCACCCGAGGTTGTGCAGATGTCCATCGAGGAGAGCGGTGTCTTTACCGTGGCGAAGCTCGAGGAACAGATGAAGTCGACAATTGACCTCTTTGAAAAGGGCGACATTGCGGCGCTGCAGGCGAGCGCAACCGACCAGATGCGTTCGGGACTCACGGAGCAGCTCGTGAATGAGGCAAAAGCAGAGTTCGCGCCGAAATGGGGGGCGCGTGTGGCGTTCGGCAAGCCGTATATGGTTGCGCTGCGTCAAGGGGACGAGGTTATTGCGATCGGTGAGATCGCAGTCGGGTACAAGGCGACGGCGGTCGTCTATCGTCTCACTTATGACCGGAATATGAAGCTCGCGGGATTCTTTGTGAAGTAATTGCCGAACGGTGTGCGCACTGGCTGATCAAGTGTCATAAGCGAGGGCGTGGACGCTGTGTCCGCTATAAATAATCAGATACAGTAAAACGGGACTGCTGCATTTTGGGCAGCAGTCCCGTTTTTATGGAGATTTGTGTGTTGTGCCGCCTCGATAGGGGCGGCGCTGCCTTACTCTTGAATTCTTTGCAGCGGGGCAGCGTGTTCAAGGGCTAAGAAGATGGACGCTGCGGATGAAAATCCTATGCTGCACCTTATGTCGCGTCATCATAGACGCTGTCGTCATACCCCGCCGCATCATCTGCCGACGTACCCGACTGCGTCGATGCAGGCGCTTGGAACGAGGCGGCGCTGTCATAGGTGGTCTGTACACCGTAGAGCGTCGTCTCGCCCTTTGTCTGGATGTAGAATTCTGTTCCTGCGGGGAGGTCGACGTTTTTGCCGCGGACAAAAGCGCCCGCAACGATTCCGATGGGACCGAGCACAGCCATGCCCGCGAGCGATGCGCCTGCTGCCATCGCCAGATGCTGCATTTCCTTTTTCGCCTCTTCGCCGATGTAGGTTGTCACATAGGTGCCGTCGAGCGCCTTTGTGTTGTTAAAGTCAATTTCGACCTGTGCGTTGCGCCCGAAATTGCGCGACTGGCGCACCTTTGTCACCGTGCCCTCGCCGCGCGAACCTTTCGTAAAGACGAGTGCATCGTTGACGAATACGTCGTCCGCGACCTGGTACTCGATCGTGTCGCCAACCTTGAGATTCTTTGCATTGACGGGCGTGACGAGCGAAACTTTGATGAGCGTATTCGCCGGGACGGTCACGGGGACGACGGGAATATCCTTCGCGCCGAACGAAGCGGTGCTGAGTGCAGAGATACGTTTCTTGAATGTGCCGTCGCCCGTTTTCCCGAGGAGTGACATCTCCATCTCGCCGATGCGTTCCTGTACGGAGCGCATACTCGTCTCATGGCTGATGTTCCACTCGATCGCGTTGAGATCCATCAATACGGACGGTACGGTGCCGGTCGTATAGATTTCCTCGTAGAGCGCGTCGATGCGCGCCATCAGGCTGCCCGAGCGGTGTTTGCCGTCGTAGTCGCGCTCGAGCCGGTTGATGCGGTCGATGAGTGCGCCCGTCTGTTCCTTGCCGTAGGTATCCTGCTCGATGAGCGCCAGTTTGGACTGTACCGCGTTCGGCGGTTCCGCCGCAAATGCCGTGCCCACAGACGTGAGTACGAGCACAAAGGTCAGCATGAGTGCGCAGATTTTTTCTCGCATGGATAGATCATCCTCCTACTTTGCCGTTTGCTTTTTTGCCGTCAGAAATTCCTCAATGAAGTCTACGATGCTCCGCATCGGCGAGCTCGCCGTATAGGGCTGCGGTATGTCCGTGCCTGGGACGGTGCGCAGGACTTCTTTCGTGTCGTAAATCTCCACCTGCGTGGAAAAAATGCGGTAGGTACTCTGCGTGCGGTCAAAACGCATCCGATAGAGATAGCGCCGATTTTCCGCCGCCTTCACGACAGCAACGACGGCGTCGCGCTCCGCCTCCGACACGCGCACGATGGAGAGCGTATCCACATAGTAGCCGGTGTCGCCGTCCGCATCGACGAACTGCATATCCTCTGCCGCCGCGCAGTGACCGAGTCCCATGAGGAACACGAGAGCGGCGAGCAGGAGTCCGCGCACACTGTACCGCCGCATCCGCATCAACGCCTCCTTTGGGGGAATCCCCGATCCCACATTCGCTTTCATATCCGTTCCATTATAGAGGAAATCGCATAGCGCGTCAAATTTATCTTATCTGTGTACGGCGCCGCACTGCATCCCCCTTTTTGGTTGCGAAAATTCCGTTTATGATGTAGTATAGACGTGCAATTATTTTTGAAAAGACAGGAGAATGCGCCCATGACCACAGCCTTGCAAAAGCGTATCTTACTCGCGCTCACCGCCGCCTGTACATTATTTCCGCAGGCGGTCGAGGCGGCGTACAGTGCGGACGGCGAGACGGGGATGCAGCATTTGGACTTCATCGAGAACCGCCGCCGCGAAGCGCGTGCGAATGCACTCACGCCGGAGCAGGAGAAACTGCTCGCGGATGTCGAGGCGATGCGGAAATATCTGAGGCATCCTGTGGATGCTGCGCAGCCTTCGCCGATCGCCTTTGAGGGCGACGATCTCACCTACGATCAGAGTACGGGCGCGTTCACGGCGAAGGGGCATGTCGATATTGTGCAGCTCGCGGCGCGGCGGTTCCAAGGGGACTATGTGGAGGGGAATACAACCTCCGGAGACGTCTCTATTCCCGACCGCGCACATCTGCTCCAGCTCACCGAGGGCGCGGCGCGCGTTACGCTCGACGGCTATCACATCAACTACAATTATCAAAAGCGCACGGGGACGATGGACGAGGCGGCGGGCAAGGTCGGCGCCTACTATATGACCGGGAAGCGGTTTGAGTTTTACCCCGATAAAATTGTGGTCTACGACGGCACACAGACGAAGTGCAGCGCCCAGCATCCCGACTATCATTTGAGTGCGGACGTGGCAGAGCTGTATCCAGGGGATCGGCTCGTGCTCACAAATGTGAAGTTTTGGCTGAAGAATAAAGTGATCTTCACAAAGAAACGCCATGAGGTGGACGTTTCGCATCCCATACAGAGAAATTTCCCGCGCGCGGGTTATGACAGCGACGACGGGGCGTGGGTGGAACAGACCTTTGAACAGACCGTTGCGCCGCGCGTGACGGCGGCGGTGAACCTCCACGTGACGACGAATCGAGGGTGGCGCACGCACTACGATCTCGGTTGGGAGAATGGGGGCGCGCGTGCACTCCTGACCTACGGCAACTATGAGGATAGTGACAGCGAGTGGATCAAAAAGGAACCTTCGCTCATTCTTGGTTATGGACAGCGCATCGGGAAGTCACCGATTCACTACAGCCTCAGTTCCGAGTACGGGCGCTGGTACGGCAGCGGCATCCACAGCAATCACTGGGTCTACGGCATCTCCGTTGCGCACGATACGATACCCTTTCACGGATTTGAGCTTGATCTTGCGGCGGGATATTCCATCACGCGCGAAAGCTACGATCATTCGCGTGTGCAGGGCATGAACGCGAGCGCGTTCCTTACAAAGGAGTTTAACGATCGCCTCGCTGCGTATGTCGGCTATCTTTATACCAAGAACACAAAGCAGAATGCGCTTTTTGCCTACGGTCAAGAGGACTATTCAAAGGTCTGGCAGGTCGGCATGAGCCTGCGGATTGATAAGCGCAACCGTATTGCCATCGGCGGTAAATATGCACAGGAGCCGCGGACGTGGACGGATGTCGATTACTACTGGTTCCATGACCTGCACTGTTCGCAGATCATTCTGCGTTGGCGGTCGAAGCAGAATTCGCTTAAAATTAAATGGGAGTTCACGCCGTGGTAAAAGACGCTGCGGGACTATGTGCCGCAGCGTCGTGCACTGCCGCGCGCAGAGAGGAGAGGTTGCCATGCTGATGCCGCGGGACGAGGTGCGCGCATATGCCGCGGCGCTGCGCGCGGCGGGGCAGCGCGTTGTCTTTACCAACGGCTGTTTTGACATCCTCCACGCGGGGCATGTGCGCTACCTCGCGGCGGCGCGGGCGTGCGGCGACTACCTGATCCTTGGACTCAACAGTGACGCGTCCGTGCGTCGGCTGAAGGGGGAGACGCGCCCTGTCAACGATGAGCATGACCGCGCGGAGGTGGTCGGCGCGCTGAAATCTGTGGACGCGGTTGTGATCTTTGGCGAGGATACGGCGGAGGAACTCATCGCCGAGGTGCGCCCCGACGTCTATGTCAAGGGCGGCGATTATACGCGCGAGACCCTGCCCGAGGCACGCATCGTCGAGCGCTGCGGCGGTGCGGTCGCGTTCATCCCACTCGTCGCCGGGAAATCCACAACGAATATCATCCGGCGGATGCAGGAATCGTGAACAGCGTCCTCATCGTCAAACTCAGCGCGATCGGGGACGTCGTTCATGCGCTCCCCACGGCATACGCGATCAAGGAAACGTATCCCGCGGCGCACATCACATGGGTCGTCGAGCCGCCCGCATACGATATTGTCCGTATGTGCTCCTCGGTGGACGAGGTGATTGTCTTTCCGAAAAAGGAGCTGCGGACACGGGCAGGCTTTCGGCGCGGCTTTCCTGTGTTTCGCCGGCTTCTTCGGGCGCGCAGGTACGATGCGGCGCTCGATCTGCAGGGGCTGTTTAAGTCGGCGGCGATCGCTTTTTTTGTGCGCGCAAAGAAAAAGATCGGCACAGGCTTTATGCGCGAGGGGGCGTGGCTCGTCTCGCGCCCCGTGCGGGGGGCGCACATCGGCGGGCACATCGTCGATCAGAATCTCGACGTCGCGCGCGCCCTTGGCTGTGCCGTGCGCGAGATTCGCTTCCCCCTGCAGATCCCGGCGGATGCCGTGCGTTCTGCGGCGGAAAAGCGCACGGCGGTCTGCGGCGGCGATCGTCCCTATGCCGCGTTGATCGTCGGGGCAAGCCGGGC
The DNA here is from genome assembly GCF_000183625.1 of Selenomonas sp. oral taxon 137 str. F0430. NCBI lineage: Bacteria > Bacillati > Bacillota > Negativicutes > Selenomonadales > Selenomonadaceae > Selenomonas > Selenomonas sp. oral taxon 137. Next base: position 210,182 of record NZ_AENV01000005.1, read on the forward strand.
GAATAAGATATGGGGGGCGGCGCATTTCGCGCGTCTGGCGGGACTCCTCCGCACGGCGGGCATCACGCCGCTCCTCGTGGGGGGCGGCGCGGCGGACGAGCGGCGTGCCGCAGAGATCGCCGCAGCGGCAGAGGAAGCCCCGCCGTCCCTCGTCGGCAGGACGACGTTCCCCGAGCTTGCCGCGCTCCTGCGCGGCGCGCGCGTTGTGGTCGGCGGCGATACGGGTCCCACGCACCTCGCGGATGCGGTCGGTGCGCCGACGCTCATGCTCATGGGCTCGTGGCCGCCGGCGCGCAACGGGCTCTACCGGCAGAGAGAGAACGTCATCGAGATCGACCGCCCCTGCCGGCACTGCATGAAGCGCATTTGCCCGCTCGGGCTCGACTGCCTTGACGTGATTACGCCGGAGCAGGTGATGGCGCGGGCGATGCCGCTCATTTCCGGCGATGCATGACCGAACCGGCAAGGAGGATTTTGTGAAAATCGCGGTGATTATTCTCACGCACAATGAGGAAGCCCATATCGGCGCGTGCATCCGGAGCGCGGCGTTCGCCGATGAGATCCTCGTGATTGACGATGAGAGCGAGGACAGGACGCGCGAGATCGCGGCGCAGGCGGGGGCGCGCGTCATTTCCCGGCCGCTCGTGGGGGACTTTGCCGCACAGCGCAACTTTGCGCTCACGGAGACGACGGCGGATTGGGTTCTATATTTGGATGCGGACGAGCGCGTCAGCCCTGCGGCGGGGGAGGAAATGCGCCGTATCGCAGAGGAAAGCCCCAAGTTTGCCTATGAGATCAAGCGGGTCAATATCGCCTTTGGGCAGAAAATGCGCTACGGCGGACATCGCCCCGATCTGTGCCTGCGGTTTTTCCCGCGCGATGCCGTGCGCTGGGAGGGGCTTGTCCATGAGCGCGCCTGCACGGAGCTGCCCGTTCGGCGGCTTGCGGGCGAGCTTTACCACTATACATATACGAGCTGGGATCGCTATTTTCAAAAATTCAACCAATATACGACACTGATGGCACAGCGTCAACATGCGGCGGGCAAGACCTGCTCGTTTGCAAAAGTGTTGTTCGATCCGCCGTTTGCGTTCTTTCGGTTTTACATCCTGCAGGGCGGCATTCTCGAAGGGCGGCTCGGTTTTGTCCTTGCCGCGTTCCACGCGTTTTACACGATGGCAAAATATGTGAAGCTGTATTATATGCAGGCAAAGGACTGAGGGCGCATGTACGAAAACATCCTCGTCATCAACCTCATGCACCTCGGCGACCTCATGCTCATGACGCCCGTCCTGCGTACGCTCCGGCACAACTACCCCGCCGCGCACATCACACTCCTCGCCGACCTCCTGCTCGCCGACATCGTGCGCGAGAACCCGCATGTCGATCGCTGTCTCTTCATCGATAAAAAAGGGAAGGACGACAGCTTCCTCGGCATCCTCCGCTTTGCGATGAAGCTGCGGAAAGAAAAATACGATCTCGTCGTCAATCTCCACCGCAACGAACGCGCCTCGGCGCTCGCCGCACTCTCGGGCGGGCGGCGCATCGTCGGCTATGCAAAGCCGGGCTTTGCCCTCGCATTTGACACCGTAAGCCCCGATCAAAATAAGATCATGCACGAGATCCACTCTCACTATGTAGCGCTGCGCGATGCGGGCGTCATCGGCACGATCGACGACGCGGGGCTCGAGATGTGGGTGCCGACCACAGCGGAGGAAGAGGCGGCGCGCCTGTGGGCGGCGGAGTTTGCCCCCGGGGATCGGGTCGTCGCGCTCAATATCGGTGCGAGCTGGCGGACGAAACGCTGGGAGTCCGGCTATTTTGCCGCCGTCGCCGATAGTTATCTCACGCGCGGCTATCACGTCGCCATGATGGGCGGCCCCATGGACGTCGAGATGGTAGACGCCTGTGTTGCGCAGATGCAGGAGCGGGCGCATCCGCATCTGCATATCTTTACCGGGAAAGTAAAGCTCGGCACGCTCGCGGGGCTTCTGCGGCGGTGCGCCCTCTTCATCACGACGGACTCGGGTCCCATGCACGTCGGTGTCGCGATGAACGTCCCCGTCCTGTGCATGTTCGGCGCGTCGCCCATCCCGGGGTTCTACCCCTACGACGCAAAGAGCATCTCCGTGCGCGCCCCCGTCCCGTGCCACCCGTGCCGCATCCACGAATGCCCGCTCACAGGCGACGAGCACATGATGTGCATGAAGCGGATGCCGCCCGAGCTGATTTTAACCTACGCCGACAAGCTCCTCGCCGAGACCGGCGGACGCCCCGCCTATGAACTTCCACGCCCCACGCAGTTTGAAACGCGCGTCGCCGAGATGCAGGCGGACGGGCGCTTTGCCCTCTCCCCGCCCGGGGCGGCGGGACGCGTCGTCACATCATCCCTGCCGCAGAGCAGATAACCGTTGCCTAGATAAAGAAGGCTTTTCAAAAAGCCTCGGAAAAGATGAAGCAAAACAAAGGAGTCACTACAGTATATGAGCGCAATTCTAAACCGCAAACTTGACCGATCCAACGAGCTTTGGGCAGAGGCGCAGGACACGATCCTCTCGGGCTGCCAGCTCTACAGCAAGGGGACGGAGACGCACATCAAGGGTGTTTCGCCGATCTATATTGATCACGGCAAGGACGCGCACGTCTGGGACGTAGACGGCACGGAGTACATCGATTACGACATGGGCATGGGTCCCGTCCTGCTCGGCTATCAATACAAGGCTGTCGACGATGCGGTCGTCGCGCAGCTGCGCCGCGGTATGGGCTACTCGCTCGTCGCGCCCGAGGAGGTCGAATATGCGCGGCTTTGCGTAAAGCATATCCCGAGCGCGGGCAAGGTACGCTTCCTCAAGACAGGTTCCGGTGCGACGGAGGCGGCGGTGCGCATCGCGCGCGCCTACACCGGGCGGCGGCACGTCCTGCGCGGCAAATACCACGGCTGGCACGAATGGACGACGGCGGCGGAGCACGACCGGCAGGGCGGCGTCCTCCCGGAGTCGCACAGCTATATCCATAAATTTGACTACAACGACCTTGAACAGGTGCGGGACTATTTCAAAGCATATCCGGACGACATCGCCGCGGTCATCACCGAAGCCGTCGAACACGAGGCGCCGCAGGAGCATTATCTCGAAGATTTGAAAACGCTCTGCCATGAACACGGCGCGCTGCTCATCTTTGACGAGATCGTGAACGGCTTCCACTTCGGCATCGGCGGCGCGCAGGCGTATTTCGGCGTGATGCCCGATCTCTCCACATTTGGCAAGGCGATGGCGAACGGAATGCCGCTTGCGATGGTCGCGGGACGCAAAGACATCATGGAGGACGTCGATCCGAAGGTGTTCATCTCGACGACGTTCGGCGGCGAGTGCCTTTCCCTCGCGGCGGGCATCGCCGTGATGAAGGAACTGGAGTCCGGTGAGGTGACGAAGGCGATTTGGGCGAAGGGGAAGTACCTCCAAGATAATTTCCGCAAACTCGCCAAGGACATCGGCGTGCCGATCGACCTCATCGGCTACCCGTGCCGTATGAATTTTGACTACACGGATTACGAGGGGCGGCGCGACTGGCTCTATAACTCCATATTTATGCAGGAGAGCGTCAAGCGCGGCGTGCTGCTCGGATGGAACGTGTTCCCGTGCTACACGCATACGCAGGAGGATCTGGATTTCTCGCTCAACGTGTTCGAAGACGCGATGAAGGTCTACCGCACGGCACTGAAGAGCGGGCATCCCGAGACCTACATGGAGGGGACGCCGCTCAAGATCGTCCTCGGCTAAAAATTTTTCAACAATAAATGCACCTGAAAAGAGCGCAGCTATATAACGAGCTGCGCTTTTGTGGTATAATAAAGAGACGATTTGCAAAGTTTATACGAAATCGAATGCTCCAATAGCGAAGGGCGGTGAAGACGATCGATACACTTTTTTTGCGGGAGGCAACCATGGCGGATGCCGCGCTCTTGTTTCAATGGCGTAACGATGGAACGTCACGGGAAATTCACAGCAAAAAGCTCGATGCGTCGACGCATTTGCTGTGGGTGGAGGAGACGCTGCGTGATCCGGGCGCAAAGCTGTTCATCCTCATGCGGGGGGAGACCCCCATCGGGCGCATCCGCGTCAACCAAAGGGACGAGGGATTCGTCATCTCGTGCAGCATCGCCGCCGAATACCGTCGGCACGGCTATGGCGCGCGCATGGTCGCACTGCTCGAAGAGCATATGCGCACCCGTCATCCGCGCAGCGTCCTCGTCGCCTATGTGGAAAAGAAGAACGAAGCGTCGCGCCGCACATTCGAACGTCTCGGCTATCAATGCATGGAGGAATACGAGTCCTATCGGTATACGAAGCAGCTCTGATGTGTTCATGCGGGGCAAAGTTACGAGAGCCGAGGGAAAATGAGGTGAACGGTACATGCGGAATGTGGAAGATCTCCTGCGCTATGGAGAAAGCTTGACACTCGAGTATAAAAAAGCGGAGCGCGGTCTTCCTCGGTCTATATGGGAGACCTATTCGGCGTTTGCCAACACGCGCGGCGGGACAATTGTGCTCGGCGTAGAGGAACAGCTTGACGCACCAATCGGGGAACGCGCATATCACATTTGCGGCGTGCAGAATCCGGACAAGCTGATTGCTGATTTTTGGAATACGATCAACAGCAATAAGGTCAGTGTGAATATCCTTGTTGATGCGGACGTGACGACACAGGCGGTCAACGGGAAAACTCTTGTCTGTATTGACGTCCCGCAGGCGACGTATCTGCAGCGCCCCGTGTACCTCAATGAGAATGTACTCAAAAATACCTTTAAGCGCGGGTACGAGGGTGACTATCACTGCACCGAGGAAGAAATCAAGGCGATGCTCCGCGATGCGAGTGATGCAGGGAATGACGGTACACTCTTAGTCGGTTATACGATGGATGACATCGACCTTGATACGCTGACTGCGTATCGTATGGAGTTTGATATACGCAATCCCGGGCATGTTTGGAGCCCCTTATCCCATCGTGATTTTTTAATGAATCTTGGCGGCTATACGGTGGAGCGCCCTTCCGGGCGTGAGGGGCTGACGACGGCGGGGCTTCTTATGTTTGGAAAAGGTCTGCCAATCCGCGAGCGATTTGACCATATCCGCATGGACTATATCGACGAGACAAACCGACTGCCGGGAAGCCGGTGGAGTGATCGGCTGACCTACGACGGCACATGGGAAAATAATCTATATAATTTTCTCAAGCGTGTCATTCCAAAGTTGACGGGGGATATTAAACGCCCGTTCCGCTTGGAGGGGATTGTACGCATCGACGATACGGCGGTACATCGCGCCGTCCGTGAGGCGTTTGTCAATCTAATCATCCACAGCGACTATTTGATCTCCGGCGTGCTCAAAATTATCAAGAAGGATCACAGCTTTTATTTTTCGAACCCGGGGAATCTGAAACTCCCAATCGATATGATTTATAGCGGCGGACACTCGGCAACACGGAACCCACGGATGCAGACGATGCTTCGTATGATCGGTCTGGGGGATAATATCGGCTCGGGATTCCCTACGATTTTGTCGGCATGGGGCGAGGAAAACTGGCGCAAGCCGGATCTCAGTGATAATCTTGACGTTCATATTGTGGAGCTGAAGCTTTGGACGATCTCGGCGATGCCGCAGGAGTGTACGGATTATTTGTACCAACTTTTTGGGGCGGCATATGGGCGCCTTTCGTCGCATGAGCAGATTATCCTGGCGACAGCCTATTTGGAGGATGAGGTCAGTAACACGCAGCTGCAATCGCTGCTCGATCTCCATCCGACCGACATCGGGAAGGTGTTGTATGGGCTGACCAAACGGGAAATGCTGCGTATGAATCATAAAGGGCGGTGGACGACCTATCGTCTAAACACCGAGTACCAATGCACGGAGACGATGCCGGAATCTGAAATTACCGTGTCCGAAGCGCTTGGTCTCAATCCCACAGATCGGCTGATCTATGAGTATCTGTGTGAGAATGAGCTTATTACAACCAAACAGATCAAAGAGATTACACGGATCAAGTCAGGTGTAGGTGCCTTGATCGCTGTGAGGAGATTGATGAAAAAGGATTTGATTGAAAAAATGCGTAGGGGCGGTTTGTGTACTATCGGCGCAAGAAGTAAGCGTCCATAAGTTAGGGTATTGCGCTAAAAAGTTAGGATATTGCGCTAAAAAGTTAGGGTATTGCGCTAAAAAAGTTAGGGTATTGCGCTAAAAAGTTGGGGTATCGGCACTTTGTAGGCGGTTGCACATTGCGTGAGGCTTGCAGTCCGGCGAAAGTTTCGGTACAATATACAATAATAGGACGAACACCCGAATCAGTGGAGATAGGAGCGGTTTCATGGACATGACCAAAATTCGCGCTGTCGTTGCGGAAAAGAGCGTGCGTAGCAACATTCTCGTTGTCGGCGATGTCATGCTGGATAAATATTATTCCGGCGAGGTCACGCGCATCTCGCCCGAGGCGCCCGTGCCGATCACGCATGTGACGGGGACGCGCGAGACGCTCGGCGGCGCGGCAAACGTGGCGCACAACATCGCGCTTCTCGGCGCGCACGTCAGCATCGCGGGCTTTGTCGGCGACGATGTGCACTGCAGGACGCTGCTCGAGAAATTCACCGCGCGCGGCATCGACTACACAGGACTTGTCCGGACGAACCGTCCGACGACGACGAAGATTCGCGTCATCGGCGGACATCAGCAGATGTTGCGCCTTGATTTCGAGGACGCCAGTGCAGTGGACGGCGACTACATGAAGCAGTACCTTTCCTATATCGACGGTAAGCTGAACGAGAGCATGGACTGCGTGATCATCTCGGACTACGGCAAAGGCTCGTGCACCGAATTTGCGGCGCAGCATATCATCCGTGCCGCACACGATCACGGCGTTCCCGTCATCATCGATCCGAAGGGGACGCAGTGGGCGAAATATAAGGATGCCGACTACATCACGCCAAATCTGAAGGAAATCAACGAGGTGCTCCTCGAACCCATTGCGAACGAGGACTTTGACGTGGAAAAAGCGGCGCGTTACGTCATGCGCAAATTCAGCATTCGCAACCTCATTCTCACGCGATCGGAGAAAGGACTTTCCATTGTCCACGGCGACGAGGTTGCCCACATCCCGACGCACGCGCAGGAGGTGTTCGACGTATCGGGCGCGGGCGATACCGTGATTGCGGTCTTTGGACTCGCGCTTGCGGGCGGACTCAAGCCCGCGGACGGCGCATATCTCGCGAATCTCGCGGCGAGCGTCGTCGTTTCGAAGGTCGGCACGTATGCGGTCAGCAGAGAAGAGCTCCTCGCTGTGCTCGACCGTGAGGAAGGAGTGACGGCATGATCATCGTTACCGGCGGTGCCGGATTCATCGGCAGCAATCTCGTCCACGAGCTCAATCGGCGCGGACATACGGACATCCTCATCGTGGACGACCTGAAGGACGGCGAGAACTACAAGAACCTGCGCGGACTGCATTTCATCGACTATCGGCACAAGGACGACTTCCTCCGGCTCATTGAGGACGGTGAGTTCGACGGGACGGACATCGACGCCATCTTCCACGAGGGCGCGTGCTCGGACACGATGGAGTACGACGTCAACTACATGATGAAGGTCAACTACGCGTACTCTAAGGCGCTCCTCCACTTTGCCATGGCGGCACGCATCCCGTTCCTTTACGCCTCCTCAGCCTCGACTTACGGCGGGGGAAAGCACGGATTCACTGAGGGGGACGTGTGCGAGGATGCGCTCAATCCCTATGCGTATTCAAAACTCGCGTTTGACCGCTATGTGCGGCAGGTGATCCCCGAGGCGCGCAGTCAGATCGTCGGGCTGAAATACTTCAACGTCTACGGACCGCAGGAGCATCATAAAGGGAAAATGGCGTCGATTTTCTACCAGCTCTACAATCAGATCAAGGAGACGGGCGAAGCGCACCTTTTCCGTGGGACGGACGGTCTCCCGGATGGCGAGCAGAAGCGCGACTTCGTCTATGTGAAGGACGTCGTGCGCGTCAACCTTTGGTTCTGGGAAAACGGCGGCGAGAGCGGTGTCTACAACTGCGGCACGGGGACGGCGCACACCTACAACGAAGCGGCGCGTGCCGTCATCGACGCCCTCGGCACGGGAACGATCGCCTATCGTGACTTCCCCGAGGTACTGCACGGCAAATATCAGAACTACACGCAGGCGGACACAACCTCGCTCCTCACCGCGGGCTACGACGGCGGATTTACTCCTATGGAGACGGCGGTGCGGGAGTACTGCGCGTTCCTCGATGCGGGCGGATATTTCTCCTATGCCGAAGAATAAGGCGATCTTTTTCGACCGTGACGGCACGCTCAACGTCGATGTGGACTATCTCCACGATCCCGCGGACTTCGTGTGGACGGAGGGCGCGATCGATGCCGTGCGCTGGGCGAATACGCACGGCTATCTCGCGATCGTCGTCACGAATCAGAGCGGCGTCGCGCGCGGCTACTTCCCCGAGAACGACGTCACGCGCCTGCACGATTGGATGAATGCGGAGCTGCAAAAGTGCGGCGCGCACATCGACGCGTTCTACTATTGTCCGCATCATCCTGCGGCAAAGATTCCCGCCTACCGGCAGGACTGTGACTGCCGCAAACCTGCGCCGGGGCTTCTCCTGCGCGCCCTGCGCGAGCACGACATCGACCCCGCCGCCTCCCTCATGATCGGCGACGCCCCGCGCGATATTACCTGCGCCGAGCAGGCGGGCGTCCGCGGCGTCCTCTATACGGGCGGAGATTTGTGCGCGGCGGTACGAGGGGCGATCAATACTTGAATTCATAGAGAGCTGAAATGAGAGTGAGAGGGTTGTCTCTGAATCTGTCTGTGGAACGCGTTCATCAATGGGCTTTTTATTTGCTTTGTGGCTTTGGATTATGCAGTAATATCTCAATTGCAGGTGCCAATATATTCCTTGGAACACTCGTCGCTGTGTTGCTCTTGCGGCTATGGATCAAGCACGATGATTGGCAGGATGCGCTGCCTGACGGCTGGATGAGAGTATCGCTGCTCATTCTCATGGGAGCGATTATCTTATCATCGCTTTTTTCGAGCGATATATCGAAGAGTCTGAGGACGTTTGGCGACTACTATGGTTATCGCATGTTGGGGCTCTATGCCGTCCTTCTCATGATTCGAGAGAAGAGGCAGCTCGCAATCATTGCTGTGTGTGTCGCCATATCATTTGCGGTCAATGATTTGGCTGTGATATATCAAGGAATATTCCAAGGGAATTTTAGAGCGTCCGGATTCTCCATCTACATGTCGGTGGGCGGATTTCTATCGATGCTCCTTCCGTCCCTTATATTGCTGCTGCTGAGCGGGCAAATGGATGAAAAATATCGTATTCCGGCGCGTATACTGCTCCTTCTCGGGTGCATCGCACTTCTTTATAATGGAACACGCGGAGCGTGGCTTGCAGTACCGATCGTGACGTTTTTATGCTGCGGGCTTTTGATGAAGCAGAAGAAGCGATTCGTTGCGGCCGCCGTCCTTGTCTGCATCCTTTTTGGGGGAATCTTTGCATCTGTGCCGATACTTTCCTCGCGGCTTGAAAGTATTGGTGATATGAATCTGCAGAGCAACGCAGAGCGGATTCGTCTATGGACGAGCGCCTATCATATGTTTGAGGATCACCCTGCTCTTGGGGTAGGCTTTGCGCAGTTCAAATCGGAATATCAAGGCGGCTATATTCTTCCCGAAGCAAAGGAACGTGAACTTACACATGCGCACAGCAATGTGATGCATATGCTTGCAGAGTGTGGGGCTGTCGGGTTTTTGGCGCTGCTCTTCTTTTGGGGCACATGGATTCTCCAAAGTGTTCGCATATGGAGCACAACGCACGAGATCGCGGCGCTTATTGTCGCGGCGGTGGTAATGGGGCTGATTCTGCAAGGGCTGACAGAGTACAATATGGGCAACTCTGCCGTAATGAAACTGCACTGGCTGCTGCTCGGGCTGTGCCTGCAGTGGGGGCGGATAGGGCAAAAATCTCTGTGAGATGAAGGTCGTACAAACAGTTGTTACAGTATACTAAAGAGGTGGCGCCAACGTGAAGATTGCTATTTTGGAGACAGTCAAAGCGGATGGTGGATTTGAACTCGAATTTGACCATATCATCATAGAGGCACTGCGTGCAGAAGGGCATGAGCCTATTTTATTTGTGCCGCCGGAAACGGATCTGGGACGAGATCTTCATGCTCCTATCAAATATTTGACCGGCGGAAAGATTGTCAGCTATGACGGCGTACATGGCATAAAGAAAGTATGGAGGTCACTTCAAAGGGAATACCGTCGCGTCAAATGGTTCGATGCCATGATGCAGGCGATACGGGAGAATGAGATCGATACGGTTCTTATCACAACCGCAACATACCGTTATTTGCGTGCGCTGCGTCGGAGCAGTCTGAAAGACAGCCCTGTTCCCGTCCGGTTTATATTTTTGGGCGTGAACCCACAGGAAAAGCCCAACTTCATAAAGGCGGCGTCTTCGTGTTTGCCGTATAAAAATATTCGGCTCTATGTCACGACATTGCGGGATGATTTTCGCGGGATACTGCCTGCGAATACGCGGCTCATTCCCCCGCCGGTTATGGCGCCGCCGGAAATGTCCGGGACGAGCGAGGGGGATGTGCTCAAGATCGGATTTTTTGGACACTACCGTCGCGGCGAGAAAAAGTTGGAATGGTTTCTTCGCCTTGCAGAAGAGAATGACTTTGCACGACCGGTGCAGATGATCCTCCAAATTGCGCCGACGGATGTACGGGATCGGGAAGAGGTCGATACCATTGTTCAGAAGTATGGGCATTTATCTCATGTGACGCTGATTACTGAAAAACTAATTGAAGAGGAATGGTATCGGGCGATTGCCGGTGTGGACGTAGTTTTCCTGCCTTATACGGCGAAACGCTACCTCTATAACTGGAGCGCGCTTTACTTTACCGCGATTGGCTTCCGGAAACCCGTCATTACGACCCCCGTGCTCAATCCCGAGGTGCTGGAAGCATTTGAGATAGGCAAGGCTATTTCTATGGATACATTTGAAGAATTTCGCCGGGGAATGCGGGATTTCGTTGACACGTTTGACCGGAAAAAAGAAATTTATCGATCCAACCTTTTGAAAGCATCGGATAAGTACAGCAAGCAAAATTTTATTCGACACATATTGCAATAATGGGGCATCAACTTTTATGGAAAGCTTTTTTCAACTATCAAAGCGTATATACAATACCTCAAACCTACGTGAAGTTCGCCGATTGGTCGTTTTTATGCTGCGTGTATGTCTGCATTACAGTGCTTTGAAAAAGCTCCAATCTGATTTCGAAGAAGACGATGTTTTGCGACAAGTAACGGAGTACTACCCGTTCGCCTATGAACAGCCGACGCGTGCGTTTTTCTATCATCGTTCCACCTTTGATGAACGCATGATGATTGTCAGATCTCATATGTCTTTTTTGCGTAATAGGATGCGGGCGGATACATTTCTAAAGCTATATCGGGGAACTGCACTGCCGCTGTGGCGGGGACTCCAATGTATGGGAAAAAACTTGACGGCAGAGCTTTTCTTTGAGCCCGGACAGCGCAAAGAAGGGATTCTTTCCGTTACTTTACGTATAGGCATGGAACCGCTCTATCAGATCATTTTTTGGATCGCACCGTCGCCGGATGACCGAAAGTATTCTATGTGGATCGGAGCGATGCAGGGGCCGAATATGGCGGATGCAAAGGAAGTGGTGAAACAGGCGACGAAGGTTTGCCATTCGTATCGAACGAAGAATCTCGTCCTCTATGTCGCACAGGCAGCAGCGCGGGCACTCGAACTCAAGCATATCTATGCCGTCACCAATGAAGGATATTATGCAAACAACCATGTGCGTGTTGACCGCAAGCTCAAGACGGACTTCAGTACATTTTGGGAAGAGGCAGGCGGACATAAGACAATTGATCCGCGATTTTATGAGCTGCCCCTTGTGGAATCTCGCAAAACCATCGAAGAAGTCCCTACACGAAAACGCGCCGTCTATCGGCGGCGCTTTCAAATGCTTGATGAGATTGATGCACAGGCAGCGGAGCAGATGTCAACGGCTTTGCAAGGATGAGACAGTGTCTGCGATGTAGAAAACTGAAATGTAAAAGTGAAAGACAGAAATTAGAAACTAAAATTTCCGTTTTTGATTTCTGTTTTTTTGTATGCTTTATTTCAGTTGTTGAAGACATATTGTGCTAATTAAGTAAAATGTGAAGATAAGAAACTGAAATCTATTCAGAAACCAAAATATGGAACAAAAAACCGTGTAGGTTCATGCGACCGTACACGGTTTTGTATATATGCGGCTTTATGCCGGAGAGACGGCGGGGATCTTACGGCAGTTTATTCATCCACCTTCACACCCGGGGTGATTCCGCGTGTATAGCGCCGTTCCATGCGGTCGTGGACGTGGGCGTATTTGGCGGTGACTTTGGGGCTGCGCTGGCGCAGCGTCTCCTGTACGACGCGCAGATCCTTGGTCTCTTGGTAGAGGTTCGTGCCGCAGCTATGGCGGAAGAGGTGGCAGGCGTAGCCGGGCTGTTTGAGTCCCGCCGCGGTGAGCGCGCGGTTGATGACGTAGCGGATGCCGACGCGCGAGATACGCCCCTGTGCGTTGTTGGAGGAGCAAGAGATGATGGTCGGCGTGAGCCGATTTTCCTGCGGCACTGCGCCGCGCTCCTCGAGGTATGCCTTGAGGAGCTCTAGGGTCTCTTCGCAGGGATAGATGAGTCCCGCGTGTCCTTTGCCGCGAATCTCGATGCGCCCGCGCTGCCAGTCGATGTCTTCGTCGGAGAGCCGCATGACCTCGACGACGCGCAGTCCCTCGACGCCCATGAGGTAGACGATGAGGAGATTGCGGAGGCGTTTGAGGGCATCCTTGTCCTCTTTGAGATAGGCGCAGATCTCGCCGATCTGGTCGACGGTGAGATATTTATAGTCCTCGTCGAGGTGCTGCGGGTTGCGCAGTTGGAGTTCGGCGCAGGGATTTTCGGCGATAAAGGAAAGCCGCTGGGCGACTTTATAAAAGGCGCGGATGGCGGCGCCCTTGATCATGAGGGTCGCGGCGCTGTAATTGCTGCGGCGCATCTCCTCCATGTAGACGCGGATCTGATAGTCGCGGACGTCATTCAGCGGGTGCAGTCCCTGCGCGACGCACCAGCGGAGGAACAGGCGGATCGCAAGCTCGTAGGTGTCGCGCGTGTCCTCGGTCGGGGCGCCGCCCGCGATATAGCGCGGCAGATACTCATAGAAATGCGTGATGAAATACTCGGGCGTGATGGCATCCTGTCGAACGCTCAGCGCGGGGGCGTCCATGGGGCGCACGCTTCCGACGGATGCAGGATGAGGGATGAGCGCGGGGACGCGCGCGTCTGCGTCTTGATCTGTATTTCCTTTTTTCATTGTCCCGCCTCCTCCTTCGTTGATCGTTGAAGTGATTATATCACGTGGGAAAGGGGTTAGCAACAGGTGTTAAAATAGATGCGTTATGTACAGCAAAAGAGCTGTGCGCAAGTGCACAGCTCTTTTGCTGTCATGGGAGATTTTTTAGGATTTGAGCGCCGCCTGCCGTACGATCTCGAGGGCGAGTTCGGCGGCATTGTAGAGATCCTCTTCGAGGAGGGATTCTTCCTTCGTGTGGCAGTCGGTCATGCCGACGCCGAGGACGGTGGTCGGGATGCCGTAGGCGTTGAAGAAGTTCGCGTCGGAGCCGCCGCCCTCCTCCTCGAGGATGACGGGGAATCCGAGCACGCCTGCGGCGCGGCGCAGATACCGGATCGCGCGCGCGTCCTGCGGGAGTTCGTAGGGATCGTAGTCCTTCTTGACGGTGACGGTCGCGGTGCAGGTCGCTTCTTTTGCCGTGCGCTCGGCGATCTCGACCATGCGTGCGGTGAGGGCGTCGAGTTTTGCCTTGTCGCGGCTGCGCGATTCGAAATTGATCGTGCAAAGCTCAGCGACGACGTTGGTCGCCGTGCCGCCCGTGATGCGTCCCGCGTTGCAGGTGGTCTCCTCGTCGATGCGCCCCTGCGGCATGGCGGCGAGGATTTTGCCTGCGGCGATGATGGCGTTGTGTCCTGCGTCGGGGTCAACGCCCGCGTGGGACGCCTTGCCGCGCACGGCGACCTCGATCTGATTCTTGCCCGGCGCCTTGAACGCCGCCATGCCGGGGTGACCGTGCGTGTCGAGTGTAAAGCCGACGTCGGCGTGCAGGAGCGAGCGGTCAATGTTCTGCGAGCCGTTCACGCCGCCCTCCTCGGCGACGGTAAAGACGATCTGCAGATCGCCGTGCGGGATGTTTTGCTCGCGCAGGCAGCGCAGCGTCTCGAGGATGGCGACGACGCCCGCCTTGTCATCCGCTCCGAGAATGGTTGTACCGTCCGAGCGGATCACGCCGTCCACGAGCTGTGGGCGAATACCCGCGCACGGCTCTACACAGTCCATATGTGCCGTCAGCATGACGGTCGGAACACCGGAAACCGATCCCTTGAAATTCGCGACGATGTTGCCGCAGTTGCCGCCGAGGATTTCCCCGGCATTGTCCTCATGAATCTCCGCGGCGCCGAGCTCCCGCAGCCGAGCGGTGAGCAGATTGCCCATTTCCCGTTCGTCGAGGGTGGAGCAGCGGATGGAGACGAGCGCGAAGAACTCGTCCAAAACTCTTTTCTTGTTGATCATGGCGTTACGCTTTCTATGAGAGGAAGAGCACAATCATGAACGTGACGGTCGCGAGCAGCATCGGGAGAGCGTTGCGTTTGGTGAGCTCCATGGGGCTGACCTTTGCAAGCCCTGCGCAGACGAGTGCTGCGCCCGCGACCGGCGACATGGAACGTCCGATGGAACCTGCCATCTGTGCGAGCGAGCCGAGGTCGATGATGCTCATGCCGAACGAAGCCGCCTGCGGGGTAATCGCCCCGTTGAAGGCAAGCGCCGCCGCGTCGCCCGAGCCGGAGATAACGGCGATGAGGAAGGGACCGAATGCGCCCGCGAGCTTGGCAACGGATTCCGATCCCTTCATCGCTTCAATCAGGCTGTCCGTGAGCCCCATTGCCGCCATACCCGTGGTAAAGACTGCTGCGGCGATGATGAGCCCGATGACATCACCGTAGGCACTGCCCATACCGTTGAAGAATTTTTTTGTAATCTCCTGGGGATCTTGGCGTGTGACAATGATCGCGAGCACTGTGCCGACGATCATAGCGGTCGGCACATCGACGAGCGGGAGGAACGCAATCTGCTTGCTGCCAAGCACGAGCAGAATGAGCGGGACGAGGGGAACGAGCGCGTAAAGGGCATTGACCTTAAAGTTCTTGCCGCCCTCCTCCTTCTCGAGTTCTGCAAGATATGCCGCACTGCGCGCGGCATCCGGCCCCTCTTTGCGTACGGCTGCGATGACGGTGAGGGTAATCACCGCGACGATGGAGGCAATGATCGCGGCGGGCACCTGCGCCATGATGACGGTCATGAGGTCGGTCTGCGCGAGGTCGGCGACGAAGATGTTGTGCGCCTGTCCCGGACTGATCGCGCTGCCCCATGTGCCTGCGAGCACCGCCGCCGCCGCCATCGCGGGATGGACGCCCGCAGCCATGAGCGTGGGGATGAGGATGCTGCCGACCGCCGCCGAACAGCCGGCAGCGCTTGGGATGGCGATGTTGATCCACCATGTGAGGAGTGTTGCCAGCGGAATGAGGATGAATTTGCTCCGCGTAATGACGCCCGAGATCGATTCGACGAGGTGACGGTCGCACGTCGTAATTTTCATGACATACGAAAAGCCCATGACCGTACAGATGACCGGCACAAGCGAGCCGTGCACCATCGTCTTGCTGAATGCTGCGACGGCATTGCCGCCTACGCCGCCGATGAAGCACATTAAAAAACCTGCGGCAATGAGCACCATGCGTGTCTCGTACTTTTTGATGATGGCAACAAAGGCGAGGATAACAATAATTCCTCCGGTGATAGCCAATGAAACGACCTCCTTAAAAAATACAGAAAATTACCTTATTCGAATTATTTTCGGCAGATACGGGCGAAATCCTTTCCAATGCACCGGAAAAATTCCAATAAAATAAGCCGATACACAGCAAAATCATGTCGTGTATCGGCAGAGAAAACTTATTCGGCGATGCCCGGGCGTGTCATCTGACGCGGGGAGAGGATGTGATCGAGCTCTTTTTTCGAGAGGAGGCCGCAGTCCAGAACGATCTCGCGGATGGGCTTTCCTGTTGTATAAGCCTCGCGTGCGAGCTCGGCGGATTTCTCATAGCCGATATGCGGCAGGAGCGCCGTGACGATACCGACGCTGTTGTCAAGCCACTTTTGACACTGATCGATGTTTGGCACAAGGTCGACGAGCAGTTTCTCGACGAAGGTATCGACCGCACGCGTGAGGTAATTCAGCGAGTTAAACATGTTGAACGCCATCACCGGCTCCATCACGTTCAGCTCGAACTGCCCGTTCTCCACGGCGAGCGTGACGGCGAGATCGCCGGCGATCACCTGATAGCACGCCTGATCGAGCACCTCCGCGATGACGGGGTTCACCTTGCCCGGCATGATGGACGAGCCCGGCTGACGCATCGGCAAATGCAGCTCGTTCAGCCCGCAGCGCGGTCCCGATGCCATAAGGCGGAAATCGTTGGCAAGCTTGATGAGGACGAGCGCCGCATTCTTCAGTGCGGACGAGACGTCGGCGAACGCATCGGTGTTGTTCGTTGCGTCGATGATGTTCTGCGACGTGCGGTACTGTTCGCCCGTGACCTCCGAGAGACGTTTTGCGACCGCCTTGATATACGCCGGCTCCGCGTTGAGCCCTGTGCCGACGGCGGTGCCGCCCATATTGATCGTATGGATATGCCGCAGAACGTAGCGGATACGCCGAATCGAACGGCGCACCGCGGACGCGTACGAGCCCATCTCCTGCCCGAGCGTGATGGGGACGGCATCCTGCAAATGCGTGCGCCCCATCTTGAGGATGCCGCGGTATGCCGTCGCCTTGCGCTCGAGTTCTGCGGCGAGCCGGTCGAGCGATGCGACAAAGCGCGCTCCCTTCGCCGAGAGACACACCTTGATGCCCGTCGGGAACGCGTCGTTCGTCGACTGCGCCATATTCGCGTGATTGTTCGGCGAGATGATGTCATAGCGTCCCTTTTCCTCGCCGCGCAGCTCGAGCGCACGGTTGCAGAGCACCTCGTTCATGTTCATGTTGACGGATGTGCCGGCACCGCCCTGAATCGGATCGACGGGGAACTGGTCGAACATTTCGCCCGCAATGACCTCGTCGGCAGCGCGTACGAGAACATCACCAATCTCATGCGGGAGACGCCCCGTGTCCATGTTTGCAAGCGCCGCAGCTTTTTTTACCTGCGCAAGTGCCACGATGAAATCAGGGTCAAGTTTTTGCCCTGTAATGCGGAAATTCTCGATGGCGCGCATCGTTTGAACGCCGTAGTACACATCGTCGGGTACCTCAAGACTGCCCAAGAAATCATGCTCTGTTCTCATGATACTGCTCTCCTCATCCGTTTGTGCAGAATTTGGCGCCTGCAGAGTTTATTTGTCGTTGATCCTGAGTTCGAGTACATCGGGACGTGCGTAGTGGCCACAGGGATCAAACTCCATTTTGGCAGACGCAGCCTTGCCGAGGTCGAGCGTCGTGACGATGAGCTCCTCTTTGTCCCAGACGGGCTCGGTATAGAAATTGCCGAATGGATCGATCACGCAGCTGCCGCCCCGGCAGACAATCTCAGGCAGCCGATCAATCTCCTCGGAGCAGTGCAGCCGGGCGCGGGGATAGTCGTCCCGCGTGAAGACCATGTCCGCGTTGATGAAGTAGCAGCGACCTTCAAGCCCGATGTGCTGTACCGTGTTGATCCACGAGGGAACGTCGTTCGTGTTCGGCGCGATGAGGATGTTCACGCCGCGGTCGTAGAGTGCCGCGCGCGCGAGCGGCATATAGTTCTCCCAGCAGATGAGGCTTCCCAACGGCCCCCATGGACTGTCGATCGTGGGGAAGTAGCCGCGGTTCGCGTCGCCCCAGACAAAGCGCTCCGCGCCGGTCGGCTTGAGCTTGCGGTGGACGGAGGCAAGCGCACCGTCGGGTGTGAACATCAGATTTGTATTGTAGAGTGTACCCGTCGTATCGTCACGTTCAGAGACACCGATGCTGATGTAGGCATGGTGCTTCTTTGCCGCGGCGCCGATGGCGGCGGTTTCTGCCCCCGGGCAAACAACGGAGTTGTCATAGTAGAGTTTCCAATCCTTGCGTCCGTCCTCGCTGCGGCTGCCAACGGTGAACCCGAAGGTCATGCCGAAGGGGTATCCGGGGAGGAACAGCTCGGGGAATACGATGAGCTCGGCGTCTTTCTCAGCAGCCTTTTCAATCCATTCGAGTGCTTTTTTGAGAGACGCTGCTTTGTCGAACATGACGGGGGCTGCCTGAATGAGACCAAGACGGCAGGTTTCTTTGAGATCCTTCATAATGTTGACTCCTTTACATGTTCAGTTGCTGCGGCTGCGATAGAGTTCGACGACGTCCGCGTCATAGTCCCATAGCGGCGTATCGGTCGTTTTCTTCTTCTGCCGGTAGTCTTTGAGCGCAAAGACTACGTATTTGGACAGACGGAACAATGCGATAACGTTGAAAAGCACCATGAGAGCACCGAACAGATCGGAGAACTCCCACATGGAAGTGACGGGGACGATAGAGCTGAAAAGGATCAGCGCAAGTGCAAAGATGCGATATGCGGTTACGGCATGTTCCTTGTCCGGGAAGAGGTAGCGCGTATTCACCTCACCGTAATACATATTGGCCAGCAGCGTTGTATAGCCGAACAGGAACATCGCAGCGGCGACGAGCCAGTAGCCGAGATCGCCGAACGAAGCGGAGAATGCGGCCTGTGTCAGCTGGATCCCTTTCAGATCACCGTTCAGGGCGCCCGAGAGCAGGATACAGAATGCCGTGCAGCTGCAGACGATGATCGTCGTCACGAAAACACCGAGCATTCCGGAAAGCCCTTGGTTCACAGGATGCTTGACATTCGCCGCCGCGTGCATGGACGGAGTCGTTCCGGCGCCTGCATCATTGCTGAACAGCCCTCGTGCGACGCCATAGCGGAATGCCTCCTGTACCGTGTAGCCGAGCGCCCCGCCCGCCGCCTGTTGAATACCGAATGCGGAGTCGAAGATAAGGCGGAGCATATCGGCAATCCACTCAGCGTGCGTCACGAGCACGATGAGCGCAAGGATGATATAGGCGAATGCCATGAAGGGAACGACGTAGGACGCGACGGTGGATAGTCGTTTGATGCCGCCGAAGATAACGAGCGCCGTAAGGATCACGAGCACTGCCCCGACACCGAGCGGCGGGAGCGCGGCTTGACCGCTGAACGACCCCGCGATGGAGTTGCTCTGTACCATGCAGTAAACGACGCCGTTGCCGAGAATGACCGAGACAGAAAAGAGGATGGGGAGCACGCGGGCGTTCAGCCCTCGTCTCATGTAGTATGCGGGACCTCCGCGAAACGTTGTTCCATCCTCGTTTCGCACACGGAACATCTGCGCGAGTACCGCCTCACCGAACATGATGGGCATACCGAGGATGGCCGTTACCCACATCCAAAAGATCGCGCCGGGACCGCCCGAGGCGAGCGCCGTTGCAACGCCGACGAGACTGCCCGCACCGACTTCGCTGCCGATGGCCGAGCAGAGCGCGCCGAATGCACTGACGCCTGTCGCGTCGCGGCTGGCCTTCCAGAGATTCGGTACAAGCTGGGTGAAGTACCGTACCTGCGGCACGCCGAGGCGGATCGTGTAGAAAATACCGCATGAAAGCAGGAGCCCGGCAATCAGCCAGCCCCAAAAGATGCCGTTGACGGCTTTGATGATTTCCACGGCAAAGCTCCTTTCTCCAAACAGGAAATACAGCGGCAGAATAACGGTTGCGTCTTTCTATATTTATGGTATCATAAAAGAAATACTTAAGTAAAATTGAGAATAGTAAATTTCTTTATCGAAAAAAATGATGGAAAGGAGGGGGGATTTATGGAGCTGCGGAACATTAAGACCTTCGTTTATGCGGCTGAGACGGGAAGCTTTACCGAGGCGGCACAGCGGCAGAACTATGCGCAGTCAACGGTAACACAGCAGATTCGCCTGTTGGAGGAGGAACTTGGTACAGAGTTGTTTATTCGTATGGGACGCCGTGTGGCTCTTTCGAGTGCCGGGCGTGCCTTCTTGTGGCATGCAAATCGCATGATTGCCCTGGAACAAGAGACCCTGGCACAGTTCCGCGGATCTGCAGAGCCGGAAGGAATCTTTTTCATCGGTGTTATTGAAACGATTGCCACATCGCATTATATGAACAGCATCGGTGCGTTCCTGCAGCGGTATCCGCATGTTCGGCTGCAAGTGCATGTGAGCACGGCGCCGCAGCTCCGGCAGGAACTCCTGCGGGGCGGCATCGATATGGCGATCCTCCTCGATCGGTTCAGCGAAATACCGAACATACGCCTCCTGTATCATGCGCCGTCTCCCATACAATTTATTGCAGCTCCGGGCAATTCCTTTGCACACCGTCCTGTCCGCCTGGAGGAGTTGACGAAGACCGCGTGGATCCTGACTGAACGGGGAACAAACTACCGCAAGCAGCTGGAAGATGATCTGGCCGCGCGCCGGCTTTTTTTATATGATCGGCTCGAAATCGGTACGAGCAAGACCATCATCGACTTTGTCGCGGCCGGGCTTGGGATATCCATATTACCGGCCGTCACGGTTGCCAATGCGATTTGCGATCATCGTGTCGTCCCCCTTCATGTTGTGGATTATGAAATGAACATGGAGCTGCAGATCCTCGCGGTGAAAGACCGGTGGCTGCCGCAGCCGCTGATGCTTCTGGCCGAGATGGTTGCCGCTGCTTTTGCGGAGAAAGGCTAACGCGGGTGCCGATTGGCAATGAATAAGCACGGAAAGAATGCGTACTACGGGCAGGGATAAAGTTCGACTGACGCGAGACTCCGGCGCAGGCGCGCAGAAGGAAATTCTGCGGCGATCGCGAAATAAAGAAGTGGATACGCCGGATGTACGGAAATATTGTGGGGTGACAGCGCATGACAAAAGCGGAAGAGGTTGTGTTCTACGCCAAGCTGCTGGATGAGAAGGGCTTGGTAAACTCCCTGGAAGGGAATATTTCCGTGCTGGATCGGACGGAGGGGAAACTCTACATTACGCCCTCCGGCAAGAGAAAATCCCTGCTTACGCCCGATATGATCGCCGTCATGCGCGGCGATGAACAGGTCGGCGGCAACTGCAGGCGGTCAAGCGAATATTTGCTCCATCGGGCGGCGCTCAACGCGCGGCCGGACTGCAGTGCCGCCGTGCACGTCCACGCACCGTATCTCACAGCCTATGCCTTCTGCAGTCGGTCAATCCGTCTGCGCTGCTCCACCACCTTTGGGCTTCTCTTTGAGGATATTCCCTGCCTGCCCTACGGACAGCCGGGCACGCCCGCAATTGCGGACGGCATCGAGGAGGCGATCGCGCACCGCGATCTGCTGCTCCTTGCAAACCATGGGTGTATTGCCGTGGGAGCGACGCTGGAAGAGGCTGTCGCGCTGATCGAAGCGGGCGAAGAAGTTATGAAGATCTATGCGCTCGCGCGTGCCGCGGGAGAAGTCAGCGACATCCCGCCGGCAGATTGGGAGCGCATGTGCGAAGAACACCCGGGGAGCGTACGGAACCGACATAGGAAGGCATGACGCAGCAGAAAAATACCTGAAAAGCGTTGCTGCGTACCCTTGCCGTACGACAGAAAACAGCATACAAAAAGACAGACGAGACACCTGCCAAACGGCAGGTGATCGTCTGTCTTTCACTATGGGAACTTATGGGAAATAACGCGCACGCTCGCAGGGAACGACGCTGCGCGTCAGTGGATCTCGATCTGCTTGCGCGGCGCTTCGCCGGCGGCTTTGGGCAGGTTCACCTGCAATACGCCGTCCTTGAACTCCGCGTGAATGTTCGCGTCGTCGATGCCGTCGATGTAGAACGAGCGGCTCACCTCGCCCGTGTGACGCTCACGGCGGATGTAGTTGCCCGCGTCATCCTTCTCGTCTTTCGACTCGCTGCGGGTGGCGGCGATCGTCAGATAGCCGTTCTCGTAGTTGAGGCTGATGTCCTCCTTTGCCATGCCCGGCAGGTCGGCGGTCAGCTCATAGTGATCGTCCGCATCCTTCACGTCCACCTTGAACGAGCCCGCGCCCCAGTTCGCCGCGGGGAATCCGTCGTGGAAGAAGGAATCGCGCATCGCGTCAAAAAGTGCGAAGGGATTCGCGCTGTCATTGCGGCTGAGTCCGCGCCGCCCGGAAAAAGGTACCAATCCAAACATGATGATCAACTCCTCGTTGTGCTTTATTCCGGTGCGCGTACCGTTTGGAGAGCCGCGCGCCGTTCACTGTCTGTTTTGGAAGGGGGGCTTTCTTCATCGCCCGCCTTCTGATTGTTATTATACAACGAAAAGTCAAAAAGTCAATAGGTCAAAAAGAAAAAGTTGAAAAATTTTTCCGTGCTTGTATAATGAAGTGGAAGCGGCGATATATTTCAATTGCCGATGAGCGCGCGTAAAGGGCAGTGTGGTTACGATGAATTTCTATCACCTGATTCAGGAAAAAGTATTTCATACCTATGAAGACTGGCACATAAAAAGCCCGATCTATGACCGCAGCGGCTTCCATATCACGGGCATCGATAATTCGCTCCGCGCGATGCGGGATGGACATATCATGTATACGGAGATACGTCCACCGCATGAGATCGGCGGCTGCACGCTGATGCAAGCGGTTGTCGGGGCACGTCAAGAGCGTGTGGATTTATATCTGGACGTCCGGGATAAAAAATATCGGATCACCGACTTGCGCTATGAAGATGCCGTGCGGATGATGCGAAATTTCGTGAAGGATCGCCGGCTTCCCGAATCCGGCACATACGTTGAAGTCCCGGAGAACGATGCGGAAAAACGCGCGGCGTCCTTTGCCGCCTTAGCGGAGCTGCTGACGGGCGATGCGGGGTATGCCAAGCAATTCATTGGGAAGGCAGACCCGGAGGAGATCGAAACCGCATGGATGCGGCTTTCTGAAGAACTGCTGCGAAGAGGAAGGGCGACTGCGCTTGACGCCAAAAGTGGAAAAGCCGATTTTCTCTCTGCCGTAAAGCAATTGACCGCAGGTCTGCCGGTCGCAATCCATGAAGATATGCTTGGTGAGACCGAAAATATAGAGCAGTGGTGCAAAGCCCTGAATGACGCGTGGCGCGGCTATGTACTTGCGGCGCAGGATGTCGGCAGCGACAACTATGTATTGATCGTGCTCACGGAAGAAGATTTTGCTAGGGCGAAGGAACTGGCAGGAACGATACTGCATCGTATCGCCCGCGCCGAAGATATGTAAGTATGAGGGAGGAACATCATATGACAAAGGATATTCTATTCATCGGCTACCCGAAGTGCTCGACCTGCCAAAAGGCGGAGAAGTTCCTGCGGGCGCATGGCTGCGGCGCACCGATGCGCGACATCAAGGCGGAGCCGCCGACGGCAGACGAACTGCGCGCGTGGCATGAGCGCAGCGGGCTGCCGCTGAAGCGGTTTTTCAACACGAGCGGACTGAAATACAAGGAACTCGGGCTGAAGGACAAGCTGCCCGCGATGACGGAGGAGGAGCAGTACGCACTGCTCGCCACGGACGGGATGCTCGTCAAGCGTCCCCTGATCATCACGCCGAAGGGGATTCTCACGGGATTTCGCGAGAAGGAGTGGGCGGAGCTGCTTTCGTGACGGTGTTCCTCGATAGAAAGGATTTTGGATGAAACGGGAAGATCTGAAGGGCATCCTCTACACGCTCATTTTTGCGATTGCCGCCTATGTACTCGGTGGCTATTTCCCCATCGTCGGCGGTCCCGTGTTCGGCATCCTCATCGGGATGCTGTTTGCGCGGCGCCGCCGTCCGAAGTCGGTGGAGAGCGGCATTCGCTTTACGGGCAAGAAGATTTTGCAGTATGCCATCATCCTGCTTGGCTTTGAGATGAATCTCTTTCACGTCGCCGAGGTGGGGGCGCAGTCGCTCTACGTCATGATATTCACATTGATCGCGGCGTTCGGCGCGGCGTTTCTCATGGGGAAAGCGCTCGGACTCGACCGCGATATGACGTCGCTCGTCGGGGCGGGCACCGCCATCTGCGGCGGCTCTGCGATTGCCGCCGTTGCGCCCGTCATCGGGGCGAAGGATCGGGACGTCGTGATTTCGATTGCGACGATTTTCCTCTTTAATGTGCTCGCGGTCTTTATTTTCCCCGCCATCGGGCACAGCTGGGGCATGACGGACGCGGGATTCGGCATGTGGGCGGGCACCGCCATCAACGACACCTCGTCCGTTGTTGCGGCGGGCTACGCGTACAGTCACGAGGCGGGCGCGTACGCGACCATCGTGAAACTCACGCGTACGCTGATGATCGTGCCGGTCTGTCTCTTCTTTGCGCTGCTCGTTTCGCGCCGCGCGAAGGAGACGGGCGAGGGGTTCTCCCTGCGGCGCATCTTCCCGATGTTCGTCCTCTACTTTGTCCTCGCCTGCATCGTGAATACGACGGGCGTCCTGCCGGCGGAGGTGTCGCACGGACTCGGCGCGCTGGGTAAGTTTGCCATCGTCATGGCGATGAGCGCCATCGGGCTGAACACCGACCTCGCATCGCTCGTAAAGAACGGGCTGCGGCCGCTCGCCCTCGGGCTCGTCTGCTGGATCGCTGTCGCGGGAACGTCCATCATCGTACAGCGCGCGCTCGGACTGCTCTAATATGAGCAGCGTATTTTTGTGCTTGTCAGGAGACGCGTAAGCTGTTATAATGAGAACAGAAAGAACGCCCCTCGGGCGGCATATTTCCAAAATTAAGCGTTTATTTTATATTAACCGCACATTGTGGAGATGGGCGGTTATTTCTTTGTAAGAACTAGTAGGTAACCGGTCGCTGCGATGAGCAATACAATCGCATTCACTATGGTCATACCTACCACCCCCTTTCGGGGGAAAGATACCGCCAAGTCCGGGGAACGTTCCTATGATATTATAGCGAACGTCTGTATTGGATGCAATACGGTATTTTGGACTTGCGAGATGATGAACAAGCTGTTACAATGGGTATAGAAAGAACGCCCCTCGGGCGGCATCTTTCCAAGAATCGCTTGCTTTTACTTAAAACAACCGCTCATTGTCCGGATGGGCGGTTATTTCTTTAGGAGGAATCGGATGGAAAACAGCATACAGGAAATAGAACTGCGCCCCTTTCCGCCGTTTCTGCCGCCCCGTGCGACGGTCATGATGATGGGGAGCTTCCCGCCAAGCGCGGAGAAGCGCGCGATGGCGTTCCACTACCCGAACTTTCAAAACGACATGTGGCGCGTCTACGGGCTCGTATTCTTCGGAGACGTGCAGCACTTTCAGGTGCCGGAGGCAAAGGCGTTTGACGCCGACCGCATCAAGGCATTCCTCATGGAGGAGGGCATTGCCTCCTGCCCGACGGTGAAGCGCGCCATTCGCCGGCACGGCAACGCATCCGACGCCTACCTCGACGTCGTCGAGACCGTCGACATCGCTGCGGTGCTCGGCGACATTCCCGAATGCCGCCGCATCTGCACGACGGGCGGGAAGGCGACGGAGATATTGCTCTCCCTGCTCGACGCCGAGGTCAAGGCAAAGGACGTCAAGACGGGCACGACGATCTCCGCACGCTGCGGCGCCCGCGACCTCCTCGTCACGCGCCTGCCGTCCACCTCGCGCGCCTATCCGATGAAGCTCGAGAAGAAGGCGGAGTATTATCGGGCGTTTTTCGAGGAAGCGGGATTATTGGGGACGCTGTGATACGATAAAATCAACATATCATAAAAGAGCCGCTCTGTACCGACGCGATTTGAAACTCGGTACGGAGCGGTTCTTTTTGTTTAGACGGGGGATGATGCGCCGGAAAGACTGCTGAGCCGTATGACGCTCACGCGGGCGGAGGCATTTCATAGTCTGTGCGGAGGAGGCGTTCGACCACTTCCTGCAGCTGCGCGACGCTGTGGCGGCGGCTGCGCGCGCAGTCCTGCGCCTGTCTGCCGCAGAGGAGACAGCGGCGCGGGACGCGTCGCGTGATTTTTTCGCCCGCCGCATCGAGGACATCCATGTCGAACAGTCTGCCGAGCGGGTGCGTCTCCTCCAAGGTCACGGCAATAGACTTGATTTCTTCGGGGGCGGCGCGGAGCGCGAGTATGGCTTCGTCGCCTGTCGCCTCGTGCCGCTCTTCCCGCGCGATGCACGGGATGTTTCGCTTCGCCAGCGCTGCGGTGAGTGCGTCGAGCCCCGCGTCAAAGGCGCGGCGAATGTCTGCGGAGGTCTTGACGGGGCCGGGGATGTTGAGCGTGTACGAGAGCAGCGGCGCATGAAAGCGCGCCAAGAGATCCCGCTGACGCAGGGCGCGCGCTTCGCGTGCGGCGAGCATAGCGGTGAGATCAACGGGGGTGCCGTGCAGCATAGGCGTTCCTTTCTCTGATCGGCGTATGGACGTGCCGCGCGCGGTTTCAGTAATGTACGACATCCTCCGCCTTCGCGATGGCGCGGCGCACGGGGGCGCTCTCCTCCGATCGCAGATAGGCAAGGGTGGACGGCGGAACGAGCGCGGCCAGCGCGGAAAGGTCATCGTCCTTAATACAGCGGCGCACAGTGGACGCGCTGATAGGCATCCCTGCGTATTCTTTGCGCGGAATGATTTCGCATGCAATGCCCGCCTGCGGCAGGAGCGTCCGCATGGTCTCGTTGTAAAGGCTCGTCACGCGGCTTGCGCGCTCCGCTCCGACATAGCGGCGCGTGATGCGGAGCGCCGCGGCGATTTTTGTAAAGACGGCGAGATCCAGCTGTGCGTGCCCGCGGATCGCATCGTCTTCGTCTTTTTGGAAATAGCTCGGGAAGGTCGCTTGACTGACGATATACGAGCCGCTCTCATGCAGAACGACGTTCGACAGGTGTGCGGTTCCTTCTCGTACGAGTCGGACGCGCACATCGTGCGGGAAAAAACTCGCGTCCTCGCTGACGATGAAGAGGTGCACGCGGTCGTTCTCCTGTGCGGCGTGCTCCGCGAGATATTGGTGCCCGAGGGTAAAGGGGTTCGCGTTCATGACGATGGCGGCGATGCGCGCCGCATCCCCCGCAGGCGTTTCCGCCCGTAATTTTTTCAGGTAATCGGAGAAGCCCCAGCGGGTGTTTTCCATAAAGACAACGTGATCCGGCACGCGCGCGATCTCGTAAAAGCCGAGGTCGCCGAAGAATTGGGCGGATGCACATTTGGTATAGAGAAAGACGGGGCTGTTGCCGCGTGCCTGCTGCACGTCGAGGAGATGGGTCAGCAGTGCGTTCAGCAGTCCTTCGCCTTGCCGGGCAGCGTCCACGGCGAGACAGCGCAGTGTATTTCCCGCGCAGCTGCCCGTCGCGATGACGGCGCGGTGCCCGTCATAGACGGCGCATGTGTAGTCGAGCCGCGGGTCGAGACGCAGACCCTCTTTTGCGAGAAGGGCGCGGACGGCGGCGATCCCTGCACGGTCGGAGGGATAGATCACGGAGATGTCGGACATATCGGACTCCTTTGCGGATCAGCGGAACATGTCGATGAAGGCGCGCACCTGCGGAAGCTCCTCCGCCTGTGCGGTGTAAAAGAGGTAGGTGGCGCGCATGAGCGGCGTGCCGTCGGCAAAGTACATCGGGCGAACGCAGCCGTCGAACTGCGCAAGGCAGATCTGCGGCACGATGCTCCAGCCGAGTCCCTGTCGTACCATCTCCATGCAGGTGGCTGTGCTGTTCGCGGCGATATGGCTTTTTGCCGGGGGAATGCGGTTTTCTTTCATCCACTGGGTGATGTCGCGCGCCATCTCGGTGTCCGTATGGCGTGTGACCTGGCTGAATTCGCGCAGCGGGCGGCTCGCATCCTCCTTGCTTGTGATGACGCAGATCGGTTCGCGCCCCAGGAACATGCGCGGACCGATCCAGTCGGAGTGCTCGCCGCGCAGGATAGCGACCTCGTCCTTTCCCGCGAGGAACCGTGAAAAGACATCTTGGCTCGAGCACGTGACGAACTGCGTCTGTACGAGCGGATAGCGGCTCCGGTAAAGATGCAGTCGTGCGGGCAGGCGGTACACGGCATAGTTGATCGAGACGCCGACACGCAGCGTGCCGGACACAACGCCCTGTCGATCTTTGAGCGCGCGGTGCATCGTGTTGACTTCGTGGAGGACGGTACGCGCGTGCGCGAGGACGATTTCGCCCGCGGGCGTAAACTGGATGCCCTGCCGCGAACGCAGGAGGAGAACGATGCCAAGTTCCTTCTCAATATGTCGCACTCGTTTAGAAACCGACGACTGAGTGATGAAAAGCTCCTCTGCCG
Source organism: Selenomonas sp. oral taxon 137 str. F0430 (assembly GCF_000183625.1). Classification (NCBI taxonomy): domain Bacteria; kingdom Bacillati; phylum Bacillota; class Negativicutes; order Selenomonadales; family Selenomonadaceae; genus Selenomonas; species Selenomonas sp. oral taxon 137. The sequence goes on from NZ_AENV01000005.1 coordinate 238,706, forward strand.
CATGCGTGATATTGCGCGTGCGCGCAAGTGTCACGAGCAGACTGAAATCCTGAACATCCATACGACTCCCTCTCTTCGGCGGCATGACGCGATGGTCTTCGGCCCAGATGCAGTGCATTCTGCAGGGCAGATGTCTTCGTATTTTTCTTCATTATACCGCTCGTACTGACAAAACACCATAGAAACATTCCAAAAGGGAATGGCGTGAACAGAAAAAGAGAACTTTTACAAGCACGGGGAATTCGTGGTTTAATGGTATCATAAATGAAAGGAGGAAATGCGATGGAGATTCAGAAATCTGCAATCGCCGGTACACTTGAGTCGAGCGATGCGCAGGTCACGGTTGCACCGGGGACGGACGGCATCGAGCTGACCGTCGAGAGCAGCGTCATGAATCAATACGGGCGCGCGATTCGTCGTACGGTTCTTGCAACACTGGAACGTCTCGGCGTCACAGCGGCGCGCGTGCAGGTCGTCGATAAGGGCGCTCTCGACTGCACGATCAAGGCACGCGTGGAGTGCGCCGTATTCCGCAGCGCAGAAGCATCGGCCAGAGACGTTCCGTGGGGAGGTGTCGTCAGATGATCCCAAGACCGAAACCGCAGCGGTTCCGGCTGCGCCGCACGATGCTCTTCATGAATGCGCAGAAGCCGGGACTCATCAAGGACGCTTATATTTACGGCGTCGACAGCATTATTCTCGATTTGGAGGACGCAGTCGCCGAGAACCAGAAGGACGCGGCGCGGTTCTCGCTCTACCATGCGCTCAAAAGCGTCGATTACGGCGATACCGAGGTGCTTGTGCGCATGAACGGGCTGGAGACGCCGCACTGGCAGGAGGACGTCCGCGTGAGCGTCGCGGCCGGCGCGGACGGCGTGCGCATCGCGAAATGCGAGAGCGCGGCGGACGTGCGCCTTGTCGAGGAACATGTGCGCGCGGCCGAGGAGGAGTTTGGCGTCGAGACCGGCCGTACGCTCCTCATGGCGGCGCTCGAAAGCCCGAAAGGCATTCTCAACGCGGCCGAGATCTGCACGGCGTCGGAGCGCATGCTCGGCGTCGCGATCTCGGGCGGCGATTTCCGGAAAAGCATGCACGTCCGTCCCGTGCCCGGCGGTGTCGAGATCAACACGGCGCGCAGCCTCATGCTTCTCGCGGCGCGCGCGGCGGGCATCCAGTGCTTTGATACTGTGTTCACGGCGCTCGACGACGAGGAGGGCTTCCGCGCGGAGGTGCGGCTCGATCACGAGATGGGATTTGACGGCAAGAGTCTCATCAATCCGCGTCAGATCGCCTATGTGCACGAGACCTTCGCGCCCACGCCCGCAGAGATCGCAACGGCGGAGCTCTACGTCCGCAGCTATGAGGAGCAGTCGAAGCAGGGCGTCGGCGTCTATACGGTCAACGGGAAAATGGTCGATATTCCCTTCATTGAGGATGCACAGCGCATCATCGCGCTCGCGAAGGCATGCGGCGTCTATCACGGCGATTTGTAAAGGAGGCGATTTGATGAAAAACGCAGTGGGCAGAGAAATTCCGGACACACTTCTGACGGACGGCAAAGAGGTTTACCGGGGGAAATATCATAAGGACGGTCAATATTTCCGCAAGGCCGGGCCGCGCGTGCGCCGAGCGGAGCGGCCGCAGGCGTCGAAGGTCGTCGCTTCGATCCGCGAGGCGTGTGAGAAATGCGGCGCGCGCGACGGCATGACCGTCTCGTTCCATCATTCCTTCCGCAACGGTGACTATGTGACGAGCATGGTCATGAAGGTACTCGTGGAGGAGATGGGGCTGAAGGATCTCACCGTTGCAACAACTTCGCTCGGCAGCGCGCAGGATCTCCTCGCGGACTACATCGAGCAGGGGAAGATCATTGGTGTTCAGTCCTCCGGTGTACGCGGCCGCATCGGCGAGGTGATTTCCGCCGGCAAGCTCAAGACGCCTGCGATCATCCGCAGTCACGGCGGGCGCCCGCGTGCGATTGAGACAGGCGAGCTTACGATCGATATCAGCTTTATCGCGGCGTCTGCGGCTGATGACTACGGCAACGCGAACGGCACGGGCGGAAAGAACAACTGCGGAACACTCGGCTATGCGGTCGCTGATTCGCGCTATGCCGATCACGTCGTCGTCGTCACGGATACGCTCGTCCCGTTTCCCAATTCGCCCGCGCCGATCGCGGCGATCGACGTGGACTATGTCGTGGTTGTAGAGGAGATCGGCGATCCGAAAAAAATCGGCACGAAAGAAGCGCGCGTCACGGAGGATCCGCGCAATCTGATGATGGCGGAGAACTGTGCGAAGATCATCGCCGCAACCCCGTATTTTAAGGACGGATTTTCCTTCCAAACCGGTGTCGGCGGCCCTTCGCTCGCAGTCAACCGCTATCTCGAGACCTATATGCGCGAACGCGGCATTGTGATGGGCTTTGCGCTCGGCGGTATGGGGGCAACGATCTGCGATCTCATGGACAAGGGGCTCGTGCGGAGACTCCTCGATACCCAGGATTTTGACACAAAGGCAATCGAACATCTCGCCGCTCATCCGGACAAACACCTTGAGATCTCTACAAGCGAGTATGCGAACCCCGCGAATAAGGGCGCGTATGTGAACAAGCTGGATTTCGTCGTGCTCGCGGCGCTCGAAGTCGATACGGACTTCAACGTCAATGTGCTGACCGGCTCGGACGGCGTGCTGCGCGGCGCTCCGGGCGGACACCCGGATACGGCCGCGGGGAGCAAATGCTGCATCATCGTCACGCCGCTCGTACGCGGGCGCATGGCGACCGTCTGCAAGAAAGTCGTTACGGTGACAACACCGGGCGATTGTGTGGACGTTGTCGTGACAGATTATGGCATTGCGGTCAACCCCATGCGCAGAGATCTCGTCGCATGTCTTGACGCGGCGGGCATCGCGCATACGACGATCGAGGCGCTGCAGGAAAAGGCATACAGCCTTGTCGGCACGCCTGACGAACTCGAATGGGAAGACCGGGTCATCGCCGTGCTCGAGGCGCGAGACGGAACGATCCTCGATGTCGTACGTAAAATCAAGCCGCTGCAGATCTAAGGATCGGTCGGTGGGGAATGCCCTCGGGAATCGTGCCCGGAGGGGAGCGAGACACCCCCGCGGCGCCTGCCGGATCAATTTTCACGATGCAAGGGAGTGAGGTGACGAAAGGATGGATCGAGCCGCGTACATCGCATCATTCGCGCTCGAGGCTCTGCTCGTGGAGGCGGCGGCGACGCCGAAACCCGGGCTTGTCGACCGCGCGAACTGCGGTGCACATGCAGATATGGACTTCTTTACCTTTCAGATCTCGGCGGCGGCGATCGCACCGTTCTTGCCCGTCTTCGTCCGCACGGGCATAGAGCATACGACCGACGCACCCGCGCTGCTTACGTCGCTCCGGCGCGTCGGTTTGGAGGCGGAGCGCGCGATGTTTGCACGTACCGGCGGCGTCAACACACACAAGGGGGCGATCTTTAGCTTCGGCGTGCTCCTTGGCGCTGCGGGGCTGGCGCTGCGGCGGGGTAAAAAATGCACGGCGGAGTGTGTGCTTGATCTCGTTCAGGAGATCTGTGCGGGGATCTGCCGCCGCCACTTCGATGGTCTGGATGCTTGCGCTCCCGAGACAAAAGGAGACGCGGCGTATCTCGCCTGCGGTGCGACGGGCGCGCGCGGGACAGCAGAGGCAGGGTTCCCTCTTGTGCGCCGTATCGCCCTGCCGCTCTATCGCGCACTGATGGATCAGGGGCTGCCCATGAACGACGCACTCGTCGACGTTCTCGTTACGCTCATCACACTTAATGATGATACGAATATCCTCAGCCGCCACCACCTCGGTGTCCTGCACGAAGTGCAGGCGACAGCGCGCCGCGCCGAAGCGCTCGGCGGAATGGCGGCACCCGAAGGCCGCGCGGCAATCCTGCAGATGGACGAGGACTTCATTCGCAAGTGGATCAGTCCGGGCGGATCGGCGGATCTCCTTGCCGTCACTTATTTTCTCTATGCACTCGAACGCGCGGACGGATAATGTTTCCGCGTGCTGATGAAATACGCAAAAGGAGGGACTTTTATGCTGTTGGCCATCACCGGCTTTGTCATGATTTTTCTGATCATCTACTGCCTGCTCCAAACGAAGGCGCATCCGACGCCGGTATTTGTCATCGTGCCGATCGTCTGCGCCATTGTCTGCGGCTTTGATTTTGCGCAGATTGCAGAGTTCGTCAAGAGCGGCGTAACGACGACCATGCCGGTCGCCGTGCTCTTTATCTTCTCCATCGTCTATTTCTCCATCATGTCGGAGGTCGGGCTGTTCGATCCGCTCGTCGACTTCCTCGTAAAACACGCGGGATCGAACGTCGTTCTCGTCACGGTGGCGACGGCGTGCATCGCCACGATCGCCCATCTCGACGGCGCGCTCGCCGCAACGCTGCTCGTGACGATCCCCGCGATGCTGCCAATCTACAAACGACTGCATATCCGTCCTGTCGTCCTCTGCGTCATCATCGGCGCGGCGATGAGTATCATGAACCTCTTGCCGTGGGGCGGTCCCGTCGCACGCGTCGGAGTGATCCTCGATACGGACGTCAATGCACTCTGGCACACGCTGATCCCACTGCAAATCGTCGGCATCGGCATGGTGCTCGTCTTCGCCGCCTTTATGGGCATTCTGGAAAAACGGCGCGGCGCGGGCGCCGTGCCGACGGGCAAGGCGGCGCAGCTCGATGAGGACGCCTCGTCCGCGAAGCAGGTCACCGCGGAGGAAGCGGCGGCGCTCAAGCGCCCGAAACTCTTCTGGTTCAATCTCCTACTCACGGTCGGTGTCATCGCACTGCTTTGCTTTACGAAGATTCAGCTGTATGCCGCCTTCATGATCGGGCTTTCCATTGCTCTTATCGTGAACTTCCCCGATCCGAAGATGCAGGGGGCGCGTATTCGCGCACATGCGGGTGAGGCGCTCGGCGTGCCGATGATCCTCCTCGCGTCAGGCGTGTTCCTCGGCGTATTGACGGGCAGCAAGATGCTCGAGGCGATGGCCGAGACGCTCGTCATGATCATCCCGGGATTCCTCGGGCCGTACTTCCATATCGTCATGGGAATATTCGCCGTGCCGATTGGTATGATGCTCGGCACGAGTCCGTATTTCTTCGGCCTCCTGCCGCTTGCGATCGGCGTCGGCGAGCAGTACGGCATCTCTCCCGAAAACATGTCGCACGCTATGCTGATCGGCAAGAACTTTGCCGTCCTCGTCACGCCGCACGCGGCGACGACCTTCCTCTGCTGCGGCCTCGCAGGTATCTCCATCAAGGATCTCCTGCGGTTCTGTATGCCGTGGCTTTGGCTGCTCTCCATCATTTCACTGTTCTTTGCCATCTTGCTGGGGATTGTCGTCGTCTAGACAATGTGAAAAACTTGTAATGCATACGAAAACGGCACAGGCGCGTGATGCGTGATCTGTGCCGTTTTTCTATATGCTGTGTCGTTAGAACAACTTCTCCGCGAGCACGATGGTCTGCTCGCGCGAGGGACCGACGGAGACGATGCCGAGGGCGATGCCCGTGACCTCAGCCATGCGCGTGAGGTAGCGGCGCGCGTTCTCGGGGAGCGCGTCGTAGCTGCGGATGCTGGAGATGTCGGTCTTCCACCCCGGGAAGGTCTCGTAGATCGGCTCGACCTCGGCGAGGACGTTCAGGCTCGCGGGGACACCCTTCAGCACATCGCCCTTGTGCCGGTAGCCCGTGCAGATCTTGATCTCGTCAAATCCGTCGAGGATATCGAGACGCGTGACCGCCATGTAGTCGATGCCCGAGAGCATCCCCGCGTGGCGGACGACAACGGCGTCGAGCCAGCCCGTGCGGCGCGGACGCCCCGTCACCGTGCCGAACTCGTGCCCTGCGCGGCGCAGCTCCTCGCCGATGTCGTTCAGCTGCTCGGTGGGGAAAGGGCCTTCGCCGACGCGCGTGCAGTATGCCTTGACGACGCCGATGACCGTATCGATCTTCTTCGGCGCAACGCCCGCGCCGATGGTGACGCCGCCCGAGATGGGATGCGAGGCGGTGACATACGGATAGGTGCCGTAGTCGATGTCGAGCATCGTCGCCTGTGCGCCCTCAAAGAGGATCTTGCGCCCCTCTGCGATCTCTTCGTTGATCAGCGGGATTGTGTCGGTGACGAGCGGGCGCAGACGCTCGGCGTAGCCCTTGTACTCGGCGAGCACCTCCTCGTAGACGAGGGGCGCGTGGTCGTATGCCGCCGCGAGCTCAGCGTTCTTGCGCGCGAGGTTCTTTTTGAGCTTTTTCGCAAACTCGTCGCCGTCCATGAGATCACAGACGCGGATGCCGACGCGGTCGTCGCGATCCATGTAGCAGGGGCCGATGCCGCGCCCCGTCGTGCCGATCTTGTCCGCGCCGCGCTGCGCATCGCCGATGCCGTCCATCAGGCGGTGGTAGGGCATGACTACATGGGCGCGGTCGGAGATGCGGATATGCGACACGTCGATGCCGCGCGATGCGAGAGCATCCATCTCCTGCAAACAGACCTCGGGATCAAAGGCGACCCCGTTCGCGATGATATTATGCGTCCCCTTGTAGAGAATGCCCGACGGCAGCAGGCGCAGCTTGTACTCCTCACCTGCGGCGACGACCGTGTGTCCCGCGTTGCAGCCGCCCTGATAGCGAACGACGGTATCCGCCTGCTCCGCGAGATAGTCGACGATCTTTCCCTTTCCCTCGTCGCCCCACTGCGTACCTGTGATAACGATGGTTGACATATGCTCAGTCCCCTTTTTTTATCAAAACCTGTTCCCTTTACAGGTCAAAACGCTTGAAGATTTCATCCACATTGCGGAGGAAATACTTATAATCAAAGCAGTCGTCTATCTCCTGTGTTGTCAGATGCTTGGAGATGTCCTCGTCCCGCTCGACATTCGTGCGGAAATCCTCTTTCTCGAGCCAGCGTTTCATGGCGTTGCGCTGCACCCATACATACGCTGTCTGGCGCATGACGCCCTTATTAACGAGCGCAGTGAGGATGCGCTGACTGTAGATGAGCCCGCCCGTGCGCCCCATGTTGTGGAGCATCGCATCGGGATAGACGAGGAGCTTGTCGACGATGTTTGTCAGCTTTGCGAGGCAGTAGTCCACGTTGATCGTGCTGTCCGGCAGGATGACGCGCTCGACGGAGGAGTGCGAGATGTCGCGCTCATGCCAGAGCGTCATGTCCTCGAGCGCCGCGACGGCGTTGCCGCGCACGAGCCGCGCCATGCCCGAGACGCGCTCGCAATTGATGGGATTGCGCTTGTGCGGCATCGCGGACGAGCCCTTTTGTCCCGCCTTGAAGAACTCCTCCGCCTCGCGGATATCCGTGCGTTGGAGGTTGCGGATTTCGGTCGCGATCTTCTCCATCGTGCCCGCGATGATCGCAAGCGTCGTGACGAGCTCGGCGTGGCGGTCGCGCTGGATGACCTGCGTTGCGAGACGGACGGGCGTGAGACCGAGACGTTTGCACGTCAGCTCCTCGATGCGCATGTCGATGTTGGAGTAGGTGCCGACCGCGCCCGAGAGCTTGCCGACCGAGACAATCTCCTGCGCGCGCGTCAGACGCTCAATGTCGCGCTCGATCTCTGCGCTCCAGAGGAGGAGCTTGAGTCCGAACGTCATAGGCTCCGCATGGATGCCGTGCGTACGTCCGATACACGGTGTATGGCGGAACTCGTCCGCACGGCGGCGGAGCACTTCGCGGAACTTACACAGCCCCGTAAGGATCAGCCCCGCGGCATCGCGCATCATGATGCAGTACGCCGTGTCCTTCACGTCGCTCGAGGTCAGTCCCTTGTGGATGTATTTCGAATCCTCGCCGACATTTTCCTCAAGGTTCGTGAGGAAGGCGATGATGTCGTGGTCGGTCGTCTTTTCGATCTCGTTGATGCGGGCGACGTCGAACTTCGCCGTACGGCGGATGTTCTCCACGGCAGCGGCGGGGATCTCGCCCAGCTCCGCCATCGCCTCGCACGCCGCGATCTCGACGTTCAGGATGGTCTGCCACTCATTCTCGATCGACCAGAGACGACCCATCTCCGGCCGCGTATAACGCTCTATCATCATATCCTCCTGCTCATGTGCACAGACATAAAACAACACCTATATCATATATCTCAAAGCGTCCAATGTCAACGAAAACAAAGCGTGCGGAGAACGTTCGGCGGAGTATGGCACCATGGTAAAAATTTAGGGCGTACTATTGACTTAGAGTGCGCTCCTAGGATTATATTGACAGACAGATATTTGACTGAATCAAGGGGACTATGATGGGAGAAAATAACCGGACGGAGCGACGTTTGAGTCGGCGCTCCTTTATCAAAGGTGCGGCTGCGGCGGGCGTTCTCGCTGCGAGCGGCGCGCTCTTTTTGGGGACGGGCTGCGGGCGCACGGTTGTGGAGACAGCGGAGCGCAAACTCTTTGCCGAGCTGCGCGTAAATTATCTGCGGCAGATCGTCACGCAGGATACGGGGCGTGCGCGCGTCCTCATGTGGGAGATGCCCACGCCTGCGGCGGATCAGGTCGTCGAGCTGCGCACGGCGGGGCAGACGGAGACGCGTTCTTTTGATGTGTGCGATGCGGGCTTTACAGACGACGGCGTGACCGTCTATCAATACGCAGCGGCGATTGACGAGCTGACGCCCGGCACGTCGTACGAATACCGCGTGCGCGCCGGTGATGCTGCGACGGCGTGGATGCCGCTCGCGGCACCTGCCGAGGACGCACCGTATAAAATGATCATCTTCCCGGATTCACAGTCGAGCGACTATACGGACTGGCAGAATGTGGCGCGCGGCGCGTGGGAGCGCAACCGTGATGCGGCCGTCTACTGCAACATGGGTGACCTTGTGGACAACGGAGAGGATCGTTCGCAGTGGGCGGCGTGGTTCGAGGGATTTGACGCCGACATGCTGTACGCGCTGCCCTTCGTCCCCGTGATGGGCAATCATGAAACGTATAACCGTGATTGGAAGGTGCGCCTGCCGGAGGCGTACCTGCACTATTTCGACGTGCCCGCGAACGGCAGCACGCAGTTCGAGCGGTACTACTACTCGTTTGATTTCGGCAGCGTCCATTACATCGTCCTCAACACAATGCAGCAGGAGCTTGACGACTTTATCCCCGGGCTCGTGGAGGAACAGCAGGCATGGATCCGCCGCGACATGGCAGCGCATCGGAACAAGTGGAACATCGTCATGATGCACAAAGATGTCCTGCAATACCGCATCAACGGGCGTCCCGAGCGCACGGAGGGATTCAGCGAGGACGGGAACCTATGGATGCCGCTGTTTGACGAACTGGGCATAGACATCGTATATACGGCGCACTTGCACACCTATCCCAATCGCGGGCATATCTACGGATTCGCAAAGCAGCCGGACAAAAGGGGGCCGCTCTACATCCTCACGGGTGTCGCGGGCAACGTCCGCTATCCGAATCTGTGGCTGGATCATGCGATGGACGATGTGACGCTCCCGCAGCCCGAGACCGACAACTACCTCACGATGGAGGTCGGCGCGACCGGCATTGAGATCGCGTGCTTCCTGCCTGACGGTACGGAGATGGATCGTGTGCGCGTGGAGAAATGAAGTATATGGCTTGACGAATTGTATGTAAAAATTTATAATTGGGTTGAAATTACTTTACCGTTATGGTAGAATAAGATAGATTTATATATAATGGGAGGGATTTACCGAATATTATTTATCGTAAAAATTGAATAAGGACATCAGGTGTTTTGTGACTTGCTGCAAAGCTTTACGGGGAAGTTTGATGTGATTTCAACGCTGTAGCGCAGCCGTGAAGGGGAGTTTATTCATCGTAGTCCTCTTACAAAGGGATGAATGGGCGACGATCCTAAGCCGGGGTACCGACTGAGGTCTGTTATTTATGTAAAGTATGCGCTTTACGTACTTCAGCATTTAGGAGAGGTTCAGCTTTCCGCCGGTATTTTATTGCCAAAAATGGGGCGGACGATCTCGGGTGTTAGGGTTTGCAGCGCAGCTTACAGTACATGAAATGAAGCAGGAAATTTAGCTGTTGCGCAGCCGGATTTCCTGCTTATTTATTATAAAGTATTTTATTATCGTTAAATATGAATGCAACCTGAAAACTCTTATTGACAAAAAAAAACAATAATGCTAATATAAACATAAAAATTGCATATGATAGGGAATAGGTGTCGCAAGACTTCAAAAGGAATCCGGTCAAAGCCGGAGCGGTCCCGCCACTGTAAGAGGAGCCCGTCAAAATATGCCACTGGAGAGATCCGGGAAGGTTTGACGCGGCGATGAATCTAAGCCAGGAGACTTGCCTGTTTCAACATCACCGTTGATTTTTGAATTGTTTCAAGAATCAGTACCTGCGAGCGATGGGGAGGGGATTACGTCCAAGATGAAATACAGACGTACCTCCGGCAGGAATATATTCTGCCGGATTTCTGATTTCTGCGGATGTTCATCCGCCTGACTATGGTCGTTGGTACAGGCGGATTTTTTCGTGGAGTGAAGGGAAGCATGGCACGGGGATTGTCCACATCTTTTGAAGATACGCCGGCATACGGTCGGTCGGCAAAGAAGAACGGAGGCTCTTTTATGTCAAAGCAAGTAAGCAAAAGGATGGTCTCGGGTGTTCTCTGGATGCTGCTCGCCGCTGCGACAGGACAGCCCGCATTCGCAGCAGAGTCGGGACAGACGTCGGATGCACAGGGCGTATATACAACGCAGGATGTTACGGTTCAGGCAAAACGCCCCGTATGGGAGGAGACTCTCTCCCCCGGCACCGTAACCGTCATCCGCCCTGAGGAGTTCAAGGGCGAGCAGAAAACCCTGCCGGACTTTCTGAAAATGGTGCCAGGCGTGCATGTGCGTGAGGTGCAGGGCAAGGGGCAGTATACGACCGTAACCGTACGCGGCTCGACGGCAGCGCAGGTCGGAGTCTTCGTCGACGGTGTGCTGACAAACCTCGGCGGCGATGCGGCGGTCGATATCTCGACGATCCCTGTCAGCAACGTCGAACGCATTGAGGTCTACCGCGGCTACATTCCCGCACGCTTTGCGGGCACCTTTATCGGCGGTGTGATCAACGTCGTGACGAAGAAGCCGACGGGTGCACACGGCTCTGCCGAGATCGGGCCGAGCTCGTTCGGCGGGAAGAAAGCATCGGTCGAGGTTACGGCGCCTGTCGGCAAAGGCAGCCTGCTTTTCGGATTCAACCACGAGTCGCGTGACGGCGACTTCCCCTATCACAGCTATGCGGCGGATCAGTTCTATACGAATACCGGAGATGGACGGCTGATTATGGAGACACGAGCCGAGCTGCAAGGCTACCTCGCTATGACACCGGCAGAAAGGGCGGCATATGATGCTTTGCATGGTGCCGGTGCATGGCAGCAGAATGTAGATGACTGTATCCAGTGGCTCGAAGACAACGGCGGTCGCTTGGTGACAGCCGCCGACGATCCCGAGCGCCGCCGTAAATACAACGACTACAGCAATTCGGATCTTCTCGTCAAATGGCAGAATGATGACTGGATGATCAAGGGAACATACAAGACTGTCGATCGACATCTGCCGGACAGCCTCTGGGTTGATTATCGAAGCTATTTCGATATGATTCAGCCGGGGCTTCTCGTGGATAAATACGATCTCTATAAATACGACAAGCGGCATCAAAAAATCAGTGCAGCGGAGCTGCTCGTACAGCGACGCTATATAGGGAAACGCTATGAATGGGGTTGGATGATTGACTATCTAAGCCAGAGCAAGGATTACCGTGCCGAGAATATTCACGACGGTCTGCGCTATATGATTAAGATTCCCATGCGGGAGTGGAGCCGCTATCGTTCGAAGAAATACAATGTGCAGATAGACGGCACCTACGAGCTCAGCAAAAACAACATGCTCGACTTCCAGATGAACTACTCGCATGAGCGCATGAATATCGACGGCGACGGACTTGATGAGGTCATCGACGATGTGCAGGCGGGCATTGGGAATCTCTGGGCGCAGATGCGCAACCAGTTCGATCAGAACATCTTCAATGTGCAGCTGCAGGATACGATCACGCTCGATAAAAAGAAGACGTGGCAGCTGACACCCGCCGTCCGCTACAACCGCTCGCAGATCATTGGCTACAGTCAGTTTGGACGCTTTAACCCTCTCAAAACGTACCGTTGGGTTCATCCGAAGGACAGTCAGGTCGATTCCAAGGTGACGTGGCAGCTCGCACTCAAGAAGGAGTTCAACGACCACTTTACGATGCGCATGACGGGCGGCACCTACTTCCGCCTGCTCAACATGTATGAGATCGCGGGCGACGGCGCGGGCATCATGCCGGCACCGATGGACTATAAGGGGAGCGGCGCCAAATTTCCGCAGCCAGAATACGGCAAGCAGTTCGATCTCAGTGTCATATGGGACGGCAAGTTCCTTGGCTCGGACAATCGAACAACGCTCACCTATTTCTGGCGCGACACGCAGCGGATGCTCTACCTCTACCGCGCGGGGCTCAACTACAGCTCCTACTTCAACGACATGCGCGGTAAGGCACACGGCATTGAGCTGCAGACGAATTTCCACTGGAAGAAGTTTGATCTCGATATCGAAGGCACGCATCTCAACATAGCGGCGCAGCGCAGGGATTCCTCTCCGGGGGTCCATTACGACTGGTTCGAAGTGCGTCCGACCTACCAGCCAAGATGGGAGGGCAATATCCGTCTGACCTATCGCCCGACGGAGAAATGGCTCTTCTTCGGCGAGGCGCATTATGTTTCGCAATACTACACGCACTATGCCATTCCGCAGACCAGGAATCCCGTGGAAAAAGAACTTGCCGGCAGGCCGAGAGCTGCGCTGAAGACGATCAACGTGGGTCTCAAGTGGTCGCCGCGCAAGGATATGACGCTGTCGATTGGCTGCAACGATGTGCTTGATGAGGCGTCGAAGCTGAAAGTGCACAGCGTACAGCGCTACTTGAGCGACCCGAGCTGGGTAAACATCGAGTACCCGCTGCAGGGACGCAGTTACTATATGAGCTTCCGTTATGAATTCTAGGGAGGGAAAGAAGATGAAGGAGTATTTCAGCAAGGCGCGGCGCCTGCGCCTGACGGCTCTTGTCGTGGGCGGGCTGCTCTACGGCTCGTCGGTGCATGCCGCCAATCTGGTTTCGACGATTCCTTCGGATTACGGCAATAGCGAGATGGGCGCGGTCACTGGCTCGCGCGTAACGACGGAGGTCGATGCGGCGCCACAGGCAGGGGTGCTGAAGAACCTCAACCGCGACCCTGCCTCCTTCGGTTTCCATCAGAAGGGCAAGAGCATGCTCCTGTTGCGACAGTACACCTACAGCACGACGGAGCTTGAGAACACCGCTCTCATCGATCCGAATTCCGCAGGCGCGGCGGCGAGCGTGGCGAGCGGGAAGACGGAAACTGTGCCGAATATGCATGCGGCGGCGGCTAGTGACGAGCATATCTATATGACCGGCTATGATATGGGACAGATTGGCGTCTTTCGCCAAAGCGGCAAGCGATTGATGGAAAACAAAACAGCTGTCGTCAATCTCAAGAATGACATCAAGCAGTACTGTGGCTATAACTTCACCGAGACGTTTCAGAACCTCGACGAGGATCCAAAAGGCGAAAAGGGCAAAATCTACACGGGCGATCCGGCGAAAGCGCAGGTACACGGTGAAGCTTTGCTTGTCGATGGGCGCAGGCTCTATGTGGCGGCGTCCGTCAACCCGCTCGCGGGCTACGATCCCTACGACGACGGCTTCCTGATGCAGTACGACATCCAGGACGATGGCAGTCTGAAGTTCGGAAGCTATACGCGCATCAGCCGCAACATCGATCAGGGCAGGCTCAATAAGTTCAACGACCATATCCTTATTTCCTGCATCGGCGGCTATCAGCACTATAACGGGACGGGAAATACCCACTATACGGCGCTCAATATCGCTAAGATCGATCAGAATACGGGGCGCATCCTGGGCACGGAGCAGCGCCGCGCCTCGATTCCAGAGCATGTCAAGGGAACCGGCGAGGATATGCGCGATCTGAAGATCCTGCCGAACGGTACTGCCTACGTCATGACGTACAACCTCAGCCCGAGCGGCAGCCAGATCAATGCGCATGTCTACCAGACGACCATGTCCAACCTGATGTCGGAACATCCCGACGATTGGACGGAGATTGCCGTTGCGCACGAACAGGAGGGCTGGTTCGGCAAGCTCAACGCCGAATACTATACGAAGCGTCTCTGGCTCGAACTCGGCGATACCCTGCAGGCCTATACGGACGGCGATGATGTGGCGAAACATATATGGCAGGCGAAGGATTTCTCCGAGAACAAGGCATTCAGCCGCTTCAACAAGATCACGATGATCGAGCCGGACTGGGTCTACGGCAATACGGCATCTGTCGTCATGACGCTGCCGGCGGAACTGGGCGGAACGACGACCGCAGCGGCACTCAATGAGAATGCCGTCTGGAAAGACAATGCCGTATACACCGATACGGTCACGACGCGGCAGAGCTGGGACGGCGATACCGTTGTCAGCATCGGAAAAGACAAGATCGGCGACAAATCGACGAATGTGCTTGCGGCTATTTCTGCAACCGGCGGCAAGCGCCTCAATATCAGTGCGAAGAAAAATCTCCTGCAGCTGCAGGTGGAAAATACCGTGGGAAATCCGACGGGAATCTATGCCAAGGGAACGGATCTCATCGTAAGTGCGGCGAAGGGAATCAATATCCTCACACGAGGGCTTGACGGCGGCAATACGCTGACGAATGCCGTCCAGCTCGATGCACTGAAGGACAAGGCATCGCAGATTACCATCAACGGACCGCTCAATATCTCGATGACAGGCGGCCTTGGCGGCAACGGCGTCGCAGTTCAAAAGAGCGACCGTTTGGGGGAGAAATCCTATGAAGCGAGCGTCGCATCGGGAATCCGCATCAACGGCAATCTGAAGATTGCAGGCGAACAGACGGATCGGTGGGGCATTCCGCTCAATCGTGAGAATGTATTCTCGCGCTTTAATAATGCAGGCATTCTGACACAGGTCGAAAAGAGCACGGTGACCGTAACCGGTGATGTGGATATGACCGTTTACGGCAACGGCGTGACAACGAACGCCAAGGACAGCAGTGTACGCCTCGCAGGCGGCGGCTCCATTCAGGTGCCTGCCGGCATGAAGTACAGCTACTACGCGCTCGCCGCATATCAGGGCGCGATTTCCATGAATATGGGAGAAGATGGGACGCAGCCAGGCAACGGCAAGCCGGAAAATGCAATCGCTGACGTGAAGCTCGACGGCGATCTGTTTGCTTTGCCCACGGGCAGGCTTGATGTTGCCCTTATGACGAATAAGTCCTATCTGCACGGCCTTGTTGACAACGGCGGCACGGCGAATCTTTATCTGCAGAACGGCGCAAAGTGGCTCAATGAAGGCCGCAACGAGCGCTATTATCAGGACGACGAGGATATGGGAGCCGGCACGATGGCGGCTGCCAAAACCCGGGCAGGCGGTACTGTCGGGAGGTTCTATAATGCGCAGAGCCGCGTCACGAACTTCGTTGGCGGTGCAACGGAAGCACAGCGCGGCATCATCTACCAGAAGAGCATAAATCCGCTCGTACTTGAAAACTACAGCGGCCATACGGCGGCGATCTATACCCATGATGCGGCTGAACCGGCGCTCTTTAAGGGCGGCGACATCATCATCAACAAGGCGAAGGCAGACACCGAGAATGTCTTTACCCTCTTTACCGACGGCGCCGGCGTAACGACAGGCAATCAGACTGCGGTGCTCAATGCGCTTGCCAACAAGCTGACGTACAAGAGCTTCGCCGAGAACAAGCTTTCGGGCAAGCTCTCAATTGGTGAGAGCCTGACGACGTCCTCCATCAAGGGGGACATCACCTTCGGCAACGAGAAGGGAAGCTATACGGGCGGCGCAACGCCTCCGACACCGCCGGGCGCGGAACAGACGAAGACGGAGTTCACTTCGCAGCTTACACAAAAGGAAGTTGCAGAGTATAAGGCGGCCAATGTCGAGCCGTCGCCCGGTAATTACAAGTTCACGAAGGACACGACGATTCGCAGAAGTTCCCACGACGGCATTATCGCGGCAGCAACGTATCCGAAACAGCCGCTCAATGTCGATGCAAGCGGGCATAAGCTGACCTTGATCGGCGACGGCAGCAACTTCATCCTCGGCGTGGACAACAACAGCAAGGATGGCATCAAGATCACGGCGGACACTCTGAAGATTGACGTAAAGAGCAGCGACGGCCGTGCTTTTGGCATACGCAATAATCAGGACGGCTCTGTCGTCAAGATCAAGGGCGACCTCGATATCAAGGGGCAGAGCAGCCAGACTGCGCAGGGTCTCGTCACGAGCCGGGGTGCGGCGATTGAAACGGATGGGCTGCATGTAGAGCTGAACAAGGACTCGACGGACGGCGCCTGGGCCATCAGCAACAGCAACGGCACGGTCACGGTCAACAGCGACGGCACACATGAGGTGGTCATCAACGGCAATGTCCAGACGGGTGAGGAAGGGAATACCAATATATCGCTGACGACGGAGCAGTCTGCTTTGAACGGCGTCATGCAAAAAGTGGCCTCAAGCGGCGGTGAGGATGAAGATGAAGACGAGGAATTCGGTCTTCCGGTCAGTCCTCAGCAGAACGGCGAGGCAAAAGGCAATGCGCTGACACTGCAGAATGGCGCAGTTTGGACGAATGAAGATTACAATACGCGAAAGAACGCGCTCACTGCGGCGAAATTCACAGGAAGCCAGCTGCGTTCCCTCAAGGGCGGCGATGATGCTGCCCATGCGGGCGTGATCTTCCAGAAGAATGACAAGGATATCACGATCGACAACTACAGCGGCAATACGCGCGTATTCTATGCGCATGATGCTGCAGCACCGACGACGATAAAGGGCGGTGCGCTCAAGATCGGCAAGGCGGCTGCGGACAGCAGCATCACGCTGACGACGGACAACAGCGGCCTGAACACAGAGGCAGCGTCGGGAGCGGACAAGAAGCTTGTGGACGATACGCTCAATGCGCTCGCGAACAAGCTCTGGTATACGGCCTATACGACGGGAGAGAGAAATCTCACGGGCAAGGCGGAGATCGCCGAAGGCCTGACGACCTCTGCCGCAAGCAAGCGTATCGAAAACATCACGTTTGACAACACAACAGGGCAGGGCAGCTATACGACGACCTCGCCGACCCCGCCGAGCACGGAGCAGACGACGACGGAGTTCACAACACGCCTTCGCGGTACGGATTCGGATCAGGAATACATCGATGCGAATGTTCGTCAGGTAGACGGCACATATCGCTTCACGAAGGACTCGACCATCACGTATCAAAACGACCAGGGTGGGCTCCGCAGCACAATTATACCGAATGAGGATGTTCACATCGATGCAACAGATCGCGTCCTGACGATCAAGAATGGCAGCGGGATCGCGAGCGTCACACAAGGCGCTGCTATCGCTAATTCCGGAAAGACGCTTGATATCAAGGCGAAGACGCTGAAACTCCTCGTGAACGATACGACTTCGGTCGCTCCGCTGCAGACTGCCTGGGGCATTTTGTCTATGGGCGGTACGACGAATATCTCCGGCATGACGGAAATCGATGTCGCAGGCACGGAGCGCAGCAAGGCAATCCAGGCTTATGGCGGCACGGTGACGCTGGAAGGCCTCCGTGCCAAGGCGAATGCCGCATCCAAGGATGCGGTGACGCTCGATGTACAGGGCGACGGGCGCATCAACGTCAATGTCAAGGACGGCACGGTCGGCAGCAGCGAAGTCATGCTCGACGGCAATATTACCGCCCGGGAGTCCGGCAGCCGTGTGGATGCTGCACTTACGACCGGAACATCGTACATCAAAGGGCTTATCTCCGGCGTTGGGACGCTCAATCTCTGGCTCCAGAATGGCGCCGCTTGGCATAATGAGGAGTACACGGCCCAGCCGACAGGATTTGCCAGCCGTCTGACGAACCTCGCGGGTGGCAGCGATGCTTCCCATGCGGGTGTGATTTTCCAGAGGAATGACAAGGATATCACGATTGACAATTACAGCGGCCATACGCGCGTGTTCTATGCGCATGATGCTGCGACGCCGACGGCGATGATCGGCGGAGACTTCCGCATCAAGAACGCGGCAGCAGGAAGCGCCATTACGCTGACAACGGACAGCGTCGGCCTCAATACGGAGTCGACGAAGGCGGAGGACAAGAACCGTGTCAGTGCGACGCTCAATGCGCTCGCCAACAAGCTCTGGTACACGGCCTATACGACGGGAGAGAGGAATCTCACGGGCAAGGCGGAGATCGCCGAAGGCTTGACGACGTCCGCTGCAAGCAAGCGCATCGAGGACATCACGTTTGATACGGCAAGCGGACAGGGCAGCTATGTCTATACGCCGGCTTCGGAAGTGACGACTGATCCGATTACGGAATCCGAGACACTGACCTATGATCGCCAGGCGATTGCTACACAGCCGAATACCAAGGGCAACCGCATTGTCTCCGCGCTCTACACGGATAATACTGCATACGATAAGCAGCATCCGATGGTCGTCGATATGAACGGTCATAGTCTGCACCTTGAGGCAAACAGTAAGAACCAGATTTCCAGCGCAATTTACGGCGGCAACAACAAGAGCATCCGAATTGTGAACAGCGGCGAAGAAAAGGCGCTGACCATCAAGGCATCGAATACGGATACGCGTGCGGCTACCGGCATCCAGTCGGATGCAAATTCCCATATCTATATTCAGGGACCTGTCGTCATCGAGGATGTTCATGCAAAGGGATATAATGCGACGGCGATTCAGACATCCGGTACCATTGGTTCCCCGAGCGATGTCACGATCGACGGCGATCTCACTGTGCAGTCCATACGGGCTGATCGCGTGGACACGAAAAACAAGGGTGCAGACGACGGACGCAATCTGGCTGCGCTCAAAACGACAGGCGATGAGACTAAGATCACAGTCAAGGGCAATGTCGATATTCAGAATATCAAGGGCAGCGTACTGCAGACGGTCGGCGCGGACAGCGTGATCGATGTCGGCGGCGGCACGATGTCGGCTGCCGAGGATGCCGATCATACGAAGCAGTATTATGCCGTCCGTGCAGAGAAGGGCACGGTGAACATCAACACGCCCGAGGGTGTCAGCGGCAGCAGAAAGACGAATATCACGGGCGATATGTATGTCACGCGTGAATATGGAAAGAAGACAGTCGAATACAGCGGCGGTCAGCTTGTTGATTTTGAAAAGGAGGGCGTGCTGAACGTCTCTTTGACGACAGCAGATTCTTCCTGGACGGGCGCGGCAACGTATGACGTCAATCGGGCAGATTTCGGCTCCGGCGGCTTCACGGCGCATGATGTCGGTCAGTTCAACCTGACCCTGCAGAATGGTGCGCGATGGACGAATGAACAGAGATCCAGCGTCACGGACAAGTGGCTGGGCAGCCATCTTGCTACTTTGCAAGGCGGCGATGCTGCAGCCAATGCCGGCGCGATCTTCCAGAAGAACGCCAAGGACATCACGATCGACAACTACAGCGGCCATACGCGCGTGTTCTATGCGCATGATGCTGCGACGCCGACGACGATGATCGGCGGCGCGCTGAAGATTGGTAAGGCGGCTGCGGACAGCATCATTACGCTGACGACGGACAACAGCGGCCTGAACACAGAGGCAGCGTCGGGAGCGGACAAGAAGCTTGTGGACGATACGCTCAATGCGCTCGCCAATAAGCTCTGGTACACGGCCTATACGACAGGAGAGAGGAATCTCAGGGGCAAGGCGGAAATCGCCGAAGGCCTGACGACATCGGCGGCCAGCAAGCGCATCGAAAACATCACCTTCGACGGCACAACAGGGCAGGGCAGCTATACGACAACCCCGCCGACTCCGCCGATCGGGGAGCAGACAAAGACGGAGTTTACGACGCAGCTTACGCAGAAAGAAGTTGCGGAATACAAGGATGCCAATGTTGAACCCAGTCCTGGAAATTATAAGTTCACGAAGGATACGACCATATCCAAGACATCTTATGCCGGAGCCATTTCCAACACGGGATTTCCCCAAAATCCGCTGACGATTGATGCCGGCGGACATGTGCTGACGGTCAAGAGCGAAGGAAATAACGGACTTGTCACGGGGATTAAAAACAGCGGTGAAAAGGGCATTGCAATTGCCGCAGATACGGTAAAGATCAATGTCAAGAGTGGAACGGGAAAGGCATACGGTGTTTGGAATGCTAAGGGCGGCTCAACAATTAAAATAACAGGGGATTTGGATATATCTGCCACGGGTGGCGATGCGGCAAAGGGACTTTCCGCAAGTAAAGATGCTGCAATTGAGACGGACGGTCTGGATGTCACACTGAATAAAGCCTCTTTGGATGGTTGGTCTATCGACAACAATGGGACCATTAAGGTAAACAAGGAAGGCACGCATAAGGTAATCTTGCGTGGAAATATTCATTCAGGACCCAATAGCAGTATAGATCTGTCACTGACTACAGCGGAGTCCGCTTTGAACGGTGTTGTTCATAAAGAGGGAGAGACCGTAAATGGAGTGAGTCTCTTATTGACGAACGGTGCTGTGTGGAACAATCAGGACTGGAACCAATCCTCCGCTGTTCTTGAAAAGGTGTCCTTTGCCGGCAGTCGTCTTGCCTCTTTGAAGGGTGGCAGCAATGCCAACAATGCAGGCGCGATCTTCCAGAAGAACGCCAAGGACATCACGATTGACAATTACAGCGGCCATACGCGCGTATTCTATGCGCATGATGCTGCGACGCCGACGACGATGATCGGCGGAGACTTCCGGATCAAGAACGCGGCAGCGGGAAGCGCCATTACGCTGACGACGGACAGCGTCGGTCTCAATACGGAATCGACGAAGGCGGTGGATAAGAACCGTGTCAGCGCGACGCTCAATGCGCTCGCCAACAAGCTCTGGTACACGGCCTATACGACGGGAGAAAGGAACCTCACGGGCAAGGCGGAGATCGCCGAAGGCTTGACGACCTCTGCTGCAAGCAAGCGCATCGAGGACATCACGTTCGATACGGCAAGCGGACAGGGCCGCTATGTCTATACGCCTGCCGCCGATCCCCCGGCATCACAGACCACGACAGAGTTCACCACATCCATTACAGGCGATGAAACGCACGACGCTCCCTATGTGAATGCTGGCGTCCGCAAGGGCGACGGTAACTATGTGTTCACGAAGGATACAAAAATCACGACGGATGATTCTGAAACAGTGATCGGCGGACCGTGGACACCTGCGAACTCTCCCGCGATATCGAATGTCAATGCCGCACAGCCGCTCAATATCGACATGAACGGCAGGAAGCTGACGATTGAAGCCACAGGAAACGGTACGGTCGTAGGCATCAGCGCAGTCGGCAAGGGAAGCCAGGTCAATATCAAGAATGCGGGTGCGATCTCCATCACAGGAACGAATACGGGCAGCGCTTATGCCCCGACGCTCTTTGCCAACGGCGGTGGCTCCGTCCACATTGAAAACGGCGGTGCAGATCTTGAAAGCAAGGTACTCACGCTGCGCACCGTCGGCAAGAAAGAAGCGAGTCCCGCTGTTATCAAGTCGATGAACGGCGTCGATGGTGCGGAATCGAGCATCACGATTGACGGACTCGTCGACATTCTTGTAGACGGTACATATCCCGATGGCAAGGGCGCGAACGAGGGTGTCAGCGCCGTCGCTTCGCGCGTCGACATCGGCGGCGGATCGATTCGCGCCACCGGCAGTGCATGGGCGGCGATTCGCGCTTACGGCGAGTTCGTTTCGGAGAACTATGGCACGGTCAACTTCAACGTCACGAAGGGAGCGGACGGCCTCGCCAACGGCGCAGGCACGAACCGCGCCGTCATCGAAGGTGACATCGTCACGAACGGCGGCATGGGTACGAAGGGGCGCGTCTCCGTCGGTCTTTCGACGGCGGATTCGCACTGGCTCGGCAACTATGCCGATACGAGTGGCTACGGCGTGACGCCGGGACAGCTCGGTGCGGTCAACCTCTTCATGAAGAACGGCTCTTACTGGAAGGGCTTCTCCAACGGTTCCATGAAAGTGGAGATGAGCGGCGAAGGAACGAGCTGGACGGGCTTCAACGTTGGAAATAATATGCAGCTCAAGCTCTCCGACGGCGCGATCTGGCACAATGCTATCACGCAGGAGCAGAAGGATCAGAGCAACAACCCGGCAATCAGCAGGGTCAAATACTTCACGGGCAGCGGCGGTTTCATCGATATGACAGGAACGAACCGCTTCCTCGCTTCGAGCAACAGCCTGAGCGGCGCTCCCGTACAGACGGGTTCCTCCTCCATTGAGGAGAAGGGACTTGGCGAGACAGGCGATCTCACGATTGATGAGTTCAACGGCTCGACGACGATGCTCTATCGCCATGACGCGTTGTCACCGACGACGATCTACGGCGGCAAGCTGACGATCGGCAAGGCGGCGGCAGGAAGTCTCGTCAAAATGGTGACGGACAGCGTCGGCCTCAATACGGAATCGACAGCGGCGGCGGACAAGAACCGTGTCAGTGCGACGCTCAATGCGCTCGCCAACAAGCTCTGGTATACGGCCTATACGACGGGAGAAAGGAACCTCACGGGCAAGGCGGAGATCGCCGAAGGCTTGACGACCTCTGCTGCAAGCAAGCGCATCGAGGATATCACATTCAATGAGACGACGGGACAAGGCGGCTATACCTATACGCCTGCCGTCGATCCTCCGGCATCACAGACGGATACAGAGTTCACCACGGCCATCACGGGTAATGAGGTGCATGATGCTCCGTATGTGAATGCCGGCGTCCGCAAGCCGGATGGGCGGTATGTCTTCACGAAAGATTCCACCATTACCACTGGCAAGGATCTGATTAAGGGCGGCGCGTGGATGAGCAATATCAGCGCGGCCGTATCGAGTGCCAATAAAGGAAAGACATTGGATGTTGACTTGAATGGCAGAAACCTCACGATTAAGACCGTGACGGATGTCAGTACCACGGGAATCACGGCGATCGGAAAGGATTCGAAGGTCAATATCAAAAATGCCGGCGCCATCTCCATCGATGCGGAGAGTACGAACTATGGACAGACGGCGACACTCTTTGTCAACGGCGGCGGCGCGATTCATATCGAAAATGGCGGCAGTGACATTGAGAATAAGGTGCTCAAGGTTCGTGCCAATGGAAATGCAAAGACGAATGTCGCTGTCATCAAGTCGATGAACGGCGTGGGAGGCGTCGAGTCGAATATCACGATCGACGGGCTCGTCGATGTGCTGGCAGACGGCAATGATGCGGCAAACGGCAAGGGAGCCAATGAAGCGGTCAGCGCTGTTGCTTCGACGATTGACATCGGCGGCGGCACAATCCGCGCCATCAACGGCGCCTGGGCGGCGATCCGCGCTTATGGTGAATTTGCTTCGGAGAACTACGGCACGGTCAATTTCAATGTCACGAAGGGAGCGGACGGCCTCGCCAACGGCGCAGGCACGAACCGCGCCGTCATCGAAGGTGACATCGTCACGAACGGCGGCATGGGTACGAAGGGGCGCGTCTCCGTCGGTCTCTCCACCGCGGATTCGCACTGGATCGGCAACTATGCCGATACGCGAGGCTACGGAGTGACGCCGGGAGCACTCGGCGCGGTCAACCTCTTCATGAAGAACAGCTCGTACTGGAAGGGCTTCTCCAACGGTTCCATGAAAGTGGAGATGAGCGGCGAAGGAACGAGCTGGACGGGCTTCAACGTTGGAAATAATATGCAGCTCAAGCTCTCCGACGGCGCGATCTGGCACAATGCTATCACGCAGGAGCAGAAGGATCAGAGCAACAACCCGGCAATCAGCAGGGTCAAATACTTCACGGGCAGCGGCGGTTTCATCGATATGACAGGAACGAACCGCTTCCTCGCTTCGAGCAACAGCCTGAGCGGCGCTCCCGTACAGACGGGTTCCTCCTCCATTGAGGAGAAGGGACTTGGCGAGACAGGCGATCTCACGATTGATGAGTTCAACGGCTCGACGACGATGCTCTATCGCCATGACGCGTTGTCACCGACGACGATCTACGGCGGCAAGCTGACGATCGGCAAGGCGGCGGCCGGCAGTACCGTTACGATGCGCACGGACAGCAACGGTCTCAATACGGCCTCAACCAAAGCGGCCGATCAGAACCTCGTCAGCGCGACGCTGAACGCTCTCGCGAACAAACTCTACTATACGGCATATACGACGGGCGAACGCAACCTCACGGGCAAAACGGAGATTGCCGAAGGCCTTACGACATCCTCGGCAAGCCGTACGGAGAAAATCACGTTCAATGAAGCGACAGGACAGGGCGGTTATACCTACAAGCCTTCGACCGACATCCCGGATACACAGGTGACGACGGTATTTACGCAGGGGATCACGGGCGATGTGGATACGGATGCCGTCTATGCGACGGGCGGCGTGCTGAAAAACGGTAAATACTATTTCAGCAAAGCAACGTCCATCACGGCGGATACCGGCATCGCCGCGGCAGACGGCAAGCCCGTCGATATCACGGGCGGTTCCGGCACGACCCTTGCCATCAATGCCAAGAACTACGGCATTGATGCCGCGGCGAACAGCAAGGTGGATATGACGGGCGATCGTCTGTCAATTACCGCCGCAGACGGTGCGGCAAACAGAAGCATCCGCGCGGCGGCAGGTTCTTCCGTGGGCATCGCCTCCGGCTTTGACATTAAGGGCGCGGTCGAAAACAACGGCGGCACCGTCAAGCTGGACGGCACGGGCAAGACGAGCTCGCTCGTCGGCAATATCACGCAGAATGACGGGACGTTCAATCTCAGAATGACCGGCAAGAACTCCGTGCTGAAGAGCGATATTATCAGCAAGGGCGGAAATCTGGCCGTCACCCTCGACGGCGAGGGCACCGTGTTCACCGGCAGCATCGGTACTGCGGCAAAGAGCGGCGTATCCTTCTACCGTGCGGGAACACCGACCGGGACGCGGGAGCTGACGCTCGGGCGCATGGCGGTATGGAATGTGACCGGGGCTTCGGATCTGACGAAACTCTCGGCGCAGGGCACCATTGTGCAGCAGTCGAATCAGGAAGCGCGTATCGGCAGCTATGAAGGGACGGCAAAAGTCCTGTACCGCGGCACAGCAACCCCGGACGGTGTGCTGACCCTGCGGAACACCGGGCGGTTCACCGTTCAAAACATCATCGGCACAAACAATTCTCTGACGCTTGCAACCGACGCGTTCAGCGGCAGCGACGCAGGCGATGAGAAGGTCGCCGAGACACTCGCAAAGCGGTTCGTTTACAGCGGCGACATCGGCAATATCGAAAATGAAGGGGTCAAGGGACTGCGCCTCAACGCTGCGATCGCCGACGGCATGACGACATCGGCAAAGACCTATCGCGTGCGTTTGGGAGCCAACGGTCTGAGCCAAGGGGTCACGCGTGTCGCTCTCTCGGATATCCAGTACGGCGACTACGAGACGAAGCTCATGAGCGGCGTGAAATCCGCGATGACGGCGTCCGCGATGGCGTGGCGTGCAGAGTCGAACGACCTTATGAAACGTCTCGGCGACCTGCGCCTTTCGCCCGAGCAGATCGGCACCTGGGTGCGGTTCTACCGCGGTAAATCGAGCAGTGACAAGGATCGCGCGGACTTCCGCATGAACTATTCGACCATCCAGGTCGGACATGATTGGAAGGTATCCCCCGCGTGGCGCGTCGGTCTTGCCGGCAGCTATATGAAGGGCTCTTCGAGCTACGCGAGCGGCAGCGGCAAGAATAAAGAAGGGAACCTCGGGATCTACGGAACGTGGACGGGAAAAGACGGCCAATATCTCGATCTCATCGCGAAGGTCGGCCGCCTTACGAACGAATACTCCGTCTACAACGACTTCGGGCACTATGTCAAAGGCGACTACGGCGCGTGGGGCGGATCGCTCTCTGCGGAATACGGCAAGAGAATCCGCGGGAAGAACGGCGGCTTCATCGAGCCGCAGGCCGAACTGATCTACACGCATCTGAACGGCGCGAATTATGCGGGCAGCACCGATTACATGGTCGGCGGCGTATATCAGAAGATGTACGTACGGCAGGGCGCGTTCAACAGCCTCATCGGCCGGCTCGGCATCGGATTCGGCCGTGAGACGAATCGGAGCACATGGTTTGCGAAAGTATCGCTCTACCACGCCTTCTCCGGCAGTCTGCATACCGATTATTCCGACGGGATCAATCCGTGGAAGCACACGCATCAGGACTTTAAGGATACGTGGGTCGGCGCGCAGATTGGCGGTACCGTGAAGATCGGCGAGAAGTGCAGCCTGTACGGCGACTTTGAAAAGACCTTCGGCGGCGATGTCAAAACCGACTGGCGCATGGACGCCGGCGTCCGTTGGAGCTTCTAACCGAATACGGCGGCGGCATGGAACGTGCCGCGCAGAAAGAGACGGGACTGCCGCACAGATGTGTGCGGCAGTCCCGTTTTGTCTGTATGAAACGGCTTGGCAAGGTTGCGCGGAATTTGCTTTCAATGGTATAATAAATAGAGAAATTTTTGAATGTATGGGAGTGGCATTGGATGGATGAGTTTGCTTGGCGGGTGCGTTTGGCACGGCGGCGCAAGCAGAGCCGACAAAAGTTTCGCTTTGCAGCGGGAGTGATCGTGCTGACCGTCGCGGCGCTGGGGTGGTACCTCGGTTACTACATCCAGCGTCCCGCCTATGCGCTCGCACAGACGGCGGCGGCGCTCGAAGCGCACGATGCGGACGCGTTCCTCCGCCGCGTAAATGTGCAGGCGCTTGCGGACGCGGGCTATGATGATCTCACCTATGTGCTCTTTTCCCGCGATACGAATCTCAAGGAAAAGGAGCGCACCGCCTCGGGCAAGTTTTACGAAAATATCAAGGAATCCGTCGCGGCGGGGCTTGCGCGCTCCATCGAGGGGGGCGTGCGCACGGGAACGTGGGAGGAGCCTACAGGCGTCGATGCGCTCAAGGGACGTTCGCTCGGCATCGACTATGAGTATCTCATGGAGTGCAGTCATCTGCGCGATACGACGCTGCTGAGCATCGGGGAGATCACGCATGACGGGAGAGCGGCAACGGCGCAAATTATGGTGCGCGATGAGGGCACGGGACTGGAGTTCCCGCTCGAGCTGCGCATGGAGCACGGGAGCGGCGGCTGGCAGATCGTGCGCGTGACGAATTACCGCGCGTATCTCGAGGCGGTGCAGAGCGCGGCGAGCGTGGATCTCTCGCGCTATATCGAGGCAACGCGCCCCATCGTCGACCGCTACAACGGTGTGTTCCGCTCGATGCAGGGCGAGTTCCGGCACCTGACGGAGAATGCGCACGGCACCTATACGACCGAGCATCGCAAGGCGCTGATGCGGCTTTTGCAGGAGGATATGATCCCACTGCTGAAAAAATATCGCCGGGAGCTCGACGCCGTGGATGTGCCGCGCGGTGCCGCGTATCTCGCCGCACAGCGGCAGGCGGCGACGGATGCGTCCATTGCGGCGTACGAGAGCTTTGTGAAAGGTCTTGATACGGGACTGCCGGAGGACTTCGCCCGCGCGGAGAGTCTGCACAAGACGGCACTCACCTATGACCTGCGCGTCGGGGATATGATTCGCCGCGGCGCAGTGAGCAAGGAGACGCCCGCGACGCCGTAACGATGCGTTTTCCTATCGATGAAAGCATGATAAAACCGCCCCATACGCAGGAAACATGCGTGCGGGGCGGTTGTTGTGTGACTAGCTTTTCATCGGAACAAAGTAAAGATCACTTTACACCGCTTCCATCCTTCGCATCCTGCGCTTCCATCCCCAATAGAGGAGGGCGATCATGACGAGGAAGCTGGTATTGTAGGCGTTGTAGACGACGAGCATGGAGTGGATGCCGGCGAGATCCCACGCGCAGCACCATGCGACGCGAAAGAGGCTGTACGCGGCGAGCGAGGTGAGCATCGGATAGAAGGTGTCGCCCAGCCCGCGGATCGCGCCGATGTAGACCTGATTGATTCCGTAGAGCCAGTAGAACGGCATTGTCCAGTAGACGGCCTCAAGACTGTTGCAGACCGTTGCGGGATCGTCCGTAAAGAGGGCGATGAGCTCAGGGGCAAAAAAGGAAGCGAACGCCGCCATGACGAGCGATCCGCCGACCGTGAGCCGCAGGCTTGCCCGCACGCCCGCGCGGACGCGATCTGGCTGCTTTGCCCCCACATTTTGCCCGATGAAGCTCGTCAGCGCGATGCCAAACGCGAACAGCGGATAGTAGAGAAATCCCTCGACACGCGCGTAGACCGTCATGCCCGCCATCGCCGCATAGCCGAACGAGTTGATATACCCCTGGATGACGAGCGAGGAGATGCTCATAAAGACTGCCTGCATCCCCGCGGGGATGCTCGTGTGAACGATCGGTGCGAGATAACCCGCGTGAAAGAGCGGACGGCGCAGGCGGAACTGCCATACGCCATGCAGGTGAAAAAATTTTTGCACGACGAGCGCGGCGGCGACGTACTGCGAGACGACGGTCGCGATCGCCGCACCCATGATGCCGAGCGGGAAAACGATGAGGAGGAGCACGTCGAGCGCGATGTTGAGGATCACCGCGACAAAGAGGTAGCGGAGCGCGCTGGTCGTGTTGCCGAGCGCACGCAGGACGGCGGTTGCCGTGTTGTAGACGAGCTGCGCGAGCATCCCAAGGAAGGAGATCTCGAGGTACGCGGCGGCGAGCGGTATAATGTCCTCCGGCGTGTTGAGCCCCGTGAGCATCGCGGGGATGAGCGCGAGCCCACCGAGCGTAAAGACAACGGAGAAGAGCAGCACGACGACGAAAATTGTCTGCACGAGCGTATTGAGCTTTTCATAGGACTGCTCGCCGTAGAGGTGTGAGACGAGCACACTCAGCCCCGCCGAACCGCCGATGAAAAAATTGACGATGACCGAGAGAATGAGGCTTGCCGTCCCAACCGCGGCAAGTGCCTCTGCGCCGAGGGTTTGACCGACGATGGCGGTGTCGGCGATGGTGTAGAACTGCTGGAGGAGCTGAGAGAGCAAAATCGGCAGCATGAATACGAGCAGCTGCCGTACGATCGGTCCGCGCGTGAAGTCCTGCTGATCCGCGTTGTGAAAGAGCAGAACGTGCAGGTGATGCAGATTGTGATGCAGAAAGTCATAGGTGAGCGGATTGTGGATGCCGTAGATACGTTCTTGACATTTGATCGCACAGAGACGACACTTGATGCTGCTGATGTTCATAATGAGATATTTTATCACAGAATCGAGGAGGCTGCACGAACATTATGGGGGATAGGCATTTTTCTCGCCAAACAAAAAGACTGCCGTATCTATGTGCGGCAGTCTTTCTGACTGTGGGGCACTTCCTCAGAATGCGGGAAGGATGGCGCCTTTGTACTTGTCGTTAATGAAGTTCTTGACGGTATCGGAGTGAAGCGCCTTGAGCAGCGCCTTGATCTCGGGACGCTCCTCGTCACCCTGACGGATGGCGATGATGTTGACGTACGGCGAGGTCTTATCCTCCATGAAGAGGGCGTCGCGCGTCGGCACGAGATCCGCCTGCATTGCCCAGTTCGTATTGATGACGGCGATGTCCACGTCGTCGAGCGTGCGCGGGAGCTGTGGTGCTTCGATTTCCTTGAAGATTAGCTTCTTCGGGTTCTCTGCAATGTCGCTGAGGGTTGCCGTCTCGCCGGCGCCGTCCTTCAGTTTGATGAGGCCTGCGCGCTGGAGCAGGAGGAGCGAACGTCCGCCGTTGGTGGGATCGCTCGGGATAGAGACCTGAGCGCCTTCCTTGAGCTCGTCGAGCTTTTTGATCTTGTGCGAGTAGATCCCCATCGGTTCGATGTGGACGCCGAGGACGTTCACGAGCTTGACCTCGGGATGCTCCTGCATGAAGTTCTTCAGATACGGCTCATGCTGGAAGAAGTTCGCGTCGATTTCCTTGTCGTTCGTCGCGAGGTTTGGCTGCACATAGTCGTTGAACTCGACGATCTCGAGCTTCACACCGTCCTTTTCGAGCTCGGGCTTGATCGCCTCGAGGATCTCGGCATGGGGGACGGGGGAGGCGCCGACCTTGACGACCTTCTCCGATTTGGCGTTATTGTCTCCGCCGCCGCAGCCAACCATAGCGAGTGCTGCAATTGCGAGGACGAGGGTGAGCAGTTTTTTCATAGAGTACCTCCTTGTGGATAGAGATTACCTTTTATTCAGACGTGCGGCGAGGGCATTGCCCGCAAGCTGCACGAGCTGGACGAGGATGATGAGGATGACGACGGTCGCGATCATGATGTCGGGGCGGAACCGCTGGTAGCCGTAGCGGATCGCGAGGTCGCCGAGCCCGCCGCCGCCGATCGCGCCCGCCATGGCGGACTCGCCGACGAGAGCGATGACGACGGTCGTGAGCTGACTGACGATGCCCGGCATGGACTCGGGGAGCAGCACGCGCGTGACGATCTGCATCGGAGTGGCGCCCATGGCGAGCGCGGCTTCGATAAGACCGTGCGGCACCTCGCGCAGAGACGTCTCGACCTGTCGTCCGATGAAGGGGACGGAGGCGATGACGAGCGGCACCATGGCTGCGGTTGTGCCGATGGCGGAGCCGACGATGAGACGCGTGAGCGGGATGATGGCGACCATGAGGATGATAAAGGGGACGGAACGCACAGCGTTGACGACGGCGCCGACGGTGCGGTTCACGCCCGGGGCGTCGAGGATCTCTCCCTTTGCCGTGACGTGCAGGAGCACGCCGAGCGGGATGCCGACGGCGCTCGCGATGATCATGCTGACGAGCACCATGTAGACGGTTTCGCCCAGCGCCTTAGTCAGCAGGGGCATCATTTCGGCGGACATAGCCGATCACCTCCTGTTTCAAATGCTGTGCGGACAGATACGAGATCGCCGCGTCGATCTCCGCGGTTTCGCCGCGCAGACCGATGATCATGCGCCCAAAGGGCTGATCCTTCATCTGGTCGAGCGTGCCGAAGAGCATCGTGACCTCGATATCGGGGAACAGGCGGATCATGTCGGCGAGTACGGGATCATCCGCGTTCTCGCCGAGGAAGGTGAGCCGCAGGAGCATGTAGCTGCCCGGCGTCGGCGACGCCTCGATCGGGTTGCCGCGGAACGCCGTCGGCAGGTCGTTCGAGAGCAGAACGCTGATAAATTCCTTCGTAATCGCTTGCCGGGGCTCGGTAAAGACATCTACAACGTCGCCCTCCTCTGCGATGACACCGCCGTCGAGCACGGCGACGCGGTCGCAGATGTCCTTGATGACCTGCATCTCGTGCGTGATGACGACGACCGTCAGACCGAGCCGGCGGTTGATGTCGCGGATGAGCGCGAGGATGGACTTCGTCGTCTGTGGGTCGAGCGCGGAGGTTGCCTCGTCACACAGCAGCACCTTTGGATCGCCCGCGAGCGCGCGCGCGATGCCAACGCGCTGTTTCTGCCCGCCCGAGAGATGGCTCGGATACGCGTCCGCCTTGTCCGCGAGACCGACGAGCGCGAGGAGCTCCGTGACCTTTGGGCGGATCTCCTCGGCGGAGCGTCCCGCGAGCCGCAGAGGAAAGGCGACGTTGTCGTAGACAGTCGCCGAGGACAGCAGGTTAAAATGCTGAAAGATCATGCCGATGTGGCGGCGCTCTTCGCGCAGTTCGCTCTCGCTCATCGCAGTCAGATCGTGTCCGTCAATGATCACCTCACCGCTTGTTGGGCGCTCGAGCAGATTGATGCATCGGATGAGCGTGGATTTGCCTGCGCCCGAGAGTCCGACGATGCCGTAGATCGTGCCGCGCTCGATGCGCAGATTGATGCCGCGCAGGGCGTGGACGTCGTCCGCGTATGTTTTAATGATATTTTTGAGTTCAATCATATACAGCCCTCCTTTGGGCAAGGTTAGAAACAAACGTAGCACAGACGAGAACTTTTGTCAATGTTTTCGGACGAATGCGAGAGGCTTTGCGCAACTTTTTTCAGATTTTTATCGGATGGGAAAAAGGCGGTGCAGATACTTGTATTGTGGACACCCTCATGCTATACTAATGAAAACTCCATAACGAGGTGTTTTTCGAGCTGCCGGCGCCTACGGCTTTGCTATGGCGCGGCGGCCTGACCGGGACGAACTCGGTCACGGGGGACGGATTGGAAACGGGCGTCCCTTCCGCAGACGCTCGTCGTCTGCATTGTAAAGGAAAACCGGCAGGAGCATGGTGCGCTTTTTCGCGTGCAGTCGATGCCCCCGGATTTCCGGCGGGCATTTTTTGATGCCCGGGCGATGGGATTTCGGCACGTGCCGAGAAAGGGGAATTCAATGAAGGCAGGAACAGAGTTCATGCGGCGCATCTCGGCGCTGCTCGCGTGCGCGGTCACTGCGGCGGCCCTGCTCGCGGGCTGCGGGCAGACGGCAAAACAGGCGGCGGAGCAGACCTCTGCACAGGAGACGTACAAGTTTACGGATCAGGCGGGCAACGCGGTCGAGGTCAAGGCGCCCGTCGAGCGCATGGTCGTCCTCCAGCATCATTCGCTCGACATCATCTGCCAACTCGGCGGACAGGACAAGATTGTCGGTGTCGAGTCGACGTGGCAGCGCGATCTCGGCGACTACATCGCGGACATCTGGCCCGCGATCAAGGAGATGAAAACACCCGGCACGCTCTCGCAGCCCAACATCGAGGAGATCGCCGCGCTCAAGCCCGACATCGTGATCGTCGCCTCGCAGTCGGATCAGGCATCCGCGGCAAAGCTGCGCGAGATGGGCATCCCCGTAGCGGTCATTTCGCTCCGCGGCGAGGGCAAACAGGCGGAGGCGCAGAACCCGCGCCTTTCCAACGCGGACAAGGCGTATACGGACGGGCTGCATAACGCGATCGAGATTCTCGGACATCTCACGGGACGCGATGCGAAGGCAAAGGAGCTCTGGGCGTTCGCCGAGGAGAGCCGCGCGATCGTCGAGAAAGCGGTCGGCGACATTCCCGATGCGGAGCGCGTGACCGCGATCCCCGTGTCGAGCAAGCACATGGTCTACGGCAACGATAAATACGTCGGCTGTATGCTCCTGCGCGCGGGTGCGGTGAACCCGGCGGCAAAGGACATCCAGGGCAACGGCGAGTACAACGTCGAGTCGCTGGCAAAGTGGAACCCCGACGTCATCATCTCGCAGGATCGCTATCCCGAGGTCTACAAGGAACTCACGACCGACCCCGCCTATGCACAGCTGCGCGCTGTGCAGAACGGGAACGTCATCAACGCGCCGTACTGGGCAAAGCCGTGGGGCAACCCGGACGCGGATTCCGTTGCACTCGGCGAGCTGTGGCTCGCGCATATGTTCTACCCGAGCAAGGTGAGCGCGGACGTTGTGCTAGAGCGCGCAAAGGCGTTCTACGAGACGTTCTACGGCGTGCCGTTCACGGGCACGGTAGATGCGGGAATCAAGGCAAAATGACGGGAACAAAATTGTTCACCCATGGGGGGCGGGGCGCACTGTGCGTCCTGCTCCCTTTGGCGTGTATCCTATTTTCACTGACACTCGGAGCGTACTATATCCCCGTGGAGCACGTCTTTCACATCCTCACTGCAGACGTGACAGGGACGCTTCCCGCGGATATCACGCCCATGGAGGTCTCGATGATCTACGACGTGCGCCTGCCGCGCGTCGTCGCCGCCGTGCTCGCGGGCTGCGGGCTGGCGGTCGCGGGCGGCGTCTTTCAGGCGCTCTTTGGCAACCCGCTCGCCAGTCCCTACACCCTCGGCGTCAGCAACGGTGCGGGCTTCGGCGCGGCGCTTGCCATCGTGCTCACGACGAGCGCGGCGGCGGTGCAGATCTCTGCGCTCGCGTTCGGCATCGTCTCGGTCGGGCTGACCTTCCTCCTCGCAGGGCGCAAGAGGAGCGCGCCCGTGACCATGATCCTCTCGGGGATGCTTGTCAGCGCTTTTTTCTCCTCGCTCGTCGCGCTGCTGAAATTCACCGCCGACCCGCAGGAAAAACTCCCGCAGATCGTCTACTGGCTCATGGGCTCGCTCGCGAGCGTGCGCTATGACGGGCTGCTGCTCGTCCTGCCCGCGTATATCGCCGCGCTCGTGCTGCTCCTCCTCTATCGTTGGCGCATCAATATCCTCAGCATGGGGACGCAGGAGGCGCGCTCGATGGGCGTCTCCGTTACGCGCGACCGCGCCCTCATCATCCTCGCGGCGACGCTCCTCACCTCGCTCGTCGTCAGCTTTTCCGGCATCATCGGCTGGGTCGGCATCGTCATCCCGCATCTCGCGCGCATGATCACGGGACCCGATTTCCGCCGGCTCATGCCCGTCTCCGCCGCACTCGGCGTCGTCTATCTGCTCGTCATCGACGACCTGTGCCGCACACTTACCTCGCTCGAGATCCCCATCGGCGTCATCACGGGCATCGTGAGCATCCCGATCTTCATCTATTTTATCCTGAAAAAGAAGGTGCGCTGGTCATGAAACTCGAAGCGGAGCATTTACATTTTGGCTATGACGCGGCGCGCACAATCCTCGAGGACGTCTCGTTCGCGCTCGGCGGCACGGGCGTCTACTGCATCCTCGGCAGGAACGGCACGGGCAAGAGCACACTCCTAAAATGCCTTGTGGGCGAGCTGCACGCCGCGGGGCGCATCCTCTTTGACGGGAAAGAACGCGCCGCGTACAGCGACCGCGAGATCGCGCAGAGAGTCGCCTATATCCCGCAGTCGCACACGCCCACGTTCCCGTTCCGCGTGCTCGACGTCGTGATGATGGGACGCACCGCGCACATGGCGTATTTTGCCTCGCCCGGCGCGCGCGAGGAGGAGATCGCGCGGCATCATATGAACTTTCTCGGCATCGCGCATCTGGCGGAGCAGCCCTATACGAACATCTCGGGCGGCGAGCGGCAGCTCGTCATGCTCGCCGCCGCGCTCACGCAGCAGCCCGCGTTCCTCATCCTCGACGAACCGACGGCGCATCTCGACTTTGGCAACGCGCAGCGCTTCCTCGACCTCGTCCTGCGCCTGAACGCCGAGGGACTCGGCATCCTCATGACCTCCCACTTCCCCGATCACGCACTCTACCTCGGCGCCGAGACACTCGTCATGAAGGATAAAAAACTCTGGAAGCACGGCGCTGCCGCAGATGTCATCGACGAAGAAAGCATGACGGCACTCTACGGACTCCCCGTCCACATCGGCAGCATCGGCACACGCAGCGTCTGCGTCGGCGGAGAGATCGGGGAGCGATAAAAGTATTTCTATTTGATGGAAGATCGAGTACAATAGAAGTGCCGAAAGCATGTTATGGATCGTGGAGGAAGCAAATGCCGGATAAAAAGAACAATGAAATACCTGTGGAGGAAATACCGGATATATATGATCGCCGGACGTTGAATCAAATGTATCGGGAGATCCCCCTGAAGGATACGACCTCCCGCCTTTTGCGGAAATATTTCGCTGCGATGGCAAATCTCTACGGCATTATCCCTCTGCCCGAGGCGTATAAGATCGCAAAACATTTCAGCCCGCGCAGCTTTTCCGAGGAGGAGTTCTTTGACTTTGCGGAGATTGCCCGGCATGAGGACGGCAATTATGGAGTCCTTGGAGCAGAGAATCTTTATACCGACGGTCGACCGAGTGCACCGCGTGATCGCGAGATCGTCAATCTCGATTTGATGGAGCCGGTTCGGACGGATAAAATCGCCTATTACGACACCAAAGAATTTCAGTATGGGAAGACATATTATATTCCGTCTACGAAAGAAGACTTACTTGCTTATGTGGATGAGTACTATGTTGAGGTGACGCCGGAATATGCCGCGTTTGACCGGTTTTTACGCGCACATTACGCACCGAGAAAGAACATTATAGGTGTTGACTTTGCCGTCAAGATGATGTTTGTTTTGATTCGTATCGATGTGGACATGGATACGCTGATGGATAAATTTGCATTCTATGGATTTAAGCTGCAGGGCGGCGACGACATTCGCAGATTTGGGGAACTCTATCAAAACTATGTCAATCATGCGCGGCTTTTTAGCAACTGTGGCTATACACCGAATGAGCTCCAAGCGATGAAGCCACCGGAATACTATAAAAACGCGACGATCAGCATCGGGAAAAATATGCGGGCAATGCTCGAAAACGGCGAACTCGATATCTATGACCTGCGCCGCAGTATTATGGAGCAGGAGTTCCCGAACGAACGGATGCGGGACAGCCTCTTGGAGCAGATTGACGAAATCATGGCAGGAAGATCACCGTCTGCTAAGAGCAAAAAGATCGGCCGCAACGAGCCGTGTCCCTGCGGCAGTGGGAAAAAGTACAAAAAATGCTGTGGACGCTAGAGTATACATCCAATTTTGAAAAACGAAAAAACTTCGCCGTGACCCTTGACATGAAAATTAGTATGTAGTAAGATATGATGACCTATTGACGTAAGTATGGGGTTCGTGCGCCTTTTTTGGCTTTTTAGAAAGGATTAGGGGACTGCCCCGCGGGCGGTTCCATGAGAGCAAGGTATTCGGACGGTTGCCTTGTTCTTTTTGTGTCCTTTCAGAAAAGCGGTGCGGAGCCCATCAATATATTCAGCGAAAGGGTGACAGCGTTCATGTTCAATCCTGTGTCGGTCGGTCGTCGCACCCGGTATAGCTATGCGCGCATCAAGGAAGTTATGGAGATGCCGCATCTGCTCGATATTCAGCGGACGAGCTATCGGTGGTTCTTGGATGTGGGACTCGGAGAGATTTTCCGCGATATTTCCCCCATTCAGGATTTCTCGGGGAATCTCATCCTTTCCTTTGAATCGTTTGCGCTCGGCGCACCGAAATACGATCTCGACGAGTGCAAGGAACGCGACGTGACCTACGCCGCGCCGCTTCGCGTGAATGTACGTCTCGTCAACCGCGAGACGGGCGAGATCAAGGAGCAGGAAGTGTTTATGGGCGATTTCCCGCTCATGACGGACACGGGGACGTTCATCATCAACGGCGCGGAGCGCGTCATCGTCAGTCAGCTCGTGCGGTCTCCCGGCGCGTATTACGGCGTGGAGATCGACACAACGGGCAAGGAGCTCTACAACGCAACGGTCATTCCGAACCGCGGCGCGTGGATCGAGCTCGAAACTGACGCGAACGATGTCGTGTCCGTGCGCATCGACCGCACGCGCAAAATGCCTGTGACCTACCTTATCCGTGCGCTCGGCTACGAGACGGACAGCGATATTCGTGCGCTTTTCGGTGACGATCCCCGCATCCTCGCGACGATTGAACGCGATACGGATGAGGTCAAGACACGCGGCAAGGCGGTCATTGAGATCTACCGCCGCCTGCGCCCGGGCGAGCCGGCGAATGAGGACAATGCGCGCCAGCTCCTCGAGGTGCTGTTCTTTGATCCGCGTCGTTACGATCTGGCGACAGTCGGTCGCTATAAACTGACGAAAAAACTCGGCTGGCGGCGTCGCCTGCTTGGCAAGGTACTTGCGGAGCCGGTCATCGATAAGGAATCGGGCGAGATCGTGTTCCCGAAGGGCGAGGCGATCACACAGGATATGGTAGACGCCGTGAGCGAAGAGCGTGAGAAAGTGCTCTTCGGCGACGGCGAGCTCGTCTCGCTCAGCATACAGAAGGCGGACGGCGAGGTCTACCGGATGCTCTGCGCGCCGACGCGCGACTATCAGTACCGTACGATCACGCGCGAGGATGTCATGGCGTCGATCAGCTATCTGCTCGGTCTTATGGACGGCTTCGGCAATACGGATGACATCGATCACCTCGGCAACCGCCGCGTGCGCGCGGTCGGCGAACTCCTGCAGAACCAGTTCCGCATCGGTCTTTCGCGCATGGAACGCGTCGTGCGCGAGCGCATGACGATCCAGGAGACGGACAGCATCACGCCGCAGGGGCTCATCAACATTCGTCCCGTTGTGGCGGCGGTGAAGGAGTTCTTCGGCTCCTCGCAGCTCTCACAGTTCATGGATCAGCACAATCCGCTCTCGGAGCTGACGCATAAGCGCCGTCTCTCGGCGCTCGGCCCGGGCGGGCTCTCGCGTGAACGCGCAGGATTCGAGGTGCGTGACGTCCATAACTCGCATTATGGGCGTATGTGCCCGGTGGAATCGCCGGAAGGCCCGAACATCGGCCTCATCGGCTCGCTCGCAAACTATGCACGCGTCAACCGGTTCGGATTCATGGAGACCCCGTATCGCCGCGTGGACAAGGAGCATCACCGCGTTACGGACGACGTGCGCTACCTTACGGCGGACGAGGAGGACGAGCTCATCATCGCGCAGGCGAACGAGCCGCTCGATGAGAACGAGTACTTTATCAATGAGCGTGTCACGGCGCGGTTCCATGAGGAAACGGGGCTGCATCACCGCGACCGCGTGGACTATATGGACGTGTCGCCGCGTCAGGTCTTTTCAATCGCGACGGCGATGATCCCGTTCCTCGAGAACGACGATGCGAACCGCGCGCTCATGGGTGCGAATATGCAGCGCCAGGCCGTACCGCTCCTGAAGACACAGGCGCCGCTCGTCGGCACTGGCATGGAGTATAAGGCTGCCTGTGACTCGGGCGTCATGGTACTTGCACGCCGCGGCGGCGTCGTTACGGATGTCGCTGCGAATGCTGTTACCATCAAGACGGATGAGGGCACGTTCGACAACTATAAACTGCAGAAATTTGTCCGCTCGAACCAAGCGACCTGCATCAATCAGCGTCCGCTCGTCTATGAAGGGGAGCGCGTTGTGGAAGGTCAGCCCATCGCGGACGGACCTTCGACAGACAACGGCGAGCTCGCGCTCGGCTACAATATCATCGTGGCGTATATGCCATGGGAAGGCTACAATTACGAGGACGCGATCCTCCTCAGCGAGAACCTCGTGAAGCGCGACCTCTATACCTCGATTCACATTGAGGAGTATGAGTGCGACGCGCGCGATACGAAGCTCGGCCCCGAGGAGATCACGCGCGACATCCCGAATGTTGCGGAGGAGGCACTCAAGGATCTTGACGAGGAGGGCATTGTCTCCATCGGCGCCGATGTGCGCCCCGGCGACATCCTCGTCGGCAAGGTTACGCCCAAAGGCGAGACGGAGCTGACGGCGGAGGAACGCCTCCTGCGCGCAATCTTCGGCGAGAAGGCGCGCGAGGTGCGCGATACGTCGCTGCGCGTGCCGCACGGTGAGGGCGGAAAGATCATCGACGTGAAGATCTTTACGCGTGAAAACAATGATGAACTGCCGCCCGGCGTCAACCGTCTCGTGCGCGTCTACATCGCGCAGAAGCGCAAGATCTCGGTCGGCGACAAGATGTCCGGGCGTCACGGGAACAAGGGCGTCGTCTCGCGCATCATGCGCCAGGAGGATATGCCGTTCCTGCCGGACGGTACCCCCGTCGACATCGTACTGAACCCGCTCGGCGTGCCGTCGCGCATGAACATCGGGCAGGTGCTCGAAACGCATCTCGGCATGGCGTGCCGTGTGCTCGGACAGCGCATCAAGGACGGCGATCCGACGGTGGAGGGCGACCTCCGCGCGGCTGGATACAATTTTGACGTGAACGGAATGCCGAAACCGGATGAGGCGGGCATTCATATCGCAACGCCGGTTTTTGACGGTGCGGGCGACGACGATGTGTTCGGCACGATCCGCGCGGCAGGACTGCCTGCCGACGGCAAGACGGTGCTCTATGACGGGCGCACGGGCGAGCCGTTCGAGAACCGCGTTACGGTTGGCTGTGTTTACATGCTGAAACTGCATCATCTGGTCGACGATAAGATTCATGCGCGTTCCACGGGACCGTACTCCCTCGTCACGCAGCAGCCGCTGGGCGGCAAGGCACAGTTCGGCGGACAGCGGTTCGGCGAGATGGAGGTCTGGGCGCTCGAAGCATACGGCGCCGCATACACGCTCCAAGAGATCCTGACGGTGAAGTCCGACGACGTAGTCGGCCGCGTGAAAGCATACGAATCGATCGTTAAGGGAGATAATATCCCCGAGCCGGGCGTCCCAGAGTCCTTTAAGGTGCTCATCAAGGAACTGCAGGCGATCGGACTTGATATCAAGGTGCTCAACGAGGATGCGAAGGAAATCGCGATCCGCGACGAAGAGGACGAGGATATCGGCGAGAAGGCGCGTTCCCTCGATCTCGATGTGGAAGGCGTTGACGAAAACGGCGCACCGCCGCCGCCCCCCGTATATGACGAGGGGGATGATGCGGAGCAGGGCGAGGATATTCCCGATGAGGACATCATCGCGCATATCGGCGGCGCGGACGAAGAACTGTCAGATGATATGGATACGATCCTGCACGGCGGGCTTGACGACATCGACGTGCCGAATGAGGACGATTCGGAGTTCTGATTTTAGGAAGGGAGTGACATCTGTTGCTGGATGTAAACAATTTTGACTCAATGCGGATTGGACTCGCTTCCCCCGATAAAAT
Organism: Selenomonas sp. oral taxon 137 str. F0430; assembly: GCF_000183625.1. Lineage (NCBI taxonomy): Bacteria > Bacillati > Bacillota > Negativicutes > Selenomonadales > Selenomonadaceae > Selenomonas > Selenomonas sp. oral taxon 137. Next base: position 279,289 of record NZ_AENV01000005.1, read on the forward strand.
TCGTGAGTGGTCGCACGGCGAGGTCAAAAAGCCGGAGACCATCAATTACCGTACGCTTAAACCGGAGCGTGACGGCCTCTTCTGCGAGCGCATCTTCGGCCCGACACGCGACTGGGAATGCCACTGCGGCAAGTATAAGCGCATCCGCTACAAGGGCGTCGTCTGCGACCGTTGCGGCGTCGAGGTCACGCGTGCCAAGGTGCGCCGCGAGCGCATGGGGCATATTGAACTCGCCGCGCCCGTCTCGCATATTTGGTATTTCAAGGGGATCCCGAGCCGCATGGGGCTGATCCTCGACGTATCACCCCGTTCGCTCGAAAAAGTCCTCTATTTCGCCTATTATATCGTCGTCGATCCGGGCGAAACGGATCTCAAGAAGAAAGACCTTCTTTCCGAGCGCGAGTATCACGAAGCGCTGGAGAAATACGGCAATACCTTCCGCGTCGGTATGGGCGCGGAGGCAGTGAAGGAGCTGCTCGAAGAACTCGATCTCGAGGCGATGAGCGAGCAGCTTAGGAACGATGTGCGCACAACTTCCGGCCAGAAGAAAGTGCGTGCGATCCGCCGCCTTGAGGTGGTCGAGGCGTTCCGCAAATCCGGCAACCGTCCGTCGTGGATGATCATGGACGTCGTTCCGGTCATTCCGCCCGACCTGCGCCCGATGGTGCAGCTTGACGGCGGTCGCTTTGCGACGTCTGATCTCAACGACCTCTACCGCCGCGTCATCAACCGCAACAACCGCCTGCGTCGTCTGCTCGACCTCGGCGCGCCCGACATTATCGTGCGCAACGAGAAGCGGATGCTCCAGGAAGCGGTCGACGCACTCATCGACAACGGCCGCCGCGGGCGCCCTGTCACAGGACCCGGCAACCGTGCGCTCAAATCCCTCTCGGACATGCTCAAGGGAAAGCAGGGGCGGTTCCGTCAGAACCTCCTCGGCAAGCGCGTGGACTATTCCGGGCGTTCCGTTATCGTCGTCGGTCCCGAGCTGAAACTTCATCAGTGCGGCCTGCCGAAGGAGATGGCACTCGAGCTCTTCAAACCGTTTGTCATGAAAAAACTTCAGGCGGACGGTGCGGCGCACAACATCAAATCTGCGAAGCGCATGGTTGAGCGCGCGCGTCCCGAGGTTTGGGATGTGCTCGAGGGTGTCATCAAGGAGCATCCCGTGCTCCTCAATCGTGCTCCGACGCTCCACCGTCTCGGCATTCAGGCATTTGAACCGGTGCTCACCGAGGGGCGTGCGCTGAAGCTCCATCCGCTTGCATGTACGGCGTACAACGCCGACTTTGACGGCGACCAGATGGCGATTCATCTGCCGCTTTCGGCAGAGGCGCAGACCGAGGCGCGTGTCCTCATGTTGGCGGCGAACCATATCCTCGCGCCGAAAGACGGCAAGCCCATCATCGTTCCTTCGCAGGACATGGTGCTCGGCTCCTATTACTTGACCAAACTCAAGCCGGGAGCGAAGGGTGAGGGCAAGGTCTTTACGGGGACGTCGGAAGCTCTGCTCGCTTATCATCAGAAGAGCCTTGATCTGCAGGCGGAGATCCGCGTGCGCGTCGAGGGCTACGGGCTCGTCCGCAGCTCGCTCGGACGTCTTATTTTCAGCGAGATCCTGCCCGAGGAACTGCGGCACTACCGGCAGGATCCCGAGACGGGCGAGTGGAGTCTCGGCGTTTTGATGAACAAGAAGGAGCTCGGCAAACTCGTTGCAAACTGCTATGACCACTTCGGTGCAACCAAGACTGCCGAGGTCATTGATCATGTGAAAAATCTCGGCTACCACTATGCCTGCATTGCGGGCATGACGGTCGCCGTCTCCGACGTCATTGTGCCGCCGAAGAAGAAGGAAATCATCGCCGATACACAGGCGCGCGTCAACAAGGTGGAGCGCCAGTTCGGGCGCGGTCTCATCACCGAGGACGAGCGCTACAAGAAAGTCGTCCAGCTGTGGACGCAGGCGACGGACGACGTGGCGGACGCCATGATGGAAAACATGGATCCGTTCAACCCGATCTTCATGATGGCGGACTCCGGCGCACGCGGCAACAAGCAGCAGATGCGCCAGCTCGCCGGAATGCGCGGGCTCATGGCTGACCCTTCCGGTAAAATCATCGACCTGCCGATTACGGCGAACTTCCGTGAGGGACTTTCCGTTTCCGATTACTTCATCTCTTCGCACGGCGCGCGCAAAGGTCTTGCCGACACGGCGCTGCGCACGGCGGACTCGGGCTATCTCACCCGTCGTCTCGTCGATGTCGCGCAGGATGTCATCGTCCGCGAAGAGGACTGCGACGTCTCCGCGATCAACCTCATGCAGGTGCGTGCGCGGCTTGCAGAGTCCACATTTGACGCGCTTGAGCTCCTCGTAGAGAGCCTCATGGGACGTCTTCTTGCCGCAGCGGTTTACGATCCCAAGACCAAGGAAGTCCTTTACCCGCGTGATACAGTTCTCACCGATGAGGTGCTCGAGGCGATCGGCGAACACAATATCCGTGAAATCATGGTGCGTGGTTCCTCCGTCAATGTCGAGGGTGCCGTCAGCAACGCCATGATCACCGAGAGCATCGCGCTCGGCGAACCTGACGCGAAAAAACGCAAAAAGGATCGTGCGGCGGTCATTCGCGAACTCAGCGGCAAGGAAGTCGTGCGCGACGCTGCCGAGGGTGACGGCGCCGTGCTCGCAGCAGAGGGGACAACGCTCACGGATAAACTCGTCGAGGCGATCCTCGACTCCGAGGTGCATGAACTCCATATCCGCAACAATAACGTCCGCGGCATCGAGGTCGAGGCGATCACCGAAGGCTCCGGCGTCATCGAGTCGCTTGCCGACCGCATCGTCGGGCGTGTGCTCGCCGAGGATATCATCGACGAAGCGACAGGAGAGAAGATCGCCTCCATCAACGACCCCGTCGACGAGGCACTTGCAAAACGTATCGAAGGCGTCCGGAAGCGTGTCTCCATCCGCAGCGTACTGACCTGCAAATCGCAGTTCGGCGTCTGCATGAAGTGCTACGGACGCGACCTTGCCAATCAGGCGGAGGTCGAGATCGGCGAGGCGGTCGGCATCATTGCCGCACAGTCCATCGGCGAACCCGGCACACAGCTCACGATGCGTACGTTCCACTCGGGCGGCGTCGCGGGCGACGATATCACGCAAGGTCTGCCGCGCGTTGAGGAGCTTTTCGAGGCGCGCAAACCCAAGCACAACGCGATCATCGCGGAGAACGAGGGCGTCGTCGCCATTGAGGATACCGGCAAGGGAATGCGCACGGTCACGATCACCTCGCACGAGGGCGTGCCGCGCGAATACAGCGTACCGTTCGGCGCGCGCATGGCGGTGCGCGACGGTGCGGAGCTGAAACCCGGCGACAAGATCACCGAGGGCTCTATCAATCCCCACGACATCCTGCGCGTCTGCGGACTGCAGGCGACCCAGCGCTACCTCGTCTACGAGGTGCAGAAGGTCTACAAGTCGCAGGGCGTTGAGATCAACGACAAGCACATCGAGGTCATGGTGCGGCAGATGCTGCACAAGGTCAAAATCGAAGAGGCGGGAACAACCGACTTCCTGCCCGGCGAATACATCGAGATCAACGCGTTCGAAGCCGCGAATACCAAGGCGATCGAGGAGGACGGCGAGCCCGCCGTGGCAAAACCCATCCTGCTCGGCATCACAAAGGCATCGCTCGCAACGGACTCCTTCCTCTCGGCGGCATCGTTCCAGGAGACGACCCGCGTCCTCACGGATGCGGCGATCAAGGGGAAGATCGATCCGCTCGTCGGCCTCAAGGAGAACGTCATCATCGGCAAGCTCATCCCTGCGGGCACGGGCATGACCCGTTACCGCAATCTCGACATCATCGATCACGCGCCGCAGCCTGTGGCAGAGGAGATCGAAGAAGAGGAAGAGGTATACGAAGAGGTGGATTTGTCGCGGTTGGAGCATCTTAATAATTAAAAAGGTGACGCGGAGACGTGACGCGGGATTTTCGCGCCTAGCGTCGTCATTTTCGACGAACGCTTCGTCGATGTAGGCTTCATCTACGCCTTCCTTGCGTTCGTCTTAATTCCTAGCTATGCATCGAAACTTCCACGTCACTGAGGTTACGGTGTTGACGCGGGATTTTGGCGCATAGCTGTGTCATATCGTCAAATGCTTCGCTCGACGTAGCGCTTTACTACGCCTTCGCTTGCATTTTCCTCATTCCTTGCTCTGCATCCAAACTTCCGCGTCACTTACTGTGCGGTTTTAGGTGCGGGATTTTCGCGCATAGCTGTGTCACCGTGAAAAACCTACGGGTTCAGAATACAAAGAGGCCGTCAACACGGATATAAAAACCGGTTGACGTTCTCTTTTTTTGTGTGTAAAATAGCGAAAGAATTTATAGATAGGAAGTGTAATTTTTATGTCACAATATGACGACAAATTCTTTTCGATTCGCAATACCACGCGGATGGCGCTGTGCATCGCGCTCATCTGCGTCAGCGCCTATATCGCGATCCCCGTGCCGTTCATGGCGCCGCTCACGATGCAGACCTTTGCACTGTGTCTCACAGCACTCGTCCTGACGCCCGCGCAGACTGCCGTCGTGCTCGTCGGCTATACGCTGCTCGGCGCGGTCGGTCTGCCGGTCTTTGCGGGCGGCGTCGGCGGGCTTGCAATTATTTTTAGTCCGCGCGGCGGTTTCTTCCTTGGATTTCTCATCGCTTACACACTGATGAGCTTCCTCAAGGGGGATCGCCCGTCGTTTGCGCGCTATGCAGTCGTCGCCGTCCTCGTCAGCGTCCCCGTGACCTATATTTTTGCGACGCTGTGGCTCGTCGTTCTCTTCGGGGACAAATTCGCCGGCATCGCCGCCGCGTTCGGTGCGCTTGTCCAGTATGTGCCGGGGGATATGATCAAGGCGGCGGCTGCGGCAGGGTTGGGGGTGTCGCTGAATCGCCGCCTTAAATATCTGTGACGCGCGATCTTGGCGCCTAGCGTCGTTATTCGTCGAATCCTGCGCTCGACGTAGGTCTTAACTACGCCTTCGCTTGGATTCTCCTCATGCCTAGCTATGCATCCAAGCTTGCGCGTCACTTGGGTTACAGTAGTGTGACGCGGGATTTTGGCGCATAACTGTGTCACTGCGAAAAATACGGCGCTCGACGTAGCGCTTTAACTACGACTTCGCTTGTATTTTTCTTGTTCCTTGTTCTGCATCCAAACTTCCGCGTCACTTAGGTTACGGCGTGACGCGCGATCTTGGCGCATAACTGTGTCACTGCAAAAAACTCAGTTGCTGCCCGGAAGACCGGACTGCCGATACGGCATCAAAAATCCCGGTATACGCTGCCGTCGCATGCCGGGATTTTTCTATGCCAATTTTTATTTACAAATACGGTCGATCCATGCAAACAATTCGTCCAGATCGTAATCGCCGGCATGGCCGTACCCCCATGGAACGGCAAAGTCCACATCAATTCCTGCGTTCATAAGGCGCAGGGCGAGAACGGCAGGGATGGGGAGCGCCGTATCACGATCTTTGGCGCCGTGCCGAATGCGGAAGTGCGGTGCGGTTCGTACGCCGTTTGCGCCGATATAGTTCAGCGGGTTCAACATACGGATGTTCGCAGCGGGAGCGAGTGCGCCGTGCGTCGTATCATATTTCCGAGAAAACTTGGTGAAGTGGCGGGGAACGTTTGTCTCCGTGCCGAACTCATCATTTTCGCCGGAACTAAGATCGAATTTATCAAAGGCGGGGGTCGCTTTCAGACGTGTCGCCCAGCGCGCATATGCGGCAAGATCGACGTCTGTGACGCGGCCGTTTTGTACGGTAAACCAATCGGCGCCGTCCAGGGCTGCGTTATTGTCAACTGCATACTGTGCAGAAGTGCGGTAGAGCCCTTTGATGTATTCCGCAAAGGTGCCCGTGCCGTCGGAGCAGAGCTGCAGCACGCTGCCCGCAGCGTCTTTCAGTCTGAGACTGTTGAGGTAGCGGGGGAAGTCCTTTTTTAACCATGCAGAGGCTGTGATTTGCTCTGCGGTCATCGGTACTGCAGATGAGGTTTCCGTGGGGGCATTTGCAGGGCGGTTCGTTACCGTGGCGCCCTCTTGATTTTCCGTGTGCAGGGCAGGGGCGGGAGCTCCCTGATGATAATCGTTGATGCCCGAAAAGATCCATTCGTATGCCATGTCGGCATGCTCGAGATTGGTAATAGGGCAGTAGCAGCTGGCGGCAAAAATATCGTCGCGCGCACCCGCTGCACCGATCTCGGCAAGAGCTGCCGTATAGTCCGGGCTGTTGCCGGTTGTGCCAAGAAGCGCCGACAAGGCGCCGCCTGCGCTTGTTCCGTTTGAAATGATCCGCTCCGTATTTCCCGCGGGCAGACGTGCGGCGTTGTAGCGCAGATAGCGGACAGCGGCTTTATAGTCCACGATGAGCGCGGGCGCTTTGCCGACATACACCCCCTGTGCGTCGGTGTTCGTACGCCCCCGTATCGCCGGAGCGGCGACAACCAGTCCGCGGGAGAGTGCGGTAAGCGCTGCGTTTGGGGCGCCCGACATACGTGATTTTTCCTGAGGCTCTTCGATCTCTCCGGGCATATAGCCGCCGACTCCGTTCGGCATGAAGATGGGAGCAGTCGCTGCCGTATAGCCGTTTACCGTGCCGCCTGTCAGATACGCGGCAGGGATAAAGATGCTCATACTTTGATGTGCGGCATCTTTGGGGCTCGACACATAGGGAATGTTGCGGTACGCACGGAATGCAACGGGCGTGCCGTTGAGCGACAGCACTTCGTCCGTATAATTTGTGCGGTCAAAGATAAGTGACGTCACGCTCGGCTCGGCGGCCGCTGCGGCGCCTGTCCCTGCGGTGCCGCTCATCGGAGCCGCCGACGTATTTCCCATGCAGGTGCAGCTCAATAAAGCGCTGAGGACACCGACACGGATGAGCTGTAGATTGTTCACAGCAATCACCTTTCTATACAGGGGAGAAAGTAATAAGGGGGATACGGTGCTGCCCGTATCCCTCTTATTATATGATTTAGTTTTTTGGCGTCATGTCCTCCGCCGTCAGTGTGCCCGCCTTAGCGCGGTCGGCGAATTCCGCCGTTGCGGTGAAGAGGACGTCGGTGGAGCTGTTGAGTGCGGTTTCGCACGAGTCTTGAAGGACGCCGATGATGAAGCCGACGCCGACGACCTGCATGGCAATGTCATTGCTGATGCCGAACGAGGAGCAGGCGACGGGGATGAGGAGGAGCGAGCCGCCCGCAACGCCCGATGCGCCGCACGCGCCGACGGTGGCGATGAGGCAGAGGAGGAGCGCGGTCGGCAGATCAACATGAATACTGAGCGTATATGCCGCGGCGAGTGAGAGGATCGCAATCGTGATCGCCGCGCCGCTCATGTTGATGGTCGCGCCGAGCGGGATGGAGATGGAGTAGATTTCTTCGTTGAGACCAAGGCGTTTGCACAGCTCCATGTTGACGGGGATATTTGCTGCCGAGCTGCGCGTGAAGAATGCGTAGATGCCGCTCTCGCGCAGAGTCGTAAAGACGAGCGGGAACGGGTTGCGGCGGATGTGCAGCCAGACGATGATGGGGTTCATGATGAGCGCGACGGAGAAGAACGCGCCGAGCAGGACGGCGAGGAGCTGCAGATAGCTGATGAGGGCGTCCACGCCGCTCGTTCCAACCGCATCCGCAACGAGTCCCATGATGCCGAAGGGGGCGAACCGTATGACCCACAGGACGATCTGCGTCATGACGACGGCGAAATCGTGCACGGTGTTCTTTGTGGTCGGATTCGCTTTTTGCAGTGCCAGACCTGCGAGAATGCTCCACGCGAGGATGCCGATGTAGTTGGCGTTTGCAATCGCGTGCAGAGGATTGTCCACGACGTTGAGGATGAGGTTGTGCACGACCTCGACGATGCCGCTCGGCGGCGCAACAGCAGTATCGGCGACGACGAGATGCAGCTGCGTCGGGAAGAGGAAGGAGAACGCGACGGCGACCACGGACGCAAGGAATGTCGCGATGAGGTAGAGCCGTACGATCGGTTTGAGCGCGGCGCCCGCGCCGACCGTGCGCTGCGCCATGGCGTTCATGACAAGGACAAAGACGAGGATCGGCGCGACGCCTTTGAGCGCGCGGACGAAGATGTCGCCGAGCACGGAGACGGCGGGAATCATCGCGGGCGCATAGAGCGCAATGAGAATGCCGATGATGAGACCAATAGCGATCAGCTTGATGAGTGCCGTCTCGCGGTACTTGCGGCTGATGTTCCTAAACAAAGAAACTCCCCCTTTATGATTGAGAAAAATATTCCTCATTATAGCAGACTTTGAAATCCTTGTCACTACAACGCGGCTGTATACCTGATTTCACGGCAGAGAAGGGAAATGGGGGGGCGCGTATTTTCTTAGTTTGTAAAATTTTCTTGACAGAACGGGAGCTTTCTTGTTAGAATAATATCCGTTGATTGACCGATGTTGTCGGCGCAGGATGCGGAAGTAGCTCAGTGGTAGAGCACCACCTTGCCAAGGTGGGGGTCGCGAGTTCGAGCCTCGTTTTCCGCTCCATTCTGCGGAAGTAGCTCAGTGGTAGAGCACCACCTTGCCAAGGTGGGGGTCGCGAGTTCGAGCCTCGTTTTCCGCTCCATCGCTTACCTGACCTGCGCAATGCGCAGGTTTTTTTGAAAAGCGGAGAACGTGCTGTTCCTCGCTGCATAGGGGCCTATAGCTCAGTTGGTTAGAGCAACCGGCTCATAACCGGTCGGTCCTTGGTTCAAGTCCAAGTGGGCCCACCATAGAGGTGGAAGAGCATCGCGCAGGTGATGCTTTTTTTATTTTCTTGAAAGGAGGGGAGGATATGACGGAATCTCTGTTTGTGGAGGCGGTGCGGTCTGCGGGCGCGCGCGTTTTTCGCGTGGGCGGCTGCGTGCGGGATGCCTTTCGCGGGGCGGCGGCGCACGATATGGACTACGTACTGACGGGGATGGAGGAGAGATGCTTTTGTGCGCTCTTTCCGCGTGCGGAGAAGATCGGAAAGGCGTTTCCGGTCTACCATGTCTACATTGACGGGCGGCGCACAGAGGTGTCCTTTGCGCGCAAAGAAGTCAAGACGGGCGCGGGTTATCGCGGGTTTGACGTCATGTTCGACCCTGCGGTGACGATTGAGGAGGATCTTTACCGGCGCGACACGACGATGAACGCGATGGCGCAGGAGCTGCCGGAGGAGCGGCTCGTCGATCCCTACGGGGGGCGCGCGGATATTGCGGCGGGCATCATTCGCGCTGTGTCGGCGCATTTTATCGAGGATCCCGTGCGGGCGCTGCGCGCGGCGCGGCAGGCGGCGGCGTTCGGCTTTATGGTCGAGGCGAGGACACTTGCCTATATGCGTTCCTGCGCGGAGGAACTCCAAAAAGAGCCGAGTGAGCGTACGATGGGAGAGCTGCGCCGTGCGCTCGAGGTGTCGCGTCCCTCCGTGTTTTTCCGCGTGCTCGACGCGGCGGAGCTGCTTGACGTGACCTTTCCTGAGATCGCGGCGCTCAAAGGAAAGACGCAGCCGGTCGAATTTCATCCCGAGGGGGACGCGTTTGAACATACGATGTCTATTGTCGATGCGGTTGCGGCGGCGACGGACGACGTGATAACGCGGTTCACGGGGCTTGTGCACGACATCGGCAAGGGGGAGACGCCCGCGGAGATGCTGCCGCACCACTACGGGCATGAGAAGGTCGGTCTCGATGTGCTCGCCGCGTGGAACAGGCGCATGACGCTGCCGCACACATGGATGAAGGCGGCGTCGTTCGTGATCCGTGAGCATATGCGTGCGCCGCGCCTCACGCATGTCGGCAAGATTGCCGATCTCCTGCTCGGCGTCGGGCGGTCGGGGCTCTCCATGGAGCAGTTCACCGCCGTCATCCGCGCGGATCACGGGACGCTGCCGGATTACCTGACGCACGGGGCGGAGTACCTTGCCGCCATGCTGCGCGTAACGGGCAGGGATGCGCCCGCGCATCTCGTCGGTGCACAGATCGGTGCATGGCTGCGCGAGGAGAGAATCCGCACGTTGCGGAAAATTTTGGCGGAGCGCCGCGCGGATCCTTTTTATTCGGCAGAAAATATGGCGGTGCTCTCCTGCAGAATCGCCGATATAAAAGCAGGGAGAAACGTTTCCGAACATGATCCGGTCGAGGTGAAGAGCGGGGCGGACGTCCCTCAAAACGAGAAATAAAATATGATGAAAATATGTCTCCGCCATGCTATAATAGGAACGTCAGAGGAACATGATGAGGAGGCGCGTATTGATGGACAAGATCATTCTGCCCTACAGGGGAAAGAGCCCTGCGATCGACCCGACGGCGTTTATCGCACCGTCCGCGGCGGTGATCGGCGACGTGACGATCGGCGCACATTCGAGCGTTTGGTTCGGCGCTGTCGTGCGCGGCGACTTTCAGCCGATTAGGATCGGCAGCAACACGAACATCCAGGAGAACGCGACAATTCACGTCATGCGTGACGTGCCGGTAGAGATCGGGGATCATGTGCTCATCGGGCACAACGCGGTCGTGCACTGCAGCAAGATCGGCAGCAATACGCTCATCGGTATGGGCTCGATTGTGATGGGTTACTCCGAGATTGGCGAGAACGTGGTCATCGGGGCGGGGACGTTCCTGCCGCAGCACAAGAAGATCCCCGCGAACTCGCTCGTGTTCGGTTCCCCTGCACAGATCGTGCGCGCACTGCGCGACGACGAAATCGAGGCGCTGCACAATGCAGCGGAAAACTACGCCGACCTCGCAGCAGAATATCAAAAGATCATTGAGGAGTTGAAGTAATGGAACAGACACTGGTTCTCATTAAGCCGGACGCCGTCAAGGCACATCACATCGGCGACATCACGAAGGCATACGAGGATGCGGGGCTCACGATCCGCGCGATGAAGATGATGCAGATGACGGATCGCATCGCGCGCATTCATTACGAAGAGCATCTGACGAAGCCGTTCTACGGCGAGCTCTCCGCGTTCATGACCTCCGCGCCGCTCGTTGCGATGGTGCTCGCCGGGGAGAACGCGATTGCGCGTGTGCGCGAGCTGCACGGCGCGACGAACCCTGCGAACGCGGCTGAGGGAACCATTCGCAAGCGTTTCGCAAAGGATGGAAGCGAGAACGCGGTGCATGCCTCCGACAGTCCAGAGAGCGCAGCGCGCGAGATTCACATCTTCTTCAGCGAGACGGAGATTTTCTAAAAAATATAGCGGAAGCAATCGCCCGACCGTGCCTTTGCGCGGCCGGGCACACGCATCTATATAAGGAGGAAACTGTAATGGGCGTCACAACGAAAACAGGCGATAAAGGGCAGACGAGCCTCTTCACCGGCGAACGCGTGGACAAGGATCACCGCCGCGTCGAGGTCTACGGCAACGTGGACATGCTCGCGTCCGCGCTCGGCATGGCGCGGGCGTTCGTTGAGAACGAGAGCGTCAAGGAGCGCGTTCTGAATCTCCAAAAGAAGCTCGGTATGCTCATGGCGGATTTCGCGAGCATCGGAAAAGAGCCGATGATTACCGACGAGATGCTGGCGGAGCTCGAGGCGGACGAGGAAGCCATCGAGAAGAGTCTGCCGCCCCTGCGCGTTTTCCTCATCCCGGGCGAGACGAAGGGCGGCGCGATGCTCGACTTTGCGCGCACGACGGCGCGCACGGCGGAGCGACGCGCATGGTCGCTGCGCCGCGAAGAGGATGTCCATGAGATCGACATTCGCTTCCTCAACCGCATGTCGGATTACATCTTCCTCCTCATGCGCCTCGAAGAACAGGATGTGCGGGACAAGTGACGGAAAAATTTGCAGTCATCGACGGGAGCAGTCTCTTTTTCCGTGCGTTCTACGCGCTGCAGCTCCCGCCGAACGCACACGGCGTCCATACGAACGCGATCCACGGCTTTGCGATGATGCTTGTGAAACTCCTCAAGGAGCACGCGCCCGCGCAGATCGTCATCGCGTTTGACAAGAGCCGCACGACGTTCCGCACGGCGCTGTACCCCGACTACAAGGGCACGCGGGACAAGACGCCCGAGGAGCTGATTGAGCAGATTCCCCTGCTGAAGGAGCTCGCGGCGTGTCTCGGCATCCCCTTTGTCGAGATGGATGACTACGAGGCGGACGACATTATCGGCACGCTGGGGACGCAGGCGGCGGCAGCGGGGGCGGCGGCGATCGTCGTGACGGGCGACCGCGACGCGCTCCAGCTCATCCGTCCGGGGCTCGACGTGCTCCTGACGAAAAAGGGCATCAGTGACACGCACCGCTACGATACGGCGGTGTTCGAGGAGGAGTACGGGTTCGCGCCGATCCGTCTCATCGACTTGAAGGGGCTGATGGGGGACAGCTCGGACAATATTCCGGGCGTTCCGGGCATCGGTCCCAAGACCGCGACGAAGCTCCTGCTCTCCTACGGGACGATCGAATCCGTCCTCGATCATGCGGAGGAGGTCGCGGGGAAGAAACTGAGCGCATCGCTCATAGCGTACCGCGATCAGGCGCTCCTCTCGAAGGAGCTTGCGACGATCAAATGCGATGTGCCGGAACTCCGCTATACGGCGGAGGGCTTTCGTATGCAGCCCGACCGCGCGGCGCTCGAGGCGTTTTGCAGGACGTACGAGCTGCGCTCCGTGTGGCGCAGCCTCTCGGAGTTCCTTGCGCCCGCGGCGCAGGAGACGCATGTGGAGCAGTCGCTCTTTGCGGCGGCAGAGGACGAAGAGACGGAGAGTGACCTCGTGCCGCTCGACCTTGACGCATCGCTCGATCCGGTGTCGCTGCGCTCTGCGGAGCGGATCGCGGTCGCTGGCGTGTTCGAGGGGACGGCGCCGTTCCTGAATCTCGTAGCACTGGCGCTTTCTTATGGGGATGTGCGCGGCGTGCTGCACGCGTCGTCTGCGCATTTTGCAGAGGTATTGTCGATTCTTTCGGAGCGTCCCGTTGTCCTTTGGGATGCGAAGCGTTATGCGCAGGCGGGAGTGACGCTCGGGACGGAGGTTTTTGACTTCGCGCTCGCGGACTATTTGCTGCGCCCCGAGGAGCGGCAGAGGTCGCTTGATCGTGCGGCGTCCGCCTATTTGGACGAGCTTTCTGCGCCGCAGACGGCGGAGGATCGTACGCTCTCTGCGGCGTATGCGCACCTCGCAAACGGCGCGCCGCTGCATAACGAGCAGACTGCCTTCTATGAGGTGATCCTTGCGGCACGGCTCTATGCGCCGACGTCGGCGGCGCTTGCCGATGCAAAGCTGACCAAGCTATATGGAGAAATAGAGCTTCCTCTCGTCCCCATCCTCGCGGCGATGGAGCGGACGGGCGTCGCGGTGAACCGTGCGGCGCTCGTGCGTGCGCTTGCGGCGGCGAATGAGCGCATCGCGGAGATCGAGCAGGACATCTATGCGCTCGCGGGGACGGAGTTCAACATCAGCTCACCCAAGCAGCTCGGCGAAGTCCTCTTTGACCGGCTCGGGCTGACATCTCCGAAGATGAAAAAGACCAAGACGGGCTACTCGACGAACGCCGAGGTGCTAGAGGAGATGCGCGCGGCGCATCCCGTTGTGGATCGGGTGCTGACGTACCGCATGTGGAGCAAGATTCGCTCGACCTACCTTGAGGGCATCGGTGCGCTCATTCGTCCCGATACGGGGCGGGTGCACACGAGTTTCAACCAGACGGTGACGGCGACGGGGCGGCTCTCAAGCTCCGATCCGAACCTCCAGAACATCCCCGTGCGGACAGAGGAGGGGCGCGCCGTGCGTGCGCTCTTCGAACCGGGCGAGGGCTATGATGCACTGCTCTCAGCGGACTACTCGCAGATCGAGCTGCGCATTCTTGCGCATATGTCGGGGGACGAGACGCTCATCGACGCGTTTCTGCAGGGGCAGGACATTCACGCGCGCACGGCGTCGGAGGTGTTCGGCGTGCCGCTCGCCGAGGTGACGAGCGCACAGCGGCGCAGCGCAAAGGCGGTCAATTTCGGCATCGTCTACGGGCTCAGCGACTACGGGCTCTCGCAGGATCTCGGCATCCCGCGCAAGGAGGCGGCAGGCTACATTGAACGCTACTTCGAGCGCTATCACGGCGTGCGCGCGTTCCTCGACCGCGTCGTCGCGGACGCGCACACGAACGGATTTGTCACGACGCTCTACGGGCGGCGGCGCGCGCTCCCGGCGATCAACAGCCGCAATTTCATGCAGCGGTCGAACGCGGAGCGCATGGCGATGAACACGCCGATTCAGGGGACGGCGGCAGATCTCATCAAAATCGCGATGATTCGTGCGGACGCGGCGCTTCGTGCCGCGGGGGTAAAGAGCCGCATCCTCCTGCAGGTGCACGACGAGCTCGTGCTTGAGGTCGTAAATGACGAAATCGCACAGGTGACGGAGCTGCTGACGGCGGCGATGAGCGGGGCGGCACAGCTCGCCGTGCCGCTCGCCGTCGACGTGCATACGGGGAAGAATTGGGCGGAGGCAAAGTAATGTATGTCATAGGGCTGACGGGCGGCATCGCCTGCGGCAAATCCACCGTGAGCGAAGCGCTGCGCAGGGAAGGGGCGGCGATCGTGGACGCGGACGCCATCGCGCACGAACTCTCGCGCCCGGGCGGGGCGGTCTACGACTTCTACGTGCGGGAGTTTGGCGGAGATATTCTCGCTGCGGACGGCACGCTCGACCGCGGCGAGATTGCGCGGCGCGTCTTTGCCGATCCGCATGTGCGGGATCGGGTGAACGCGCGCGTGCATCCGCTGATTCGCGCTGCGGCGACGGACAAAATCGCGGATCTGAGAGCGGAGGGACACGCGGCGATCGTGCTCGACGTGCCGCTCCTCTTTGAGGCGGGCTGGCATCGGATGACCGACGAGTCGTGGGTCGTCTCCGTGCCGAAAGATGTGCAGCTCGCGCGCCTGATGGCACGCGATACGGCGATGAGCGAGGCGGAGGCGCGCGCGCGGATCGCGGCGCAGATGCCGCTCGCGGAAAAATGTGCGCTGGCAGACGTCGTGATCGACAACGGCGGCGCACGCACGGACACCGAGCGGCGCGCCGCAGAGCTTTGGAGGCAGCGTCTTGCGTCCCTTTCGTAATACGCGCCGGGGTCTGTGGCTGCTCCTGCGCGCGGCGGTTGTCGCGGCAGTCGCCTTTGCCCTCGTGGGCGGCTGGTCCTTTGTCGAGCGCAGCTATATCTACCCCTACGACTATCGCAGCTACATCGAGACGAGCGCCGCGCAGCAGCGGCTCGACCCCTTCCTCGTCGCCGCGGTAATTAAAAACGAGAGCAAATTCCGCAGCGATGCCGCCTCCGACGGCGGCGCGGTCGGGCTGATGCAGCTCATGCCGCAGACCGCCGCATGGATTGCAGGACGGCTGGGCGAGCCGTTTACCGAGGACTACCTTTACGACCCCGCGCTGAACATTCGCTATGGCGCGTGGTATCTGGCGGAGCTCCTGCAGGAGTTCCACGGCAACGAAATTCTTGCGCTCGCGGCATACAATGCGGGGCGCGGCAACGTGCGCGACTGGATGGAGCGCTATCGGTGGACGGATGCGTTCGACGAGATCGACGCAATCCCCTACCCGGAGACGCGGCTCTATGTGCGGGCGGTGCTCGAGGACAGAGCGCAGTATAAGAGGCTGTACGAAGAATGAACAAGACCTACCGGATTCTCCCCAGTGCCGAGGATATGCTCCTCCGGCTCATACGCGGACTCTCCCTCTCCGATGCGGAGCGGGAGCTTTTGTGTGCGAGCACACTGCGCCATGTCGAGGTATCCGCAGAGTCGAACGAGTGGGAGCTGGTCGTCGGCACATCCGCCGTCCTCTCGGAGGAGCTGATTGCGCGCATCTGCGCGCAGATCGCGGAGAACTACGGTCTTGCCGAGGTCTTTTTGCAGCAGAACGTCGTCGCACTTGAGCGCGCCGTTGCGCCCGTGTGGGAGCGCACCGTCAATCAGGCGGCGGCGGGCGATGCCGTCCTCTTTCACACACTGCGCCAGTCGCGCTATGCCGTCGACGGCAACGTTCTTCGGCTCGAAGCGCCGGGGCGGTTCGGCGCGGAGCTGCTCGGCACGCGCACGGTGACGCGGCGGCTCGAAGAGGCGATCCGCATGAATGTAGGATGTGCGTGCCGCGTTGTGTGCGCGGAATGCGCCATCGCCGAGGACGCGGCGCAGCCGGCATGGACGCCGCCCCCCGTGCCCGTGACCGCAAAAAAATCCGCATCCGCCGCACAGCCCGCCTCGTCCCGCGCATCACGCGGCGCAAAAAAAGGCGCGCCGCTCCCCGAAAGCGTCATTATCGGGCGCGTCGTGCAGGGCGAAGCGCGCGAACTCGGCGTCGTGGAGGACGAAATCAAAAACATCGTCCTCGAGGGCGAAATCTTCGCGCCGCAGGCGAATAAGCTCAAATCCGGCGCGTACATCCTCCTGCTCAAATTTGCCGACAAGACGAACGGCATCGCCTGCAAGAAATTTTTCGGCATCCGCGGGAAAGCCACGCAGGAGGAGATCGACGCCGAGGTCGAGCGCATCCTGAAGGCAATCGGCAAGGGCTGCGCCGTTCGCATCCAAGGGAAGATCGAATACGACAAATTCGTCAGCGATTATGTCCTTTTCATCGACAGCATCGAGAAGCGGAAAGTACCGCAGCGTGAGGATAACGCCGCGGAAAAGCGTGTCGAACTGCACGCGCACACGAAGATGAGCGCGCTCGACGCCGTTGT
Source organism: Selenomonas sp. oral taxon 137 str. F0430 (assembly GCF_000183625.1). Lineage (NCBI taxonomy): Bacteria > Bacillati > Bacillota > Negativicutes > Selenomonadales > Selenomonadaceae > Selenomonas > Selenomonas sp. oral taxon 137. The sequence goes on from NZ_AENV01000005.1 coordinate 296,037, forward strand.
GCCGCCGAAGACGCTCGTCGAGACGGCGGCGCGCTGGGGATGGCCCGCGGTCGCCATCACCGACCACGGCGTCGTGCAGGCGTTCCCCGAGGCGATGAACACCGCGCGCGCGCTGAAGAAAAAGGGCGTCGATATCAAGATCATCTACGGCATGGAGGGCTACCTCATCGACGACCCCGCACAGCAGCGGTCGAACCACATCATCTTTTTGGCGAAGAATAAAACGGGGCTCTACAACCTCTACAAGCTCGTCTCCATCTCGCACATCCGCTTTTTCCGCGGGTCGAAAAAGCGCGGCCGCCCCTGCGTGCCGCGCGCCATCCTCGAAGAATACCGCGATGGGCTGATCGTCGGCTCCGCGTGCGAAGCGGGCGAGCTGATCCGCGCCATCGTGCGCGGGGAGAGCGACGAGGAGCTTGAGCGCATCGCCGCGTTCTATGACTTCCTCGAAATACAGCCGATCCACAACAACGACTTCCTAAAAATCGACGATCGTTTCCCGATTCGCGACGACGAGGACTTGCGCAATATCAACCGCAAGGTCTCGGAACTCGCGGATAAACTCGGAAAGCCGCTGATCGCGACCTGCGACGTCCATTTTCTCAACCCTGAGGACGCCGTCTATCGCGCCATGCTGCAAAAGGCAAACGGCTATCGCGACGCCGACCGCCAGCCGCCGCTCTATCTGCGCACGACGGACGAAATGCTCGCCGAGTTCGACTACCTCGGCGCCGAACGCGCCTACGAGTGCGTCGTCACGAACCCGCGCCGCATCGCGGACGAGGTCGAAGAGTTCCTGCCTATCCCCGACGAGCTCTACGCGCCGATGGTACCGGGCGCGGATCGCGAGATCGAAGAGATGTCGTATCGGAAGGCGCGGCGGCTCTACGGCGAAAATTTGCCGAAGATCGTCTCCGACCGCCTCGATCTTGAGCTCAAACCCATCCTAAAGCACGGTTTTTCCGCGCTCTACATCATCGCGCAGCGTCTCGTCAAGAAATCCAACGACGACGGCTACCTCGTCGGCTCGCGCGGATCGGTCGGCTCGTCCTTCGTCGCGACCATGATCGGCGTCACCGAGGTCAACCCCCTGCCGCCGCATTATCGCTGCAAACACTGTCAATACAATAAATTTATCACGGACGGTTCCGTCGGGAGCGGTTTTGATCTGCCCTCCATGGACTGCCCCGTCTGCGGCACACCGCTCATCAAGGACGGACACAACATCCCGTTCGCGGTGTTCCTCGGATTTGACGGCGACAAAGTCCCGGACATCGATCTCAACTTCTCGGGCGACTATCAGCCCGTCGCGCATAAGTACACCGAAGTCCTCTTCGGCAAGATGAACGTGTTCCGTGCGGGTACGATCGCGGGACTGCAGGACAAGAACGCCTACGGCTACGCCATGCACTACTATGAGGACATGGGCGTGCAGAAGGGGCGTCCCTACATCGAGCATATGATGCGCGGCTGCATGGGCGTCAAGGCGACCACGGGACAGCACGCGGGCGGCATCATGGTCGTGCCGCGCGACATGGACGTGCATTATTTCACGCCGATCCAGCGCCCCGCGAACAATATGGAATCCGACACGCTCACGACGCATTTTGATTACCACTCCATCAGCGAACGTCTCGTCAAGCTCGACATTCTCGGACACGATGACCCGACCGTCATCAAGATGCTCGAAGAGCTGACCCACCGCGACCCGGAAACCATCCCGTTCGACGATCCCGCCACCATGTCCATCTTCACCTCGACCGACGCACTCGGCATCACGCCCGAGGAGCTTGGCGCGAACATGGGCACGTACGGCATTCCAGAGTTCCGCACGTCTTTTACGCAGAAAATGATCGACGATTCGAATCCCGACTGTTTCGCCGACCTCGTGCGCATCTCCGGATTTTCGCACGGCACGAACGTCTGGCTCGGCAACGCGCAGGATCTCATCAAGGCGGGCACGAGCACGCTGAAGGACGCCATCTCCGCGCGCGACGACATCATGAACTACCTCATGCAGAACGGCATCGACCCGCTGCTCTCGTTCAAGACCATGGAGAATGTGCGCAAGGGCAAGGGCATCGCGCCCGACGTCGTGGAGAAACTATATGCGGGCGGCATTCCCGAATGGTACGTCGAGTCCTGCCAAAAGATCAAGTACCTCTTCCCGCGCGCGCACGCGACCGCCTACGTCATGATGGGCTACCGCATCGCGTTCTGCAAAGTGCATTACCCGCTCGCGTACTACGCCGCGTACTTCTCCATCCGTGCCGACGAGTTCGACGCGAACATCATTGCAAAGGGGCGGGACGCGATCAAGGCGGCGATCGACGCACTGAACGCCGAGGCGCGCGAGCACAGAGGGAAGCTCGACAACAAGAAGCAGGACACCCTCATCGTGCTCCAGCTCGCATGGGAAATGTATCTGCGCGGATTCGCCTGCGAACCCGTCGATATCTACACCTCCAACGCGGAGACCTTCATCCTGCACGAAAAATCCCTTCTGCCCCCGCTCACCGCGCTCCCCGGCATGGGGCAAAAGGCGGCGCAGGCAATCGTCGAGGCGCGCAAAGACGGCGTATTCATCTCCATCGAGGACCTCGCCACGCGCGCCCACGTCCCCGCCCCCTCCATCGAAGTCCTCCGTGCACACGGATGTCTCGCAGGTATGACCGAGAGCAACCAGGTGGAGCTGTTTGCGTAGAAAAATAAAACACCACATCCGAGTTAATCAATGATTCGGATGTGGTTTTACATTTTGGAATCCAATTCTGATATACGCGGAGGAAAATTCTTGATGAACAACGTATTCTGAGGGACTATATGATGAATGCGGTATTTCTGAAAAATATGCAAAGGATTATATTTCGGCCGCAGTATATCCTTTCCGAATATACCGCCTCCAAACGAACACAGAAAGCGTCAGCAAGATTGCGCCCGCCGTCGGGAATAGGAAGTGCATGCCAAGATAGGTAGCGACGATGCCGCCGAGGAGCGGTCCCGTAAAGCCGCCGACCTGCTGCGCGGCGAAGAGCATACCGAACACGCTGCCCTTGAGGTGTGCGGGGGTGTGCTGCGCGATGACGGCATTGAGCGAGGGCTGCACGCCTGCGCCGCATAGTCCGATGACGAACTGCATGGCGGCAAAGGGGATAAGGGTCTCGGGGATCCCCTGCAGGGTTAGGACGATGCCCGCGAGCGTCATCGCCAGACACATGGAGACGAAATAGCTGCGCCGCGCGCCGAAGATGCCCCAGAGCGGCGCGGCGATCGCGCCCGCGATGCCGCTGAGCGAGAAGACGACACCCGCGGCGAGGACGATGTTTTCGATCGTATCGCCCGCGAGATATTTGACATAGGTTGTGAGGACGGGCTGGAGGATAAAGACGACCATCTGTGCGAGCGTGCTGACAACCATCATCGTGCGCAGGATAGGAATGCGCCACAGATGCCACGGATTCGCGTCTTCCTCCGTCTGAGGCGTTTCATCCGCAGGGGCGGGCGGTTCCTTGATGAGGAATGTGAATGCGAGGAAATTGACAAAGAGCGCCGCGGCGCCGATATAAAAGCTCATGCGCATACCGAACGTTTCGGCGAGCACGCCGCCGAGGAGGGGACCGATGACGCCGCCCGCAGTCAGCGTGCCCTGCATGATGCCGAGGCACAGACCAAGGCGCTTGCGCGGCGCGTAGAGCGTCATGATGGCAAGATCCATCGGCCAGAGTCCTGCTGCGAACCCTTGAAAGAGCCGCACGAGGACGAGCTGTTCGGGCGTCTGCACGATGCCGCCGAGGAAATAGCTGACGGCGATGAGAAAACTCGCGCGCATCGCCATGAGCCGCTTGCCCTTGCGGTCGGCAATGCGGCCCCAAATCGGCGCCATCACTGCCGAGACGAGGAAGGTCACGGAGAACGTAATGCCCGCCCATAGATTGACCGACGCCTCGTCCACGCCAAGCTCGAGCGTCAGGTACATGGGGAGAAACGGAATGAGCATCGTATAGCTGGCGGACATAAAGAGGACATTGCAGGTGAGCAGCGCAAGCGCAGCTTTCCAGTTCATATGCGGCACACCCTTTCGGAAAATATCTCTGCTTCTATTCTAGCACTTTTTTTGGAAAAAGAAATAAGTGCGGCAGGACGTTTTTCCTATTTCTTGATTTTCAGCGCCCATTGTGCTATGATAACGAAAACGTAACAATTCCGTCCTAAAAAGTTAAAATACATTAACTTTTTGGGTTTATGAAAAGCGCTCCCGGTAAAGCGCCAAAGAACACTGCAACATTGTCTGCCGCGCGTCATTTACGGCAGATTTTTTCGAAGGTAAGGAATGCGTATGAAACACATTGTCGTCGATTTGGAGATGAATCCTATTGGCAAGGAATACAAAGAAATACGACGGAAATTAAACGGCGAGATTATTGAGATTGGCGCAGTGCGTCTCAGCGAAAAATTTGTGCAGGAGGATAAATTTCAGTGTTATGTCTGCCCTGAGTACGGGCTGGTGAAGAAGCATATTACGGAGCTCACGGGCATCACGCAGGAGCAGGTCAGCGGGCAGCGCGTTTTTGCCGAGAGCTTCAAAAATTTTGTGGACTGGATTGGTGCTTCGGAGACGAAAATCTACTCGTGGAGCATGTCGGACATCAAACAACTCCGTAAGGAGTGCCGCCTCAAGGTGCCGGACTTTGATGTGAACTGGCTCGATATGCGCTGGGTGGATCTCCAGCAGGCGTTTGACGATCGGCTCGGGCTGCACAACAGTCTCGCACTCAAACACGCGCTCGGTGCGATGGGGCGGCGGTTCGAGGGGACGCAGCACTCTGCGCTCGCCGACGCGATCAATACGAGCGCCGTGCTTACGCTCATGCAGGATGATGAGAAGTTCCGCGAGACGATGCGTCCCGTGCTTGAGATCCTCGAGCCGAGCGAGGGGCTTTCGGACGCGATCGGGGATCTCTTTCCGGATCTTGAGAAACTAAAGAATAATTTGTAGTCAAATCCCGCCAATATGCAGCAGAGCTGTTGCACAAGTATATGCAACAGCTCTGTTTTTACATGTGTTTGATTTTTCTATGTGGTAGTGCCTGATGCAAAAATCGCGTCGACACACGCTCAATCGTACCGCATCAGCGACTCGATAGTGATCGTGCCGGGCGATGCAGAGGGGGGATCTGCAGGGGATGTTGCCGGGGCGTCAAATGATTCTGCGGGCGCTGCTTCACCGGGTACCGTTTCCTCCGCTGCAGGCAGTTCTTTCGCCGGCTCCTGCATCTCTTCTTTTATATGCGGGCGTACCGTGGGGAGGGGGACTGCCGGTGCGTCGGGGAGTCCCGCGTGTGCGGCAATGGTGCGGAGGATCATGCTTGCGGCAGGGGCATCCGTATCGACGGACGATGCGGATGTGCCCGGTGAAACGATCGGCGTTAGGATGACCTCGAGTGTGTCGCCGTTCCGGATGGGGCTTGTAAAGTCCGCCTTGACCCCGTTGACGAGAATGGCAAAAGTCACGCGGGTGGTCGCAGGCGGGGGAGTGAATCCTACGGCGAGCAGCGCTTCGCTGACATTGGCGCTGCCCGTGCCCTTTTGATATGAAATCACCGCGCCGTCCGTGAGGACGGTCTCGGGGGCGGCATCCGCACCGTTGACTGTCAGGCTGAAGCCGGAGGCGGGGACATCGTGTTCTTTCCCCTCATAGGTAATCGTTGCATACGAGGCAGAGGAGAGATCAATGACGGACGCGATTGTTGGAATGCTTGTCTCTTCGTATTCGATGACGTCCCCCGCGCGCAGAACGGTCGAGAGTGCGGCGGGCGCGTCGTTCAGTGTGATCTTTGGCTGCGCGGTAAAGCGGCGGGGGTCTCCGTTCAGCGTATAGGCGATGTGTCGTCCTGCCGGCGGCAGATCCTCGGCGCGCAGCAGCTCGCCGAGCGTACGCTCCCGTCGTGAGGTAATGATGTCGCCGTCGCATAGGAGCGGGTCGCCCTCAGGGGCTGCTTCGTTGACGAGGACATTTGCAGCGACGCGCACTTCTGCGCCGTTCAGCAGCACTGTATAGTCGTTTGCCGCCCCTGTGACATCGCTGAGATGCACCTCGGGCTGCGTGCCGTTCTCTCCTGCCACGAGTTTGATGCGGCAGTCGTCGTGAATGGGGGAGTCGAGCCCCGCGCTTTTGCCGTCGATGGTGATCTGCGCGAGCGTCCCCATCGTACCTGGGAAACTGCGCCGCTCGCCGTTCACCGTGACCATGAGTCCCATGCCGGGACGCCCGTTGTATTTGCGCAGGCTGATGCCCGCGGCGAGCAGCGCGTCGGAGACGTTCAGCTCACGGAAATTGAACAGGCTGTACTCGATATCGTTGATCCACACGGCAAGGAAGTGCAGTGTGTTGATCGAGGCGATCTTGAGGATGCCGAGCGGCGTTACCGCATCCGGCGTGTGCAGCTCGGGCGGCAGATCCTCGACGCCGTCGACGACGTCAGGCTGGCGGACGGCAACACGTCCCGCGGGGATGCCGAGCGCATCCGCGACCAGTTCCGGCATCATCGGGGTGAGTGAACCGCCGCCGACGAGCATGACCGCCTGCGGCGGCTCGCCGTTCAGCTCCAAGATCTGCTTTGCGATCGCGCCCGCGAGATTTTCAACGCTCGGGCGAATGGCAGCGACGACCTGATCCGCCGTGAGTGAGAGCCGCATCCCGAGAATATCGGTGAAGGAGACGTCCTCGCCGGCAGAAGCTTTGCGCTTGATATCCTCCGCGATATTAAAGTCGAGGAGATATTCGCGCGAGATCGCCTCTGTGATCTCATCGCCCGCCATCGGCACCATCCCGTACGCGATGACCGAACCGCCGCGCGTGATGGCGACGTCGGACGTGCCCGCACCAATGTCGACGAGGACGAGGTTCAGGTGGCGCATCGTGGGGGGGATCAGGACGTTGATGCCCGCGATCGGCTCGAGTGTGAGCGCGCGCATCTCCAGATGCGTCTCGCGCAGAGCGGACTGCATGGAGTCGACGACCTGGCGCGGGAGGAAAGTCGCGATGACCGTCGCCTGCGCACGCCGACCGCGCTGTCCGACGAGCGTCTTGAGGTCGTTCCCGTCGAGTGTGTAGCGGATCGTGCTGTAGCCGACGCAGTAGTAGCGCGTCGGATCGTCTACGGTATGCGATTGGGCGAGCTTCTTCTGTGCTGCCTGTACGCCGGCAAAGTCGAGGTCGCGCTGCTGTGCGGGCGTGATCGTCCCCGTGACATCCTGCGACGCCTCGGCGGTCATCGTGTAGAGCGCGCGCCCCGCTGCGGCGACGGCGGCACTGTGGAGCGCACCCGTGCGCTCGGTGAGCCGCCGCTTGACCTCGCGGATGATTGCCGCGACCTGCGGCACATCGTGAATCTGTCCGTCGAGCATGGCACGTGTCTTATGCTCCATGCGTTCCGTTGCAAGGATGTGGAGGCCGCCCTCACGCTGCTCGGCGACAATGCCGATGACGCTGCGCGTACCGATGTCGAGTGCAAAGACAAGCTCTGTCTGCCGCTCGCGGCGCGGCGTGCCGAGCGTGGGTGCGCTCTCGTCCTTTTTCGGTCGACCGCGGCGCTTCGCCGGCTGCTCCTCCGGTTCCTCTTGTATGCGTTTTTTGGGGCGGCCGCGCCGTTTTGCGGACTGCTCCGGGGCGGGAACTTCTTCGTTGATATTCTCCAAATCCGGCATTTCTGTCTCCCCTGACCAATCAATGTAAACTAAAGTATACTATTTCATTTAATTCGTGTTCTTTTGAAAAAATCCTGCTGTGTGCTCCGTATCTCCGCACACAAAAAGGTCAGAACGCAGCCGCCGCGCGGGCAGATCCGTCCTGACCGGAAGAGAGGGGTCTGAAATGCCGTATGCCTTATATGTCTAGACCTGCGTAAAGCAGGTGGGTACCCTAAGTCCGGCTTCCGCCTGTGCGGAGCACTTCGCGTTCACCGAAATCAAGTCGGGTTCCCTAAAAGATCTGTAGGTTAGACATTGCTAAGACATACGCACATCGAAGGCGTACCGCTCTTTTATATTATGATAGCATAAAAAAAAATGACCCGCAAGACTTGACAAATAAAGAATCAAAATTTGTAACAACAATATGAAATCCGACTTTGCACAAAAACTCGCCGGAAATTGCGCGCCCCCCTTTTCCTGTGCGGGTTCCCGTGCTATAATATGAGCGGTAATATGGAAAATTCTCAATTTCATGAGAAAGATGGTGTGACGGAGATGGCAAATGTTCGTGATGCGGTAAATGCGGTCGTCGCTGCGGTTATGGCGCAGAAGGACTACCTCACGGCGGTGGATGCGAAAACCGGGGACGGTGATCACGGGCTGAACATGGCGCGCGGTTTTACAGAGGCACAGGATCGGCTGGCGGAGCTGCCGCCGGATGCGCCGCTCGGAGACGTCCTCCGGCAGATCGGGCGCGCGTTCATCGAGAATGTCGGCGGTGCGGCGGGGCCTCTGTACGGCATCGCGTTCGTACGTGCAGGCGAGGCGGTAAACGCGGAGACGCGGCTTGACGTGCGGAGTTTCGAAAACTGTTTACCTGCGGCATCGAGGCGATTGAGCGGCGCGGGCGTGCACAGCGCGGCGATAAGACCATGCTCGATACGCTCATCCCGATCCGCGATGCCTTCCTGCCCGCGCAGGCAGAGGGCAAGAGCCTGCGGGAGTGCCTCGAGGAGGCTCTTGACGCGGGGCGCGCGGGTGCAGAGTATACGAAGACGATTGTCGCGCGGCGCGGGCGTGCCGCGCTCATCGGCGAGCGCAGCATCGGCATTGAGGATCCGGGCGCGATGAGCTCGCTCATAATGTTCCGTGCACTGTGCAGCTATCTGCGCGGCTGAACACGAGAGATTGTATTTTGGGAGGAAATATTTGATGAACACTGCGATTCGCACCCGTTTTGCACCGAGCCCTACAGGCTACATGCACATCGGAAATCTGCGCACGGCGCTCTATGCGTACCTATTTGCGCGCGCGAACGACGGGACGTTCATCCTGCGCATTGAGGACACCGACCGCAGCCGCTACGTCGCAGACGCCGTTGACTTCATCCGCCGCACGCTCGACGCTGCGGGCATCGTTCCCGACGAGGGGCCTGACGATATTGGCGGCGACTACGGTCCTTATGTACAAAGCGAGCGTATGGAGATTTACAAAAAATACGCAGAGCAGCTCGTTGCGACCGGACACGCCTACCGCTGCTTCTGCAGCCATACGGAGGAAGTGCCCCCGGCAGAGGGAGAAAAGAGCTTCGGCGGCTATCCGCGCACATGCCGCGATCTCTCGCCTGAAGAGATAGAGGCGCGTCTCGCACGGGGCGAGGCGTACGTCATCCGGCAAAAGATGCCGCTCACGGGCGAGACGACATTTTATGATGTGCTGCACGGCAACGTTACGATCCCGAACACGGAGCTCGAGGATCAGGTGCTCCTCAAGAGCGACGGTATGCCGACCTATAACTTTGCCAATGTCATCGACGACCGCCTCATGAAGGTCTCGCATATCATCCGCGGCACCGAGTTCATCACCTCGACGCCGAAACATGTCCTGCTTTACGAAGCGTTCGGCTGGGAGCCGCCCGTATTCGTGCATCTCGCGCCCGTCATGGGACGTGATGAGGAGACGGGCAAGACGAGCAAACTCTCGAAACGCCACGGTGCGACGAGCTTTAACGACCTCGTAGAGGCAGGGTACCCCGCCGCCGCTATCGTCAATTATGTGGCGCTGCTCGGCTGGAGCCCGAAGACGACGAATCAAGAAGTCTTTTCCATGGACGAGCTGATCGAATGCTTCTCGCTCGAGGGGCTCTCGAAATCGCCCGCCGTCTTTGACTATGACAAGCTTGGGTGGATGAGCGGCGAATATTTCAAGGCGATGACGGACGAAGAGTTTGCGGAGGCTGCACGCCCCTTTGCCGGTAATCTGCCTGCGAATCTCGCGGCGCGGTGGATGCAGATTGCAAAGCTGCTCAAGACGCGCGTCACGAAACTCGGTGATGTGCGCCCCGCGATCGCCTTTCTCATCGAAGCGCCTGCCTTTGATGCCGGCCTCTATGAGAATAAGCGGAACAAGGTTACGCCTGCAGCGGCGGCGGAACTGCTGCCCATGCTCATCGAGATCCTCGCGGCACTCCCCGCGGAGCACTGGGAGAACGACCTCCTCTATGCGCTCCTTGAGGAGTGTATTGAGCGCGAGGGCTGGCGCAAGGGGACGGTCATGTGGGTGCTGCGCATTGCGGCGGCGGGACAGGCGGTCACACCGGGCGGCGCAACGGAGATTCTGTCGATTCTTGGACGCGAGACAGGGCTTGCACGACTGCACGGGGCACTTGATCGTCTGAATGAATTGCACTGAGCTCCTGCGGGGGAGGAACGAAGAAAAAACGCTTGATTTTTGCCAATCTCTATGCTATAGTATCTCCTGTTGACATATGTGGCGCCTTCGTCAAGTGGTTAAGACACCGCCCTCTCACGGCGGGTTCATGGGTTCGAATCCCATAGGCGTCACCAACATTCGGCGCCTTCGTCAAGTGGTTAAGACACCGCCCTCTCACGGCGGGTTCATGGGTTCGAATCCCATAGGCGTCACCATGTGTCTATTCGGGAGCTGCATGGCAGCTCCTTTTGTGTATATGGGAGCTTGTATGCTTTTTCTGTCCATGCTCCTTCTCGGCGCGACCATCGGGTTCGTCGGTGCGGGCGGCGGCGGCGTCGTCATCACACTGCTCGTCGTCGGATTTGGCGTGCCGATCCATCAGGCGCTCGCCGTTGCCCTCGGTTCGATGGCGTTCACGACGCTTTCGGGTGCGGTCAGCCACTACCGTGAGGGCGAAGTCGTTCCGCGCACGGGATTTGTGATCGGTGCGGGCGGACTCGTCGGCGCACTCATCGGCGCAGTGATTTCAAATCATATCGAATCAGGAAACCTCAGCCTCTTCACGGGGCTGATGCTCGAATCGAGTGCATTTTTGCTCTACCTGCGCATCTATCAATCCTCGTGGCTCGAACAGCACATCCATGTGCGTGCCGAACTCCTCACCGGACGCCCGCTTTATATCTACGGCAGTCTCACCGGACTCGTCTGCGGCATCCTTGCGGGCGCGTTCGGCATCGGCTCGGCGGCGTACATTCAGATCGCGCTCATGGTTGTGTTCGGCGTGCCGCTCCTGCAGGCAATCGGGACGACCATGATGATCATCGTCCCGATCTCCATCAGCGGAGGCATCGGTTACCTCCTCTATGGACAGTTCGAGCCTGTGATCTTTTTGCAGACGCTCGTCGCGCTCTCCGTCGGCTCATATTTTGGGGCAAAGCTGACACACCTTGCTCCGCGTGCCGTCCTGAGGTTCTTTATCGTTGCGCTCCCCACGGTGGGCGGCTTGATTATGGTTTTGTTTCGGTAGACTGCGGCAGGTTGTGCCGCGTAATTTATACAAAGGAGAATTTACATGAAAAAATTTGTTGCGGCAGTTCTGCTCGCAGCGGCGGCGGTCACAGCATTTGGGTGCGGACAAAGCTCCGCCGCCACAGGCAGCGACGGCGGGCAGACTGCATTTCGCCGCGTCACGGGGGACGAGGCACAGAAAATGATGGAGAGCGAGACGGGCTATCTGATCGTGGATGTAAGAACCCCGCAGGAATACGCCGAAGGGCATATCCCGCACGCGATCAATGTTCCCCTCGATACCATCGGGACGAATCCCCCCGCCGAGCTCCCCGACAAAGCGCAGATGATTTTCGTCTACTGCCGCAGCGGCGCGCGCAGCATGACCGCGTCGAATAAGCTCGCGCAGATGGGGTATACGAATATCGTTGAGATGGGGGGGATTAAGGACTGGCATGGAGAGGTCGTAAAGTAAGATGTGACGCGGGATTTTGGCGCATAACTGTGTCACTGCGAAAAATACTGTGCTCGACGTAGGTCTTTAACTACGACTTCGCTTGCATTTTTCTTGTTCCTTGTTCTGCATCCAAACTTCCGCGTCTCTCAGGTTTCCTACATAGAGAGGCGTGACGCGGGATTTTGGCGCACGGTATTCTAATTGTAAAATCAAACACGGAGATGTTGTCATGTACAACATCTCCGTGTTTGATTTAGGCTTGCAATACAGGAATATGTTCCTGCCGTGAGGCGGTTAGTGTGTTGTTTCTGCGTCGAGTTTGGGCTTCCACAGGAAGAGGATCAGGACGATAATGCCGGCACCCAGCAGCATATCCAGCACATACCAAAGCTTTCCGTCCACGACACCCGTAATGGCGACAATACCTCCGAATGCGACGATGGACGTTATGCCGTGCATCATGCCGACGGCGCCGGCAATGGAGGTTCCGACTGCACAGGCGATCCATGTCCGTCGAAAATCCTTTCCGGCGAAGGGGATCGCTCCTTCCGTAATGCCGGCAGAGGAAAGAAAGAGCGCGGATATGCCGAGCTGTCTGTCGGCAGCATCGAAGCGGCTGCGCAGGAGGAATGAGGCGAGTCCCATACCGAGCGGGGGAATCGCGCAGCACATACGGAAGACACCGTTCGGCCCGAGGATTCCTTCCGCCATGAGCGCCAGTGTAAAGGCTGTGGCTGCCTTGCTGCACGCACCGCCAAAGTCGGCCGCTGCGAGCAGACCGATGCCAAGCCCTAGTGCCATCGCACTCGTTCCGTTCAGCTGATACATGCACTGAATCATGAACTGGACGAATGCATTCAGCGGAATGGTTAGGATATAGATGTAAAACAGACCGAGGATCAGCGTCGTAAAGAGCGGCACGAGGAATGTCGGCATCATCGGCTGCAGAAGTGCCGGTACGGGCAGCTTTTTCGTCCATCGGACGAGATAACCGACAAGGAACCCCAGGATCAGGGCGCCGAGAAAGCCGGTCGCAATGTGAGACTCACCCATTGGCGTATTGGCGGCATGGCCGAGAATAAAGCCCGGGGCAATGGCTGCTTTGCTGCCAATGGCATAGGCGATATATGCGCACAGCACGGGAACCATCATGGAAAAGCCGGCCATCCCAAGGTCATATACGTTTTGCCAGAACGGGCTGCTGGGAACAATGCGCCCGTCTTCGACATGTCCCGTAATCAGTGTGAAGGAGAACAGCATACCGCCCGCAATAATGACGGGGAGGAAATAGGAAATACCCGTGTTGAAATAGCGAAAGAGTTCCGCACCAAGGTTCGTGTGCTGCTTTTCTGCCGTCGCTATATTTTCGGCGCGATCGATGAGCCCCGCCGTATTTTTGATCGCTTCCGAAGGGCTGACATCCAGAATCTTCCCCGCATCGCGCTTCGCGTCGAAGCGCTCGCTCATCTCGACGCTGACTGCCACGGCAAGGATGACGACGTCCGCCGCGTCGATTTCTGCCTGTGTGAGTTCGTTGCCGATGCCCATGCCGCCCTGCGTTTCGACCTTGCAGTCGATCCCGCGCTTTTTGCATTCCTGTTCGATGGCCTCCTGTGCCATATAGGTATGGGCAATGCCGGCCGTGCAGGCGGATACCGCTACGATTTTCATTTTAGTTCCTCCTCAATTTCCTGCAGAATTTGATAGAGTTCTTTTGTCGAAGATGCTTCTTCCAGCCGATGCCGAAATGATGCGTGCATCAGCTTTTTGCTGAGTGCCGCCAGGATCTTCAAATGAAGATTGGTATCGGTGCCTCCGGCAGCCTCCGGAACACCGATGAGGAAGACCATCCGAGCATCTTCGCCGGGTTCCGTCCCCCAAGTGACAGGAGCTTTCAAGCGCGCAAAGGAAACAAACGGCGTCTCTACGGCGCTTGATTTGGCGTGCGGTATGGCTACGCCGTCGATCGTGTAGGTGGCAAACGACACCTCTCTGTCGCTGACAGCCTGCTCGTAAAGATCCGCATCCTGCACGCAGTCATTTTCCATGTGCGTTAAATATCGGATGACCTCCTCTTTTGTCGCAAGCGGCTGCGTGAGCAAAATAATTCGTTTCTCGTCAAACAAAGCATATCACTCCTTTCCTGTCTTCATTCCGGTATTTCGCTGCCGGATCTTATAGAAATCAGTATACCATTCAGAGCGGAAACATCCAGTCTCTAAACTGCGGCATATTATGCCGCAGACGAGATCGCTGCATATGTGGCGGAGGAATGGCGGAAGGGTCTACGGGTTTACAGCGGCGGATTTTAGGCTATAATGAGGTGGGGGGAGGGACGCGTCTGCGCGGCGCGGCAGCTATGACAAGACAGGAGGATACGCTTATGGATCGATGGCTGCAGCTCGTCCTTCTCATGCCGGAAAATGAGTGCATCACCTGCAAGGAACTCGCCGAGGCTCTCGGCGTCTCCACGCGGACGATCTACGATGACATTCTGCAGCTGAATCGGATGATGTTGCCGCACGGCGCACAGCTTGAGGCAAGACCCTATCACGGGGTGAAACTGTCGGTGACGGATCGCACGCGGTTCCTCAGTTTTTTAGATACGCTGGAAGCGGACGGCACACTTCGAGGCGAGACCGCGGAGTCGCGTATCAACAAGATTATTCGGGTACTTCTTCAGACCGATGCGGCTGTCAAAAGTGATGATCTTTGCGAGATGCTGCACGTCAGCCGCTCGACACTCAAGAAAGATCTCCGTATGATCCGCCCGATCCTGAGCCATTATGATCTGCAGCTCTTGCATCAGCCGTATGCGGGGCTGCGCATTGACGGAACGGAAAAGAATATCCGACGATGCATGGCGAAGCTTGGGCGGAATATGATCGCAAATGACGGGGAATTTTTAAGCGAGAATATTCAAAAGCTGGCGATATTGCTGCAGGATATTTTCCGCCGGCATGCATATCGCATGGCGGCGTATTCGTTCCAGAGCTTTGTTCTGCATATGTACGTTTCAATTTGCAGGATCCGACTCGGACGGGAGGTCGCGCGGGAACTCCTGCGCCATGAACCTGCCGACCCACAGGTATGCGGACTTGCAAAAGATGTGAGCTCCGTACTGGCGGAGGCATACGGTATACGGTTTACCCGGAGCGAATATCAGTACATCCTGCTGCATTTGGAATGCAAGAAGATCATTTCATGGAAGCAGGTCTCGCTCGCTGCGTCCGAAAGCTACGAGCTGGTCAGGCAGATGCTGCAGTCCGTGGAAAATGTATTCTGCTATAATTTTTCTCATGACTTTGAGCTGATCGCCGGTCTCTACACGCATTTGATCCCTATGCGTACGCGCCTTCTCTACGATATGCCGCTCGATAATCCCATGATGCAGGAGATCCGTGAAACCGAACCGCTCGCATATGAGATGGCAAACGTCGCCTGCGGCGTACTGCAAAGAAAGTACGAGAAGGAGATACCGGTTGACGAGACGGGGTACATTGCGCTCTATTTCCATGTAGCGTTGGAACGCAGCAGGGCGCAGCGCAGAAAAAATGTCCTGATCGTCTGCGGAACAGGAAAAAGTGCGGCAGCATTGTTGGCCTATAAAATCAAAGATGCCTACGGAAAACACCTCAATGTGGTCGGCATGTACGAGTCGGCAGATTTTATCGACAGAGATCTGGAGACTGCCGATTATATTCTCTCTACGACTCCGATCAAGAAAGAGCTCCCCATCCCCGTCATTGAGCTGGGGCATGGATTCCCATGGAATAAGGATAAGGATATCCGGGAACACCTCAAACGGGAACAGCAAAAAACGCTTTTGGGCTACTTCTCTCAAGCACTGTTTCTGCCCCACATGTCAGCCGGTGGAAAAGAGCATGTGCTGCGGCAAATGTGTAGAAAGACTGCCGCACACGAAACCATTCCCGAAGACTTCTATGAGCATGTGCTGCAAAGAGAGCGCATCGGCGGAACTGCACTCGGCAACGGCGTGGCAACCCCGCATCCGGATCGGCCGCTCGGAGAGCGGAGCCTGGTGGTTATCGGTATCTTGGATGCCCCTATTCCATGGGATCAAGAGGATGTGCAGATCATTTTCCTGCTCTCTATGAAGGTCGGAGGCGATCGTAATCTGCCGCTTTTTTATAAGATGATCAGCCGGTTTTTGACCAACAAGACAATCGTGCGTCATCTGATCAAACAGCAGACGTTTGAGAATATGATCGCCATTTTCTCCGCACTCTCGGACGACGCCTGTGTGCTGGACTGAACGTCTTATGTGTTTTTGCACAACAAAAGAGCCCCTGCGGCAACGCTGATGCATCGCCGCAGGGGCTCTGTCGTATAATGTTAGAACGACGCGACGGGATCGAGCGCCTTCACTTCGCCTGAGGCTTCCATGGTGATGGACTGTCCTTCGCCGAGGCCTGTGAAGATGACGAGGCAGGCGTCGGATTTGGCGTTCTCTTTGATGTAGTCGATGTCGAACGTCATGAGTTTATCGCCCTTTTTCACCTGCTGTCCGGATTCGACAAAGACCTCGAATCCTTTGCCGCCGAGCGCGACGGTATCGACGCCGATGTGGAGCAGGTACTCCGTGCCGTCCGCGCTCTTCATACCGATGGCGTGCTTCGTGTCAAAGACAAAGACGACTTCGCCGTCCGCAGGGGCGACGACTTCGCCGACGGTCGGGTAGATGAAGTACCCGTCGCCCATCATCTTGCCCGCGAAGGCTTCGTCGGGGGCTTCGGTGATGGGATGCACCATCCCCGTGACGGGGGTGCAGAGCGTGTGCCTGCCCGCAGTTTCCGCGGGTACGGCAGGTTTTTCTGCTGCGGGCGCCGGCTCTGGTGCGGCATCCGGTTCCGGCTCGACCTCCGGGGCGGTCATCAGATAGGTCTCGAGGTTCGACTTGATGACGGCGACCTGCGGCCCGTAGATGACCTGTACGCCCGTGCCCTTGACGATGACGCCGACGGCGCCCGTCGCCTTGAGCAGTTTTTCATTGACGAGTGAGGAGTCGGCGACTGAGCAGCGCAGGCGCGTCGCACAGCAGTCGACGGAGGTGATGTTGCGCTTGCTGCCGAGCCCGCGCGCAATCGCCGCACTCTTTTCGTCCGCCGTGGGCGCGTCGCCCGATGCCGCACTGCCGCCCTCGCGTGCCTTGTAGTCCGCCTTCGTGAAGAGCCTTGTCTCCTCGTCGTCGTCCTCACGTCCGGGGGTCTTGAAGTTGAAATGCGTGATCATCCAACGGAAGATGAAATAGTAGAGGAAGAAGTAGACGATGCCGACGGGGATGACGTACATCCAGCTCGTCTTGTCTTCGCCCTGCAATATGCCGAAGATGAAAAAGTCGAGCAGCCCGCCGGAGAATGTGAGTCCGACCGCGATGTTCAGCATGTGCGCGATCATGTACGCAGCGCCTGCGAGCGCGACCTGCACGGCAAAGAGGGCGGGTGCGACGAAGAGGAAGGAGAACTCGATCGGCTCGGTGATGCCCGTGAGCATACAGGTGAGTGCTGCCGAGAGCAGGAGACCGCCCGCGACTTTTTTCTTTTCGGGGCGCGCCGTATGGTACATGGCGAGCGCCGCGCCCGGCAGGCCGAAGATCATGAAGATGAACTCGCCCGAGAAGTAGCGCGTCGCATCGGCGCTGAAATGAACGACATTCGGGGAGGCGAGCTGCGCGAAGAAGATGTTCTGACCGCCCTGGATGAGTTGTCCGTCGATCATCATGGAGCCGCCGACACCCGTCTGCCAGAAGGGGAGGTAGAAGACGTGGTGCAGACCGAACGGAATGAGCGCGCGCTTGATGATGCCGAAGATGAGCGTACCGATGTAGCCCGTCCCCGTAACGAGACCGCCGAGGGCGAAGATGCCCTGCTGGGCGAGCGGCCAGATGAAGTACATGGCGATGCCGACAAAGAGAAAGACCACCGTCGAGATGATCGGGACGAAGCGCGATCCGCCGAAGAAGGAGAGCGCATTCGGCAGGACGATCTTGTGGTACTTATTGTGCAGCCACGCGACGCCGATACCGACGATGATGCCGCCGAAGACGCCCATCTGGAACGACATGATGCCGCAGGACGCCGCGATCGTGCCTTCGAGCACATGCGGCGCGATGCTCCCGTCCGGCAGAATCTGCCCGCCGAGCTTCAGCATGGCGTTGCACGCGGAGTGCATGACGAAGAACGCGATCATCGCGGAGAGCGCCGCGACTTCCTTTTCCGCCTTTGCCATGCCGATGGCGACGCCGACGGCGAAGATGATCGGCAGGTTGCCAAAGATGGTGCTGCCCGCACTTGCCATGATGGCGAGCAGCGAGTGCAGCGCCGTGCCGCTCCCGAGGATGCCGCCGAGACCGTACGTCTCTATCGTCGTGGGGTTGGTGAACGACGCGCCGATGCCGAGCAGGATGCCTGCGATCGGCAGAATAGCGACGGGCAGCATGAAGCTGCGGCCAACCCGCTGGAGCACACTGAAAATCTCATCTTTCATATTTGTGACCCCTTTCCACCGCGCCGCAGTCTGCACATTCCCCCAAAGACACTGTGAAAAAAGGCAGCCACAAAGAGTACCGATACGATGCTCTCCTCTCTGCGCTGCCTTTTCATCTGCGGACACGGAAAATCCTATTGAACTGTTGCGTCTTGATTATAGCCGAGAGAGGACGGATGTGTAAAGGAAAAAAATCACATTCGCCCCGCAATCCTATGCCTGTGCGTCTTGTTTTAGTTCCGCGAGGAAACGTGCAACGGCATCCTGCCACGGCGGGAGGCGCCGGAACCCTGCGGCGTCGAGACTCTTTTTCGAGAGCCGCGAGTTCTTCGGGCGCGCCGCCTTGGTCGGGTAGGCGCGGCTCGGCACGGAGGTGACGGCGACGCCTTTGCCGGCGGCGCGGAAGATCTCGCGCGCAAACTCCGCCCACGAGCAAAATCCTTCGTTCGTCGCATGGTAGACGCCGTACCGGTCGGAGACAATCATGTCGGCGAGCAGCGGCGCGAGATCACGCGTATAGGTCGGCGAGCCGATTTGATCGCTGACGATGGAGAGGCTTTTGTGCGTATCCGCGAGGGAGAGCATTGTTTTGACAAAATTCTTGCCATGCGTGCCGAACACCCACGAGATGCGGACGATAAAATAATCCGTGAGATGTGCGGCGACCGCCTCCTCACCCGCGAGTTTCGACGCGCCGTAGACATTTTTCGGCCCTTTCGGATCGTCCGCCTCATAGGGCGTATCCCCCGTGCCGGGAAACACATAGTCCGTGCTGATGTAAAGCAGCCTGCATCCGTATTCCGCCGCAAGTTTCGCGACGATCTCCGTTCCCGCCGCATTGACGAGGCGGCAGGGATCCGGTTCGTCCTCCGCCGCGTCGACCGCCGTGTATGCCGCCGCGTGGAGGATGGAGTCCGGCTCGAACTCCTCGAGGACGGCGCGCATCGCCCGCTCGTCCGAGAGCGGGAACATGTGCGAGGAGACACCGTAGACTTCGTGACCGCGCGCCTTGAACTCTGTTACACAGTCGCTTCCGAGCTGCCCCGTCGCTCCGGTAATGAGGATTTTCATAGCGTACCGCCTTTCTTGTCATTGCTTTGATTTCCCTCTGCACAAAGATGCCCGTCGTTAGCTTGCAGACGAAATACTATTGATAGAACAAATACGTAAAAAGTTGTCGACGCGTTCAAATGTAATGTTCAAATCCTGCGGAAAATGCGCGATGAGCGTTTGATCGCTCCATTCATATTCCGTATTGTTCCATGTCAGAAATCCCTCTGTAAAAATCTTATGGTCGATGTGGAATTGTTGAATACATCGCGTTGTGATGGATACGAAATTTTGAACGTCGACGGGAGCGAATATGCGATCGGAAACTCCTGAAAATGCGACGAAAATTGCTCCGCCGTCATGTGATCCCCTGTAATAACAATAGTTGCCGGCGATGCCGCAAGTGACGATCGATAGGTTATGTCCGCTGAACGTATCGTTCAATCTAAATTCTGCGGTTGTCAGAGCCTCTAATCTCCAGCGTTCGCCGACTTCTTTTGTGTGATCGGCAAGCCGGAGAATTTCTTCGGAAAAGCCGTTGATATTCTCCCAGCCCCATAGCCATGTGTTGCTTTCCGTGGACTCGCTTCCAATAAATTGAAGCGGATATTTTTGGGCGCCGAAGCGGATGCTGCCCTCCTCAAAATCGATGTTCCAGTCTTGTCCCTTGACCACCTGATCGCTGCAGGCCGTCTGTACGGCCATCATTTTACCAAGGCAGGCCGAGAAAACATGGAACCAATTTCCCGTATCGACGGCGAGGCGTTCGATCCAAAGGTTCCGGTTGCCGTCACTGCTAAAAAATCCCATCAGGATCCCGCCTTCTCTGTGCAATCAAAGAATGCTTTCGTTTATTGCTATGATTTTATTTTCCAGTCGGAGGCAAGGTGCAGCCTTAGATTCTCCTCGTAACCTAAATCCCCGTTCAGCCCGAAGGCTTCAAACACGGCGTTTTTATCGGCATGGTGTCGGGGATCGCTGAGATCATGCTGTCTTCCCTCGTAGAAAGGTAAATTACTCCTTGCCGCTATACAGGCTTCGAATTGATAGAGATCCGGTGAAAAGCTAATCTCTTCCGCTCTATATTGATCCAATGCGCCCGGCCACGGTTGATCAAAAAGTGCTTGATATTTCGCTAACGGCATTTCCCGATAGATCCATCCGTATTGCAGGTAGGCGATATCAGGATCGTCAGCGCTGATGCTTGGGGATGTTGAAATCATTGCATCCTCAAAATCCGAACCAATCGTCTTCAATCGGGTTGGGCCCCAAATGCGTCCGATCTTCATTTGTTAATATGAACGCTCTGCTGTCGTGCATGATTTTCTCCTTTTACAGGCGTGCTGATTTGATAATATCTGTTATTTTATATTATACCATTTTTGAACCGGTTTTCATATGGAAACAATCGTTGGAATGTACGCGCAAAAAAACGGACAGCAGCCTTTTCGGCGACTGTCCGCTGTTGTTATTGCGCTTCGGGTGTGATGGTCGGAATCCGAAGGATGATCGTCGTGCCTTGATCGACTGCACTTTTCAGCGCAATTGCGATGCCGTGCTGATCGGCGATCCAGCGCGCGATCGAAAGTCCCAGCCCCGAGCCGCCTGTCTCCTTCGTACGCGAGGAATCGACGCGGTAGAACCGATCGAAGATGTGCGGTTGATGTTCGGGGGCGATGCCGATGCCGTCGTCAGAGAGCTGCACGGTGACGCTTTTGCCGTCCTCCGAGCGTATCGATTCCGCGCTGATATGACCGCCGGGAGGTGTGTATTTGACACTGTTCTCCAGGAAGATACGCAGGAGCTGACGCAGGAGAACGGGGTCTGCCCGGACGATTGCGGGATCGTTCCTGCCGAGCGAGACCTCATGCGTGGTCGTGACCGTATGCATCTTCTCCATCGTGTCCGCGAGCAGCTCCTCCAGATCCACGTCTTCCATATTGACGGCGAGACGCCGCTGATCGGCACGCGCGAGGAAGAGCAGCTTTTCGATGAGCTGCTGCATGTTTTCCGCCTCGGAGCGGATAGAGGTCAGGCTCTCCTCGAGGATCGCCTTGTCCTCGCGCCCCCAGCGCGAGAGGATGTCCGAGTAGCCGAGTATGACCGTCAGCGGCGTGCGCAGCTCGTGCGAGGCATCCGAGACGAAGCGCTGCTGCTGCGTGAAGCCTTCCTGCAGGCGGTCGAGCATCCGGTTGAACGTGCGCGCGAGTTCGGCGAGCTCGTCGCGTGCGCGCGGCACATCGAGACGCCGACCGAGGCGTTCCACCTCAATGCTGCGCGCCGTCCATGTGATCTCGCGGATGGGCTTTAGGATACGGTTGCTGAGGAAGTGCCCTGCGATCAGTGCCAGCACAAAACAGATAGCGACCGTGTAGAAAATCAGCCGCTGCAGGGAGTAAAAAAAGTCCTTTTCCGTCGTGATGGTGCGGAAAAAGTGAATCCGATAGGGAACCCCCGCATAGGTCACGTCGCGCATCGCGTGGTAGACAGTACCGTTGCGAAACGAGGAGACCTCCATCTCAGGATTTGCCCAAAACGGCGTTGCGATGCGCCCCGCCTCAATCGTCTCAATCGAGGGGAAATGTGCGTCCGTATCGAGCACAACGCGGCCGTTCGCGTCTGTGATGCGGACAATGACACCGGGGATAACGGGCCCCTCGAACCAGAATTTCACATCGGAGGCATGACCGTTCTCAATGTTGTCCATCACATGGCGGATGCTGCGGTCAAGATCCACCTCTGCCTGCCGGTAAAAATAGACGTACGCGCCAACCCCCAATATCGCCGTTGAGAGAATGAGGACGAAAAAGAGGATTGCCGCGTACAGCAGAGTGATCTTCGTTGAGATGCGTATGTAGAAGTAGCGGTCGATCCAGCGGGCAAGTTTTGCCTTAGTCGCGTACCACATAGCCGACGCCCCGCACCGTGTAGATATACTTCTGGTGGAAGCGGTCGTCCAGCTTTGCACGGAGATAGCGAATGTAGACGTCGACCACATTCGTCTCACCCGTGTAATCGAATCCCCAGACCTCCTGCAGGATCTGATCGCGCGTCAGCACTGTGCGCTTGTTGCGCAGGAGATACTCGAGAAGATCGTATTCGCGTTTTGTGAGGGCGACAATCTCGCCGTCCACCTGCACCTCGTAGCGCGAGAGGAACATGACGAGGTTCTTCACCGTCAGGCGGTCGCTCGGATCGCCCTCGGCAAGATCGCGGCGGCGCAGTGCGTTGTTCAGACGTGCGATGAGCTCGGGCACCGCGAACGGCTTCGTCATGTAATCGTCCGCACCGATGTCGAGGCCCTCGACGCGATCCTCCACGGCATCGCGCGCCGTCAGCATGATGATAGGAACGTTCGAGATTTCACGCACGCGGCGGCAGATCTCGATGCCGTCCATGCCGGGCAGCATCACATCGAGCAGAACGATGTCAAATTTTTCCTGAATGATGCGCTCGTAGGCACGAGTGCCGTTGCTCTCCGTCTCTGCTTCGAAGCCTTCATGCTCCAGCTCCATCTGCAGGAAACGTGCAATGCGAGCCTCGTCCTCAACGATGAGGACACGGGTCTTTTCATCCATTGGTGCACCACCTAATCTGTTTTTTTATAATTTGATGCCCTTACTATAAGGGAAGAAAGTAAAAATTAAAAGATGAAAACGGGGGATTTAATTGAAAAATAATATCCATTCCTATATCTTACCTAGGTCTAAGGGACTTTGGCACCTCTTTTGTAGAGGTTAAAGGAAACAGACAATATTGATAAAATTAGCAGAGAAAAATTTACGTGGTATCGAATGATTATGAATAAGTTTAATTTTTACTTAGTTAGAACGTCGGGCGCAGAACTCGGGCTGAAGTAAATAGATTCGGAACCCCTTTTGCAGATGTCCGCTCTCGCGGGAAGCTGCCTTTTATTTGGCGCTTGCACGGCGCCGGCAGGCGCATAACAACTGCCGGGAGCCGTAGTTTTCGCTTGACAAGGGGCGGCGCGTCCGCTATAACACAGAGGAGACTATAGAGAATCGAGGGATCTATGTGGCAGAAACGGGAACGCTCTACCTCTGCGCGACGCCCATCGGCAACCTCGGCGATATGACGTACCGTGCGGTGGAGACACTGAGCGCGGCAGATCTCGTCGCGGCGGAGGACACACGCCGCACGCGCACGCTGCTCGCACACTACGATATTCATGTGAGGGTGACGAGCTATCACGAGCACAACAAGGCGGAAAAAGGGACGCTCCTCATCGAGGAGCTGAAGGCGGGCAAAATGATCGTCTGCGTCAGCGATGCGGGACTGCCCGGCATCGCCGACCCCGGTGCCGATCTCGCGCGGCGTGCCATCGTGGAGGGGATCGCGGTGACGCCGCTGCCGGGGGCGAACGCCGCGCTCTCGGCACTCATCTGCGCGGGGCTTCCGCTCGAGGGCTTTACTTTTGTCGGATTCCTCCCGCGCAGGGCGAAGCATCGCAAGGAACTCCTCGCGCGTGTACGCACCTATCCGGAGACGCTCGTCTTTTACGAGGCGCCGCACCGTCTGCGCGAGACACTCGCGCTGCTCGCAGCAGAGCTCGGCGCGGAGCGCCGAGCATGTGCCGCGCGCGAACTCACAAAGAAGTTTGAAGAGTTCCTCCGCATGACGCTTGGAGAACTTGAGCTATATTATAAGGAAAACGAACCGCGCGGGGAATTCGTCATCGTCGTCGCGGGGGCGGAGGAGACGGTGCCCGAGGAACGCGGTGCGGACGCGCCCGATCTGCACGCACGCTATGCGGCGCATTTGGCGGCGGGGCTTGATAAAAAGGAAGCGATGCGCCGCACGGCGCAGGAGCTAGGCATTGCGCGGCGTGACGTTTACAAGACGCTCTTAGAGAAAAAAATAGGGACGCATACGACGGATCAGATCGGTGCGGTTGGTTCGTTTGGAGAGAAAGAGGAGGATGGTTGATGATGAACACAGGGGCATTACGAATTGTTGCGCTCTTTGTCGCACTCGTATTTACGCCGACGGCGGCATTCGCCAATGGTTCCGCTGCAGAGGCGGTCGCGCCCGGTATCGAAGAAGCGAGCGCTGCTCTCGCCGCGGACAAGAATGCCGAGAAGTCTTTCCGTGTGGTGGAGGATCACCGCGTTCTTAGTCTGCGGTCAGCGATTCCTTTTCCGCCGCTTCGGAAACACACGATATCCGACGGGAAAGATACGCCGAAAACGATCGGCTATACGACGGAGATCCCCGGAGGCGTCGAGTTCGGCGTGTTCCATATCTCATTTGGTGAGAAATTCTATGCGCAGCATGTACGCGGCAATGAGATGCACTTCATCCGAGCGTACTACGTCTTCCGTATGCGCTCCATAGCGGACGATCCAAAATCGGGGGCGACGCTGCGCGCGTTCAGCCCAGTCCCGGTCGCCCAGGCACAGGTCGGCGACGGGGCGCTCCTCTTTGAATATGATGTGACGGATCATAAAAAGAAAGTCGACGATCATAACTATATTTTCTTTATCGCACAAGATCCTGTCCTGTGGGTTGTCGAGGCGTCCTGCCCCGTCGGCACATCGGCGGAGGATCTTGCGCGCGTGCGCGATATATTTACGACGGTGCGTGTTGGAGACGCCTCGGACGGCAAACTCTAACGAAGGGGAAGACAATGTACGACATACGACATATTTTATCCGCCGCGGCGGCGTTTTATCTTGTGTGCGTGCCTCCCACGGCGAACGCGGCGCGCCCGCCGTGGCTGGAAAACGTCCCTCATCTTGACGCTTACGTTGCGGCACAGGCGACGGAAAGGGATGTGCCGTCCCCTGCGGCGGCAGGGGAGGGACATGGCGCCTCCTCAGCGCCGGTCGGCGCCGGCGAGCAACTTCCCGTCGAACCTGCGGGGACGTCTCTGCGCATCGTATCGGAGCGGCACGTGCTGCGATTCGTGCCGAAGATTGCGCTCACGAAGCCTTACCGGCTCGATCTCTCCTCAAAGGAGTTCGCTGCGCGGGGGAATGGGGAAAAACTCGACGTTTATATATCGTTCAATCAAGATGCTCCTCTCGTTTTCTGCGTCGCCTGTATGCATATGGATGAGGATTTCTACGCGGCGCATATACGCGGAAACGAGGAATCTATCGTCCAATCAGCGTACGGGTTCGCCATGATGCTTGCCGACGCGGCGCGTCAGAAACGGGAGGGCGTCGGCGGCGGGTTCAGCATGGAGACGAAGAACCGCACGGATCTTGGCAATTTTGCACGGGAATTTGACAGCACCGTCCGGACGAAGGACGGCGATGTGCGCGAGATTGCCCTTGTCGTGATGCGGGAGCCCGTCATGTGGATGGTGACCGCCTATTATCCGGCATCGGCGGAGAACATGGACGCACTCATAGAGGAGACTCTCAGCAGTGTGACGGTGGAAAACCTGACGGGGGCGGGTGCAAAACAGATATGAACATGGCGGTCGGAGCTCACTTGCGGGACAATGTCTGCTGTGGTACTATTATAAAGAAAACAGAGCGAAACGAGGAATTATAATGAGTGAAAAGACGCCGTTTTATATCACCACCCCCATTTACTACCCGAGCGCAAAGCTCCACATCGGTCACGCGTACTGCACGACCGTCGCGGATACGATCGCGCGGTTCAAGCGGCTTGCGGGCTACGACGTGTTCTTCCTGACGGGATCTGATGAGCACGGGCAGAAGATTCAGCAGGCGGCGGAGAAGGAGGGCGTCACGCCGCAGGCGTATGTCGACCGTATCGTCGCAGGCTTTCAAGAACTGTGGCAGCTGCTCGGCATCTCTTACGACGATTTCATCCGCACGTCGGAGGAGCGCCATCATGAGCTCGTGCAGAATATTTTCCAACAGATATACGATCAGGGAGATATTTACAAGGGGGAGTACAAGGGACTCTACTGCACGCCATGCGAGAGCTACTGGACGGAGCTGCAGCTCGACGAGAACGGCAACTGCCCCGACTGCCACCGCCCCGTGCAGGAAGTCTCCGAGGAGGCGTATTTCTTCCGCATGAGCAAGTACGCGGATCGCGTGCTTGCGTATATCAAGGAGCACCCCGATTTTATCCAACCCGTCTCGCGGCGCAACGAGATGATCAGCTTCATCGAGCAGGGGCTGGAGGATCTGTGCGTCTCGCGCACGTCGTTCGACTGGGGGATCCCCGTGCCGTTTGACCCGAAGCACGTCGTTTATGTGTGGTTCGACGCGCTCACGAACTATCTGACGCCGATCGGCTATATGCACGATAAAGAAACGTTCCATAAATATTGGCCGTGCGACGTGCATCTCGTCGGCAAGGAGATCGTACGATTCCATACGATCATCTGGGGATGTATGCTCATGGCGCTCGGTCTCGCGCTGCCGAAAAAGGTCTACGGGCACGGATGGCTCATCGTCGACGGTGCGAAGATGTCGAAATCCGTCGGCAACGTCGTTGATCCGATCGCACTCATCGAGGAATTCGGCGCGGATGCGATCCGGTACTTCCTCCTGCGTGAAATCACACTCGGGCAGGACGGCAATATCTCGCGCGACGCGCTCATCAACCGTATCAATTCCGATCTGGCGAACGACCTGGGCAATTTGCTCCATCGAACGCTCTCCATGGCGAAAAAATATCGCGGCGGCGTGATTGTGAAAGGTACGGGAGAGACGGCGTTCGACGCGTCGCTGGAGGAGATAGCGGCGGAGACGGTCAAAATGTATACCGCGCAGATGGAAGCGATGGAGCTGTCCCCGGCGATTCGAACCGTGTGGGCGTTTATCGCACGTACGAACAAATATATCGACGAGACCGCGCCGTGGACGCTCGCCAAGGACGAAGCGAAGGCGGGGCAGCTCGACTCCGTGCTTTATCATCTCGTCGAAGCGCTGCACATCACGAGTATCCTCATTGCACCGTTCATGCCCGTGACCGCGCGGCGCATCCATGCGCAGCTCGGCTTTGCCGATGATTTTGACGCGGTGCAGCTCGCGGACATCGCGCATTGGGGGCGCGTTGCGGAGGGTCACACGGTCGGCACGGCGGAGCAGCTCTTCCCGCGGATCGAAATCGTATGAGCGCCGCATTCATCGACACGCATGCGCATCTCTATGATGGGAAGTTCGCGGACGATCTGTCGGAGACAATCGCCCGCGCGGCGGCGGCGGGCGTGACGCGCATCGTCAGCATGGGGGACTCCATGGAAGCGTCCGCGCAGGTCGTGGCGGATGCCGAGACACATCCCGCACTCTACGCCGCTGTCGGCATTCACCCCGAGAACGCCGCTCCGCTGACGGATGAGATGCGCGACCGTCTTCTCGCGTGGGCGCGGCATCCGAAGGTCGTCGCCATCGGCGAGATTGGCCTCGACTACTATTGGGAAAAGGATGCCGACCGTCGCCTTACCCAGCGCGAGCTCTTCGCCGCGCAGCTGCATCTGGCGCGCAAGGCGGGACTGCCCGTCTGCATCCATGACCGTGAGGCGCACGGTGATACGCTGCGGATTTTGCAGGAGGAGGGGCAGGGCCTCTCGGGCGTCCTGCACTGCTACTCCGGCAGTCTCGAAATGGCGCGGGAACTCTGGAAGATGGGGTTTTACATCGGCATTGACGGCCCGCTCACCTATAAGAACGCGGCAAAGCTGCCCGACATCGTGCGCGAAGCACCGCGCGACCGCCTCCTCATCGAGACGGACAGCCCTTACCTCGCACCCGTTCCACTGCGCGGCAAGCGCAACGAGCCCGCCTACGTCGTTCATGTGGCGGCAAAGATCGCAGAAGTGCGCGGCGAGAGTATCGAGGAGGTCGCGCGTTACACGACGGAAAACGCCCTGCGGCTTTATCCGAAACTGAACAACTAAATATTGTTTTGTCTGATTTATAAGCCCTGCGTCGCTGCAAAAACGGTGGTGCGGGGCTTTTGTATTGGGAAGAAAATCCTAGATTGTGGAGAGTAAGAACAGAAAATCGCTATCAATTCGTGTCCGCATCCCATTCTTCATGAAAAATTCAGCTTAAAGTGGGAAAATGCTTTCAAACAAAGGGGGCATTCTATGCGTTTGAAATCAGTAGGGAATTTCATTCAAACTAAGAAAAACACGATGCTCTGTGCCATGCTCGGCGGCATGATGCTGCTCTCGAGCGGATTCACGATGAACGGCTTTCCGAAGAATATGCACCGCGTCAGCGTGCATGTTGACGGGCAGACCCTCACCGATATGACGGTACAGACGAAACCCAAGGATATTTTTGCCAAACTCGGCGTAAAACTCGGTGAGAAGGACACCTACGAGGTGTTTCGAAGCGAGGACTGGCGCCGCACCGAAATCGAAGTGCGCCGTGCGGTGCCTGTGACAATTTCGTTTTGGGGTGATACGCAGGAGGTCATGACGAGCAGCCGCACGGTCGGCGACGTCATGGCGGAGTACGGCTATAATATGAACGAGATCGACGCGGCACCGGGTGTGGATGCCCCTGTCACGGAACATCTCGCGATTATGCTGACGGAAAAGCCGGAGGCAGCCGAAGCCCGCCGCGCACGTGAACGCGAGGCAGAGCGTGTCAGCCGCGGCATCCCGCGCTACCGTGCGGCATATACCATGCATGCCTCGGCATACCTGCCGAGCGACGGCGGCGGCAGCGGCATCACGGCCAGCGGCATCCCGGCGCGGCGCGGTGTCGTCGCGGTCGATCCGAACGTGATCCCGCTCGGATCGCGCCTCTACATCCCGGGCTACGGCGAGGCGATCGCCGCGGATACGGGCGGCGCCATCGTCGGACAAAAAATTGATCTCTGCATGGAGAGCTACGACGAAGCAATCCAATTTGGACGGCGTAATGTCGAGGTCTACGTACTCGAATAATAAAATTTTCGCGCGACACAAAAATCGCGCGATTTTTTATTGACAAGACCGTTCATCAGTGATACTATACTATCGTACGATAAAAACTTCATATGGATTGGATCAGGTGTAGGGAGATGCTTCGCAGAGATGCGGACATCAACCGAACTTAATAGGGAATCCGGTACAAGCCGGAGCGGTCACGCCACTGTAACAGCGAGTGAACCTGCAAGGTAGATAGAAGATATCTACAGTCACTGGGGAGAGCATCCTTGGGAAGGCGCAGGCGAGCGATGAACTGAAGCCAGGAGAACTGCCTGATTGACAATCACCGTTTGACCTACGAGTGATGGGGATGGGGATTACGAATCGTTCGCTTCAAAACGAAAATCCGGCGCAGCCAAGAGATCGGATTAGATGAGAACTGAGTGACGATATCGGAAGCCCGTCCTGCACAACGTGTGGGGCGGGCTTTTCGCTTGCCATACGGTGCGTGAGCATGTCCCGAGGAGATCGGTGTGCATGGGAAGATGAGCTTCCGTGCATAGCGATTTCCCCGGGATGAAGGGGCGGTATACACCCCTTGGGGAAACATTGCTCATCTTTTCAGTTCTCATTTATCTCCGTTATGGAGGTCACTCCGAGGGTGGAAGCTCGGGGTGTTTTTTTTATAAAAAAACTGCCTCACCGCAGTTTTTTAAGAGAAGTTTGAGTTCATCAGCTTCCCTTATCATACAAAGGAGGACGTACTATGCCGGAAGAAAAAGAGCGCTCAAGCGACGAAGAACTTCAGCAGCTTCTGAAGAAATCGGCTGAGGTCGAGGATTTCCCCGACGTTCCGCTCGATGAATTCACTCCGCCGACAGACGAGGAGTGGAAAGCTGCGTGCGAAGCTCTGCTCAAGGGAGCTCCGTTCGAAAAAGTGATGTTCACGAAAACCTACGAGGGCATCACATTCGAGCCTATGTACACGAAGAAGCACACGGAGGAAATCCTGCCCAAGAGCGTTATGCCGGGGATGGGCGACTTCCTGCGCGGTGTGGATGCGGCGGGCTACATCGGAAAGCCCTGGGGCATTGCCCAGGCGTGCGACGAGACCCTGCCCAAGGAGAACAACGAGCTGCTCCGCCATGAGAATGACAAGGGCTCGACCATCTACCACATCGTCCTCGACAGTGCGTCACGCAAAGGCGTCGACGCGCGCGAGGCGGAACATGTCGGTGACCTCGGCACGAGCGTGACGACAGTCGACGATATGCACACGCTGCTCGAGGGGCTCGATCTCGGGAAGTTCCCGCTCTATGTCTATGCAGGCGCAGCGGTGCTCCCGATCCTCTCGCTCGTCGCGGCGGCACGCCGTGCGGCAGGGGAGGATATGTCGGGCGTGCGCGGCGTCATCGGCGCCGACCCCATCGGCGAGCTCGCCGCACGCGGCAAGATCGGCGCGTCGCTCAGCGCACAGTATGATGCAATGGCGGCGGCGGCAAAATGGGCGGTGAAGAACGCGCCGCATGTCAAAACCGTATTTGTACGCAGCGATGTTTACAGCAACGGCGGCGCGAACGACGTGCAGGAGATTGCCTCCTCGCTCGCAACGGCGACGGCGTATCTGCGTGCGCTCTGTGAGCGCGGGCTCACGGTTGACGACGCGGCGTCGCAGATCATGTTCGGGTTCTCCATGGGCGCGAACTTCTTCCTCCAGATTGCGAAACTGCGCGCGGTGCGTCCGATTTGGGCGCAGATCGTCAAGGCGTTCGGCGGAAACGCGGAATCGCAGAAGATGCGCATTCACGCGCGTCCCGCGCTCTTCTTCAAGACCGTTTACGACCCGTACGTCAACATGCTCCGCAATACGACGGAGATCTTCTCGGGCGTTGTCGGCGGCATCGATTCCTTCGAGAGCGCACCGTTTGACGAACCGATCCGTAAGGGTGACGAATTCTCCCGGCGCATTGCGCGCAACATCCAGATCATGCTCCAGGAGGAGTTCGGGATGCTTCAGCCGATCGATCCCGCAGGCGGATCGTGGGCGGTCGAATCGCTGACGCGCCAGATGAAAGAACGCATCTGGGCGGAGTTCCAGACCATCGAGGGCAAAGGCGGGATCGTCGAGGCCTTAAAGAGCGGCTATGTGCAGGAAGAGATCGCGAAGATCCTTGCCGACCGCTTCAAGAAGGCGGATGTGCGCAAGGATCGCATCGTCGGCAACAACATGTATCCGAACATGACGGAGACCCTGCTCGACCGCCGCGAAGAGGATACGGTGGCGCTGAAACAGCAGCGTGCCGCCGATATCGACGCATATCTCGCCGACATTGATGTGAAGCACTGCAAAGACGCGCTGACAGCGCTCAGGAGCGCGCCTACCGTCGAGAACGGCGTCGAGGCGGCATTTGCCGGCGCGACCATCGCGGAACTCATGGCTGCGGTCATCGAGGGCAAACCGGCGTCCGAAGAGGTCGACGCTATCGCGCCGCACCGCTGGAGCGAGCGCTTCGAGGCGCTGCGCCGCCGCACTGAGGACTACAAGGCGGAGAAGAACGACAACGTCAAGATCTTCCTCGCGAACATGGGACCCATCCCGCAGCACAAGGCGCGTGCAGACTTCACCACGGGCTTCCTGCAGGTCGGCGCATTCGAAGTGCTCGGCAACGACGGCTTTAAGACGGTCGAAGAGGCGGCGGAAGCTGCAGGCAAGAGCGGCGCGGACGCGGTCGTCATCTGCTCGACGGATGCGACCTATCCCGAGATCGTTCCTGCACTCGCACCGAAGCTCCACGAAGTACTCCCGAACGCGCGCGTGTTCCTTGCGGGCGCTGCGCCGAAGGATCTCCTCGAGACCTACAACAACGCGGGCATCGACGAGTACATCTCCGTGAAGGCAAACTGCTATGAGACGCTTGAGCGCCTCCAGAAGAAGAAAGGGATGATTGCCTAATGGCCGGATTTACGAATCCCGATTTTACAGGCATGAGCCTCGGCGAAAGCCCCTCCGCAGATTCCAAGGAGTGGCGCGCCCTCTTTGAGGGATCGACCGGACGCAGCTTCGACGCGCTCACGCACAAGACGATGGAGCGCGTGCCTGTAAAACCGTATTACGATCATGACGAGTATGCGCACATGAGCCATCTCGACTTTGCAAGCGGCATTCCGCCGTGCCTGCGCGGACCGTACTCCACGATGTACGTGTTCCGTCCCTGGACAGTGCGTCAGTACGCAGGTTTCTCCACGGCGGAGGAGTCCAACGCGTTCTATCGCCGCAACCTCGCCGCAGGTCAGAAAGGTCTTTCCATCGCGTTCGACCTCCCGACCCACCGCGGCTATGACGCGGACAACCCGCGCGTTGTCGGTGACGTCGGCAAGGCGGGCGTTTCGGTCTGCTCCATGCTGGATATGAACATCCTGTTCTCTGGCATCCCGCTCGATCAGATGTCCGTCTCCATGACGATGAACGGCGCGGTTCTGCCCGTTCTCGCATTCTTCATCGTCTCCGGTGAAGAGCAGGGCGTTGACAAGAAGATCATGGCGGGAACGATTCAGAACGACATTCTGAAAGAGTTCATGGTGCGTAACACCTACATCTACCCGCCCGATATGTCGATGCGCATCATCGGCGACATCTTCGAGTACACGACAAAGTACATGCCGAAGTTCAACAGCATCTCCATCTCCGGCTACCATATGCAGGAGGCGGGCGCGCCTGCGGACATCGAGCTCGGCTACACGCTCGCCGACGGTCTCGAGTACATCCGTACAGGCATCAAGGCGGGACTTGCCGTCGACGACTTCGCAAAGCGTCTCTCGTTCTTCTGGGCGATCGGCAAGAACTACTTCATGGAGATCGCAAAGATGCGTGCGGCGCGTGTGCTCTGGGCGAAGATCGTCAAGTCCTTCGACGCCAAGAACGACAAGTCCATGGCGCTGCGTACGCACAGTCAGACATCCGGCTGGTCGCTCACGGCGCAGGATCCGTTCAACAACATCGCCCGCACGGCGATGGAGGCGATGGGCGCGGCGCTCGGACATACCCAGTCACTGCACACGAACGCACTCGACGAGGCGATCGCGCTGCCGACAGACTTCTCCGCGCGTATTGCACGCAACACGCAGCTCTACATCCAGGACGAGACGAGCGTCTGCAAGATCATCGACCCGTGGGGCGGTTCCTACTACGTTGAGGCTCTTACAAACGAGATCATCCGCCGTGCATGGGCGCATATCCAGGAAGTCGAAGCACTCGGCGGCATGGCAAAGGCGATCTCGACAGGGCTGCCGAAGATGCGTATCGAGGAGGCATCCGCACGCCGCCAGGCGCAGATCGACTCCGGTATCGAGAGCATCGTCGGCGTGAACAAGTACCGTCTCGAGAAGGAAGACCCGCTGCAGATCCTCGCGATCGACAACACGGCGGTGCGTCAGGCACAGATCGAGCGTCTCGAAAAACTGCGCCGCGAGCGCAACGAGGACGATGTGCGCCGCACTCTCGAGGGTATCACAAAGGCGGCGGAATCCCGCGACAACGGCAACCTGCTTGAAGCGGCTGTCGACGCGGCACGCGTCCGCGCATCGCTCGGTGAGATCTCCGATGCTGTCGAGAAGGTCTCCGGGCGATTCCAGGCGGTCATTCACACCATCTCGGGTGTCTATTCCTCCGAGTTCACCGACAAGAGCGAGCTCGAGCGCGCCCGCGAGATGGCGGACGAGTTCGAAGAGCTCACCGGTCGCCGTCCGCGTATCTTCGTCGCGAAGATGGGACAGGACGGACACGACCGCGGACAGAAGGTCATCGCCTCGTCCTTCGCCGACATGGGCTGGGACGTCGACGTGGGGCCGCTCTTCCAGACGCCGGAGGAGACTGCACAGGACGCGGTCGACAACGACGTTCACATGGTCGGGTTCAGCTCGCTCGCTGCAGGACACAACACACTCCTGCCGCAGCTGGTTGACGAACTCCACAAACTTGGACGCGACGATATCATGGTCTGCATCGGCGGCGTTATTCCGGTGCAGGATTATGACAACCTTTACGAACACGGCGCCGTCGCGATCTTCGCGCCGGGCACGAATATTCCGGAAGCAGGGATTAAACTTCTGACGCTCCTCATCGATCGGGCGAAGGAAGAAGCTGCGGGCTGACCGCAGCGGAAGGGGGCTGTTGCACGAGGTGATATCGTGCAATAGCCTTTTTCGCATTCGACCGGGGCGGGATCTTTGCGCCTCACTTTGTCATTTCGTCAAACGCTTCGTCGACGTAGGCTTTTGACTACGCCTTCCTCGCGTTTTCCTCATTTCGCGCGATGCATCAAAGCTTCCGCCCCGGATCAAGCGACGGCGGCACAAGTGCGAAGGGGAATCATACCAAAAGAATCATGAGAAGCACATCCATATATCTCGTATAGAGATATGAAGGCGGGGCGAAAGATCGCGTCCCGCCCAAGGAAAGGAGGAATTATGAGCGACGAACATCATAGCTATACCACTGAACGCCCCGACTGGGTACCCGAGGGCGCTGATGAGAAGTTCACGACTACGGTCATGGGCGGCATCGAGGGCATCAAGGATCTCACGGTTGGTAATATCAACCCGAAGCTTATGAGCGGAGAGGCGCGCCCGCGCCGTCGTCTCGTCATGACCGAGGACGACTATGTTGCAGGCGTCGAAAAGGGCGACCGCATGACGCTCTCGCGCGCCATCACCCTCATCGAAAGCAACAGCAGCAAGCATTTTAAGCTCGCTCAGCGCGTGCTCCAGCGGCTTCTGCCGCGCACAGGAAAGGCACTGCGCGTCGGCTTCACCGGTGTGCCGGGCGCGGGCAAATCGACCATGATCGAGGCATTCGGCAACATGCTCTGCGACGCGGGGCATCGTGTTGCCGTCCTCACGGTCGACCCGACCAGCTCCGTGACCAAAGGCTCTATCCTCGGCGACAAGACGCGCATGGGAACGCTCTCACGGCGTCCCGAGGCGTTCATTCGCCCATCGCCTGCGGGCGGCACCCTCGGCGGCGTCGCGCGCAAGAGCCGCGAGACCATGCTGCTCTGCGAGGCGGCGGGCTACGACGTCATCATCATCGAGACGGTCGGCGTCGGACAGTCCGAGACAACCGTGCGCTCCATGGTTGACTTCTTCCTGCTCGTCGTGCTGACGGGCGCGGGCGACGAGCTCCAAGGCATCAAAAAGGGCATCATGGAGCTTGCGGATGCCATCGTCATCAACAAGGCGGACGGCGACAACCTCCTCAAGGCGCGTGTTGCGCGCGGGCAGTATGAGCGCATGATCGAGTTCATCCGTCCCGCGACCCCGGGCTGGGAGACGCACGCCTACCTCGCCTCGGCGATCGAAAAGACGGGGCTCGCCGAACTCTGGACGGTCATTCGTGCCTTCCGCGAGCGCACCGAAAAGAGCGGCGTATGGAAAAAACGACGCGAGGGGCAGCTCCTCGACTGGATGAACAGCATGATCGACGAGCATCTGCACAATCTCTTCTTCGAGGATGCCGTGGTGCGCGGCCGTATGCCCGAAATCAAGGATGCTGTCATCTCCGGGGAGATCTCGCCGACACAGGCGGTCGCCGAACTCCTCGGCGTCTTTGACGTTCACCGCGCGGCATCGCGGCAGGTCGATCTGTTTACGAACTAAAAGGAGGTGAACACCGTGACCAAACGCATCTGTCTTTCCGGCGCGGATATGTACGAGCTGGAGGAAGTATTCGCCGGGCGGCGCGGCATCATCTCCGTCCGCACGGGCTATATCAATGCGGCGGAGAATGCGCGTCACGAGGACGTCGCGACCGGCGCGGCAGGGGGGCGCATGGGCATCGAGATCGCGTTCGATCCAAAGAAGATCGACATCTCGCAGATCCTCGACCTCCTCTTTGCCGTCGTCACCCCGTACAGCATTGACGGACAGGGCTATGTGCGCGGCGCCGCGTACCGTGCCGGCGTGTTCTACGAGAGCGCCGAGGATGAACCGCTGGTCGCGCTCCATATGACTTTTCTCGCGGGGCGCGGACGCTGCCCCGACACGGGCGAAGCGCTTGTGCTCAACGATCCGAACCACAACGCCGACGCGCGGCGCGTCATGCACGCGACAATGGAGCGCCTGACCTCCTTTCAGCCGGCGGACGACTCTCACCAAGGGTATTTGAAGAAGCATCCGGAGACGGAGACCTACATCGATTTCGGACGTTTGCGGGAACTCGTTTCACTCTAAATTATAATGTAATACGACGGTCATAGAAGATATGCGCTTCTATGACCGTTTTTCTATATGATATGCGCGCAATTATTATAAAATAGCATCACAATACATACTTTTTATGCTATAATGCGGTTCATAGAGAAAGTCATTGAATCAGAATGATTTTGGGGGAAGTAAAATATGATGATACGAAGTAAGCTTCGGGCGACGCTTGTTGTCTTATTTGCACTCATTGTAGGACTCGTGGGGCTTAATTTTTTCGTATTAGAGCAGTTAAAATCGGATTCGCCCTCGGTGAATAACGCGGGCGTCCTCCGTATGCGCGTCTATCGGCTTGCGTGGCTCTCATCGCGTCTTGTTCATGCCGACGTTATGGAGGCGGCGGGGATTCGGGGCGAGATGCTTCGGTATATTGGCGAGTGTGACCGCACACTTGAGGGGCTGGAGCATGGCGATGAGGAGCTGCGCCTCCGTCCCGCCGCCGATGCCGATGTACAGAGGGAGCTCGCGCATGTCAAGTCGATTTGGACATCCTACCGCGCCGATGTGCTCGCCGCGGCGGATGCCGCAGCACCCGAAGCGCGCGCGGCAGCGGAGATGAAGGTCGCCGTTGAGGTCAACGGGTATGCAGAACAGGTGAACGAGCTGGTACGCGCCTATGACAATGTGAACCGGGAAAAGATCGCCTTGGCGGAGCATATTGGACTCGGTATACTCGTCGCGGCACTTATCATCTTTGCCGGAGCTTCTTATCTCATTATCACGCAGATGCTCCGCCCGCTCGCGGCGCTTACGCTTTCCTTTGCGCGGGTTGCGGGACGCGAGGGCGATCTGCGGCAGAAGCTCCACGCGGATCGGGAGGATGAAATTGGACGTATCGTCAGCTGCTTTAACAATTTCGTTGCCGATTTGCGCCGCATCGTGAAGGAGGCGCAGGAATGCTCTGCGGAGGTCTCTGCGCTTGCTGAAAATCTCTGGAAGGCAAGCATCGAAAACAGCAGCGCCGTGGAATATGCGGCTGCAGCGGTCACGGATATGGCGGACAGCACGCAGAAACAGAACGACGACATTCGAACGCTCGCATCGAGCGTGTCGGGGATTGCCGCGCAGGTCAAACTGATGCAGGAGCAGATCGGCGGTATCGAAGCAGCCGGACGGAGCGGCGCGCTCATCACTGCCGCGGAGCTGACGCGTGCATGTGCGGACAGCGCATCGGCGGCGACGAACGGTATTGCCGAGGCGGCGCAGCATATTGCCTCCTGTACCGAGGAGGGGGCGGCAGCCATCGAGGAGCAGAGCGCTTCGCTGCAGGCGTTTGCCGCCGCTGCAGAGCATCTGTCAGGACTTTCCGCAAAGCTCGACGGTCTGGTTGGGAAATTTAAGGTATAGTAATAAAAATATCGGCAGGAATCATGTCCTGCCGATATTTTTCATCTGTACCCGCCGGCGAATGCCGGCGTTTCACACACGAGCGCCATCCTCAACGCTGTGCGTTCAGCACATCCTCATAATGCTGTATCTTTTTATTGAGCCGTTCAATCGTCGCATCCAGTTCATCCCGCTGGGTATGGAGCCGGGTGCGCTGCTCCTTTAGAATGTTGAGCCGCTCGAGCTCCGTTCCCTCGACAAAGGACAGCGCCACATACTGCGTGAGCGTTGCAATCTGTACGCCGCAGTCACGCATGCACTTGATGAACGCAATCCATTCGCACGCCTCTTCGTCAAAATTGCGGATGCCGCTTTTCGTTCGTTTGATGCGCGGAAAAAGTCCAATGCGTTCATAGTATCGCAGCGTATCCGTTGAGATGCCGTACTTCTTACTGACTTCTTTTATTGTCATGAAACCAATCCTTTCCGCGCAAAAATTCCTCTATTATGGGGATTATAAGCGATGGAGCAAACTATAAGTCAAGTACCTAAAGGCAGTTTCGGCATAATGAGTTGAAAATAATTCGGTTCGGACTGACATAGAAAGGTTTTTTCAGTGAAAGTCTTTACTTTTTGTGCCTCCTTTCGTAGAATAGGAGCAGGAATCATCGGCTCTGCGTGCGCAGGGCAGTTTGAATATGGGACGGGGGATGTTTTATGCTGAAAAAGGCTATTGCGGTCGTCACCTCAGGCGGCGACAGCCCGGGGATGAATGCGGCGGCGCGTGCTGTGGTGCGCACTGCCGTCTATGAGGGTGTCGAGGTCTACGGAGTGCACAACGGCTACAGCGGCATGGTGCACGACGATATTGAGCAGCTCACGACGCGCAGCGTCAGTGATCTCATCCAGCGCGGCGGGACGTTTCTCGGAACGGCACGCAGCAAGTCGTTTATGACGCCCGAGGGGCGCAAAACAGCGTTTGAAAATCTGCGCAAACGCGGCATCGAGGGGCTCGTTATCATTGGCGGCGACGGCTCGCTCACGGGCGGCTCGATGATGAGCCGTGAAACAGGGATGCCCATCGTGGGGCTCCCGGGAACAATCGACAACGATGTCTGGGGCATGGATTATACCATCGGCTGCGATACGGCGTGCAATACGATCGTGGACGCCATCAACAAGCTGCGTGATACAGCATCTGCACACCGCCGCATCATTCTCGTCGAGGTTATGGGGCGACATTCGGGCTGGCTTGCCATGATGTCCGGCATCGCGGGCGGGGCAGAGTTCATCCTCGTGCCGGAGGTCGCCTACGACCTCGAGGAGATCAGCATCGAACTGCAGGAGATGTATGACCGCGGCAAACGCTACAGCATCATCGTTGTCGCGGAGGGGGCGGGTTCCGCCATCGAGATCGGTAAGATCATCAGCGAGAAGACCGAAATTGATACGCGCGTCTCCGTCCTTGGGCACATCCAACGCGGCGGATCGCCGACCGTCGAGGATCGCATCAAGGCGTCCATGCTCGGCGAAAAGGCGGCGCTCGCCGTCATTTCGGGCATCAACGACGTCGTGTTCAGCTTCAACGAGGGACAAGTCGTCAGCGTAAACCTCTTTGAGGCGGTGAATAATAAGAAGACGCTGGATCCGGAACTTGTACGTCTTTCCCGCGTCTTAGCGTGAGACGTGACGCGGGATTTTCGCGCCTAACTTTGTCATGTCGTCGACCGCAGTATTTTTCACAGTGACACAGTGATGCGCCAAAATCCCGCCTCACGCCGCCCTCTATAGGTAACACTAAGTGGCGCGAAAATCCCGCGTCACGTCTAATTTACTCTTGACAACACTTCCCCTCCCATGCTAGACTATCCAATGTTGCGGAAGTGAATAGCTTTTGAGAGCACGTGGAGAGTTGTCCGAGTGGTTGAAGGAGCACGCCTGGAAAGCGTGTGTGCGGTGATACCGTACCGAGAGTTCGAATCTCTCACTCTCCGCCATTTTTATTGATTTTTCTCAGGGCGGGCTGCAGTGCCTTGGTCTCGCGCAATGGAGCCCTGTGAACCCCGTCAGGTCCGGAAGGAAGCAGCGGTAAGCGGTCAGCCTCATGTGCCGCGAGGACACCTGGGAACTGCGGTCTGCCGTGGGAGAAATCGTGCGTTACAGCAGCCGAGAGGCTGCTTTTTTGTTTTTGTGGTTTTTCCTAAAGGGAAGGAGGATGCCCCATGTCCTATGTTGCGCTCTATCGCCGCTGGCGCCCGACGAGTTTTGCCGATCTCGTCGGGCAGGAACATATCAGCAGGACGCTTTCGCGTGCCGTGACATCGGGACAGACGAGCCACGCCTATCTCTTTACGGGACCGCGCGGTACGGGCAAGACGAGCACGGCAAAAATCCTCGCGCGCTCTCTGAACTGCGCCCAAGGGCCGACGCTCACGCCCTGCGGGCAGTGCGAGTCCTGCCGCGCGATTGCGGACGGGTCGTCCATGGACGTCTTTGAGATCGACGCGGCGTCGAACCGCGGCATCGACGAGATCCGCGATCTGCGCGAGACGGTAAAATTCGCGCCGACCGAGGGACGCTGCAAAATCTATATCATCGACGAAGTGCATATGCTGACGACGGAGGCGTTCAACGCGCTGCTCAAAACGCTCGAAGAGCCGCCGCCGAGCGTACTCTTCATTCTCGCAACGACTGAGCCGCACAAAGTCCCCGCAACGATACAGTCGCGGTGCCAACGCTATGACTTTCACCGCATCACTGTCGCGGAGATTCGGGAGCGGCTGAGCTATGTCTGCAGGGAATCGGGGATCGCAGCGAATGACGACGCGCTCTCCATCATCGCAGCGCAGGCGGACGGAGGGATGCGGGACGCGCTCTCCATCCTCGACCAGTGCAGTGCACTCGCGGAGGGGACGCTGACCGCAGAGCAGGTGCAGGAAGCGCTCGGACTCGTCGGCAAGGAGCGCATTGCGCGGCTCGCTGTGCAGATCGCTGATAAGGATGGCTCGGGACTTCTCGCGGGGCTGAGTGAGCTGCTGCAAAGCGGGCGGGAGCTGAACCGCATCTTTGTAGAACTCGCTCTGCATTTCCGGGCGCTGATGATTGCGGGCGTTGGCGGCGCGTCCTTTACGGCAGAGTTTTCCGGGACGGAGGCGGCGGAGCAGCTGCGTGCAGACGCCGCGCGTTTCTCGCAGCCGGAGATTATGAACATCCTGCGCCGCATCAGCGAAACGCTTCAAGAGATGCGCACGGCGCCGCAGCCGCGGATCACGGCGGAGACACTGCTGCTCTCGCTTTGCCGCGAATCCCTCACGCCGGCGGACAGCGGAACGCATACTGCGCCTGCAGCGCAGCAGCCGTCTGTCGATACGGGGCGCATCGCGCGTCTCGAGGCACAGGTGCAGCAGCTCACGGCGGCACTCGCCGCAGTGCGGAGCGGTACTGTATCCGCTCCTGCCGCTCTTGCATCCGCCGCCTCCCCGAAGGCGGTAAAGCTGCCCGCCGCACGTGCGCCGCAAAGCCGGGGAAAAGCCGCCGCGGCAAAGCCCCCCGACGCTGCAGAAAAGGTGCAGCGCACACTCGATATGGAGCTTTGGCAGCGCTTTTCCGCACAGCTTGGGGTGCGGGATAAACTCGCGGCGTCACTCCTTTCAGGGGCTGCCTATGAGGGCATGACGGAGCGGCAGTTTTTCATCCGTCCTGCGCGTGATATCGCACGGAAGTTTATCCGCGAACGGCACCGCGGCATCTTTGAGGAGGTCATGACAAAGCTTGTCGGGCGCGCCATGGAGGTCGTCTGCACGGGAGACGAGGAGGAACAGGAGAGCGTGCCGATCCCGGCGGCGCCGCAGCAACCGGAATATCCCGCGCAGGTGAAGGATTTGCTCTCGATTGCAGGGGCGGGAGCGCGCGTCGAGGAGATCGAAAAACCGGCGCGTCAGGATCGTCCTGCCCCTCCCGCTGCTCCGACCCGTGCAGTACCCGAGGAGAGCAGCGTGCCGTACGACACCTACGAACCGACGCCGGATGAGGAGGCGGAAATGTTTGACGAGCTGCCGGATGACGAAGAGACTTGACGCATCCCGCGCTTTTTGTTAGGCTATACCATATTGGTAGAAAAAAGGAGAATGCATATGTTTGGTGGCGGCGGCAATATGGCCGGTATGATGAAAAAAGTTCAAAAAATGCAGAATGAGATGAAGAAGATGCAGGATGATCTGAAGCGCCGTACGGTGGAGGTTTCTTCGGGCGGCGGCGCGGTAAAGATCGTTATGGACGGGGAGAAGCAGGTGCAGAGCCTTGTCATAGCGCCTGCAGCGGTCGATCCCGAGGACATCGAGATGCTCCAGGATCTTCTCTCGGCGGCATTCAACGAGGCGACGAAGAAGGTTGACGATATGATGGCGGCGGAGATGGGCAAGCTCACGAGCGGGCTGGGGCTGCCGCCGGGACTCCTCTAAATGCAGCACATCGCACCGCTCACGCAGCTCATGGAGCAGTTCCGTGCGCTCCCGGGCATCGGGGCGAAGACGGCGGCGCGCCTCGCTTATCATGTCCTTGATATGGATATGGAGCGCGCGCAAAGGCTTGCGTCCGCCATCGTCGAGGCAAAGCGGAAGATCGGATTTTGCTCGACCTGCTTTAACCTCACGGACACCGATCCCTGC
Source organism: Selenomonas sp. oral taxon 137 str. F0430 (assembly GCF_000183625.1). NCBI lineage: Bacteria > Bacillati > Bacillota > Negativicutes > Selenomonadales > Selenomonadaceae > Selenomonas > Selenomonas sp. oral taxon 137. Next base: position 338,527 of record NZ_AENV01000005.1, read on the forward strand.
GTCATCTGCACAGCGGAGAAACGCGATCACAGCGTTGTCTGCGTTGTGGAACAGCCGCCCGACGTTGCGGCGATGGAGCGCATGAACGACTACGACGGCGTGTACCACGTCCTGCACGGTGCGCTCTCGCCGCTCGAAGGCGTCGGACCGAACGACCTGCGCATCAAGGAACTGGTGACGCGCGTTGGAACTACGGATGTGCAGGAGGTCATCATGGCGACGAACCCGAATGTCGAGGGGGAGGCGACCGCGATGTATATTGCAAAACTTTTGAAACCGATGGGCGTACGCGTTACGCGCATCGCGCACGGACTGCCGGTCGGCGGCGACCTTGAGTATGCCGACGAGGTGACGCTCTCGCGCGCGATGGAGAACAGGAGGGAGATTTAGATAGATATTATTGCAGGCGTTGCCGTTGCCATTGTTTTGTTCTGCATTCTGGGCAAACTGATTGCGCTGCCGTTTCATATTTTATGGAAACTTATCACGAACAGCATCATTGGCGCCATCATCCTATGGGGGATTAACCTCTTTGGCGTCGGCATCAAGATCACCTTCCTCAAGGCGCTTGTTGCGGGCATATTCGGCATCCCGGGCGTTGTGCTCGTCCTGATTGCGCACGCGCTGGGATATTAATAAAAAAGAACGTAAAAACAGGCTGCTGCACGAATGTGTTCCGTTCCGTGCGGCAGCCTTTTTGTGCGCTTTTATGTAATTTGACAGCCGATATTAGTCCTTGCCCCGCCGGATCGTCAGTACGAGCAGCCCTGCGCCGCACATGAACGCGCCCATGAGGTAGTAGCCGAGATCGAACGAGCCTGTGTTGGTCTTGATCCAGCCCATCATATAGGGACCGACCCAGCCGCCGAGATTGCCGCAGGAGTTGATGAGCGCGATCGAGCCCGCGGCAGCGGGACCCGATAGGAATGTTGTCGGGATCGTCCACCACACGCCCATCGATGCATAGATGCCGACGGCGGAGAGACAGATGAGGAAGAGCGCGGCGGCGGGGCTTTCGGCGAAGGGGCTGAAACCAAGCCCGATTGCCCCGACAAAGAGCACGCCCGCCACATGCCAAATCTTTTCGCCCGTGCGCGTCGAGGACATGCCGACGAGCACCTGAACGAGCAGCGCCGCAGCCATCGGAATGGCGATCGCCCAACCGAGGAATGCCGTCGACCAGCCCGAGAGACTTTTGAGCACCGTCGGCATCCAGAAGTTAAAGCCCCAGAACCCGATGACCCACAGGAAATAGATGAGACAGAGCCGCAGTACCTTCGGATCGGACATCGCCTGCCACACCGTGTATTTGCGGGCGGATTGTACCGTGTGCAGTTCTTCTGCAATGGTATTTGTAAGATAGGTCTTTTCCTCATCGGTGAGCCAGGACACCTGCGTTGGGTGATCCTTGACCCAAAAGAAAAAGATAAAGGCGAAGAGCACCGCCGGTACTGCTTCAAGCACGAAGAGCACCTGCCAGCCGTGCAGTCCGAAGAGCGGAATCTCCAGCAGCGTCCCCGCGAGCGGCGCTCCGATGATCGTCGAGATGATGAGCGATGTGAGCATGAGCGAAGTCGCCCGTGCGCGTTCGCGCTCCGTAAACCATGCGGGGAAGAGAACGGAGTAGATCACAGGATAGAGACTTGCCTCCGCCGCGCCGAGCAGGAAGCGGCAGACGAAGAAGCCGGTCTCGGACTCGATGAAGGCGAGCGATGCCGAGACCATGCCCCATGTGAGCATGATGCGCGCGATCCACTTTGCGGCGGAGAACCGCGCCGCGACGAGCGCGCCCGGTACCTCGAAGATGAGGTAGCCAACGAAGAAGATGCTCGCGCCCATGCCGAAGATTTCGGGCGTCAGCCACGGCAGATCCTGCTCCATCGTCAGTTTTGCATAGGCGATGTTCACGCGGTCGATACACGCGATGACCGAGACGAGAAAGACGGGGAGCACCATGTGCAGATCGCGTTTTCGCTTGAGCTGTGCAAGCTGTGCATCCGTCATGCGACGTACCTCTGATACAGCTCGACGAAGAAGAGCGCAGCGGCAAGCCCGATCGTCACGAAGCTTCCGCGCGTGACGAGCATACGCTGCGTCTCGCTGAGCTTATGCCCGTGGTAGCGGTTCGTGTAGGTAAGTCCGAGTGAAATCGTCAGCAGGACATACATCGCACGGCTTGTCATATCAAACATCTCCCAGCCAGCAATCGTCAGCGTCAGCGTGAAGAGCACAATGCCGAGGATCAGATAACCCTTGCCCGTCGGCGGCGCAGGTGTTGTGTCCTTTTGAGGGAGATTCTTTTGTTTTAACTTTTTTAACATTCTTGCCATAGCTGTCAGTCCCTTTGTTTATTTATTGTAGAAACGTTGCAAGTATATCACAAAAAAACTTCACCGCCATATTGTTTTTTGCGGTATCAGGGTACTGTAATGAAAAGATCTTAATTGTATGGGGGCGGCGGTTTTCTCATAGGCGCGGGAGCGGCGTATTTTTTATATTTCCTCTTGTCTGCTGCAGATGAGTATGTTATAATATTTTTCAAATATACAATCAATTTTGAGGAGTGTGTGCGCGTGAGAGGTGCGGAAGCAGTTTTGGCATGTCTGCGCGAGCAGGGCGTGGATACGGTGTTCGGCTATCCGGGCGGTATGATTCTGCCGCTCTACGATGCGCTCTATGGACAGGACAGCGTGCGTCAGGTGCTCGTGACGCATGAGCAGAACGCGGCGCACGCGGCGGACGGCTATGCACGCGCAACAGGGCGTGTCGGCGTCTGCATCGCCACCTCGGGACCGGGCGCAACGAATCTCGTGACGGGGCTTGCAACGGCATATATGGACTCGATTCCTGTGGTCGCCATCACGGGACAGGTGGATATGGCGATGCTCGGTCGTGATGCGTTCCAAGAGACGGATATCCTCGACGTGACGATGCCCATCACGAAGCACAACTATAAAATTAAGCGCGCGGACGATCTCGTCCCCGCGATGCGCAAGGCTTTTGAACTCGCATGGAGCGGGCGACCGGGACCGGTGCTTCTCGATGTGCCGCGCAATCTCTTTTTCGAAGAGATTGTCTATGCGCCCGAGGAAGTACACTGCCGCACGCCCGGCACGCCCGATGCGGACTTTATGATCTGTGCGGCGGAGGCGGCGGAGGAGATCGTACGCGCAGAGCATCCGCTCGTCATCGTGGGCGGCGGCGTGATCTCTGCCGGGACGTCCGCCGAGGTCACGGCGTTCATTGAGAAATATAATTTACCTGTCGTACATACCCTTATGGGCATGGGCGCGGTCAGGAGTTCGCACCCGCAGATGCTCGGTTTTGCCGGGATGCACGGGGAGAAGGCTGCGAACTATGCCATCGGTGCGGCGGATCTCGTCATTGCGATCGGCAGCCGCTTTGCCGATCGGCAGACGGGAAATCTCAGCAAGTATACGGCGAACCGCAAGTTTATCCACATCGATATCGATCCTGCCGAAATTGACAAGAACATTGCGGGCAGTCTGGGGCTTGCAGGCGATATGCGAACCATTCTGGAGCTCCTTATGCGGCAGCCGACAAAAGGGCGGCTTTCCGCATGGTGGGAGCAGATTCGCGCGTGGCAGGATACGTATGACTATGACTACCATGTCGGGCGTCTGACTGTGCCGTGGGCGCTGCATCGGATTGCAGAGAGCACAATGGGCAAACCCTATGCCTATGCGACGGACGTGGGGCAGCATCAGATGTGGGCGGCACTGCATCTGCGCGTGGAGGAGCCGCGCACGTGGCTCACTTCGGGCGGGCTTGGGACGATGGGGTATGGACTCCCGGCAGCAATGGGGGCGCAGGCGGCATGGGGCAGCAGCCGTCGTGTCATCCATATTGCGGGTGACGGCGGCATTAAAATGACAGGCAGCGAATACTATACGATTGCCCGGCTGAATCTCCCCATTCTTTCCATCATTGTCAACAACCGCAGCCTCGGTATGATCCGTCAACTGCAAAAGGTGCTCTATGATGAGCGCTACATTGCGTGTGCGCTCGATCATGAGATGGACTACGTGAAATATGCGGAGAGCTTTGGCATCAAGGCGGTGTCGGTCAGGACGCAGGAGGAGTTTGCTGCGGAGCTTCATGAAGCATTGGCAGATGCGGCGCATCCGCGTGTGATCGTGATGGAGACGGAGCGCAGCTTTGTGGAGCCGATGGCGAAGGGCGGTGCGCGCATTGATGAATTCGTCGATTTCAAATAAGGATGCAGGTTCATTGCGGCGTCGGGGCGAAGCGGGGTTCTCTCTGCTCTCGACGATGCTTGCCGTGATGATCCTCGGTATCGTGCTTGCGATCGCGGTGCCGCGCTTTTCCGCGGCGATCGCCGCGGCGAATACGGTGAAGGTGCAGGCAGATCTGACCGCACTTGATACGGCGATCACACTCTACCGAACGACGCACGGAAAGAACCCCGAGAGCATCGATAAACTGTCCGATTATATGACGGATCTTGCACATCTAAAGCCGCCCTCGGGTAAAGCGCAGGCGGAGGGCAAAGAGGTCGATCTGACAGGAAAGTCCTATGCGCTTGCAACGGTGGACAGCGTGTGCCGTGCTGTATGCGACGGCAAGACGGCAGAGCAGTATGCGCGGAAGGAATGAGAACGGAGGTCGCTGTGATGCGGGAAATGGCACGTCGGCTGGCTCCGTCGCGCCGACCCGCAATCCTGCTCGCCGCTTTGTGGGGACTTGCCTCTGCCGGGGTCTATGTGGTGAACGGCATGGGTGTGCGGCTCTTCGTGGGCACTCTGTTTTCGGCGGTGCTCCTTTGGCTTGCGTTTTTGGATGTGCGTGACGGCTTCTTGTATGACTGCATTACGCTGCCGTTTGCCTTTGCGGGCGTGGTTTTTTCGGCGGGTGGGTTGACGATGCCTCTCATTGATGCGATTCTTGGCGGGACGCTTTGCGGCGTCTTATTTTATTGCCTATATATTGCCGCGCGGGGCGGTATGGGCGGCGGCGATGTGAAATTCGCCCTCGGCATAGGGCTGTGGCTCGGTTGGGAATCGGCAATTATCGCCGTGTGGACGGCATTTCTCATCGGCGGCATGATGGCGGCATTCCTGCTTTTGACGAGGCGCAAAGGGCGGCGCGATGCGCTCCCCTTTGGCCCCTGCCTCGCGGCAGGCGGGTATCTCGCATTTCTTTGCGGCGATGTGATTTGGCGGCTCTATTGGGGGCTTGCCTGATGCGTGCGCAGATGCGCGGCATGGCGCTTGTCGAGATGCTCATAGGGCTGTCCATACTGACAGTGCTGCTCAGTGCGGCGCTGCCGCTGGGACACCGCGTCTATGCGCGGGCGGCAGTGACGTACGAAGCGATGCGGCTGGCTGCAGAGCTGCGCCGGATACAGGCGATCAGCCGTACGACCGCGACTGTACTCTACGTGCTCGATCGGGATCGGGCGGGCTTTCGCGAGCCGACCCTCTTCATCCGTTCAGACGGTTATGATATTCGCCATCACCTCGAAGGGCGTGTCCAATCGCACAGCACATTGCCGCTCGTACGTCTGGAACGTGACAGCCGCAGCGACCGTCCTGCTGTATTTGACGGGAACGGGGGCATCTCGTGGGAGGGCGGGAATATGACGATTCGCGTCTATGCTCTTGGGCATAAGGAGGATTTTGTGGACGTCGTTATCGATCGTGCGGCGCGGATTCGTCTTGCGTGGGGGACACCGTGAGACGGCGGGCGGCGAAGAATGATGCTGCGGGCTACCTTCTCTTCGAGACCGCTGCGCTTGGGTTGATTGTTCTCGCTATGGCAGCGGTGCTTGGTATCTTTGCGCGGACGGCACTGCTCGAAGCGGAGGGGCGTACGCGCATGGATGCGGCGCTCATCGCACGGGAAGAATTTTCTCTGCTGGAAGCGCGGCTCGATGCGGGAGAGCATATAGAGAGCAATACCATAACCGTATTACGAAATGACGTTGACTATACGATGACAATACAAATTGAGGCCGATGGTATATTTTATGACGTGACGCTGCGCATCTCATGGACGGTATGGGGGCATGAGCGGACTGCGGAGTTTGTACGGAGGCTGCGGGCACATGGGACGTAGAGCGGGACATAAAGAGCGCGCGGAAGAGACGGGCATGATTCTCGCAGAGCTTGCGGCAGGGCTCCCGATCATTGTGCTTCTCCTGACTTTTCTCATGGTTGCTGTTCTATGGAGCCGGCAAAACTATGAACGGCAGATTGCGGATGCGGAGCTGCGGCAGGAGATGCAGAGCGCCTTTGCCCGTATCGTTGAGTCAGCGCTCCTCTCTGACCGCATTGAACCGCATTTTCAAGGTGGATACGAAATGCAGAGGAATATTGAGACGGGGCGGATGCAGACGCGGTATTGGGTGGATGCGGGGCGTCTGGTCGTCAACTATGCGTCGTTTCCCATGACAGGCTCATTTGCAGGTGCGGGCGTACATATTTCGGAACTTTCTATTGAGCAGGAGGATGCGGTGCCGCTTTATCACATCCGCATGACGGGGGAGAGTGTCGTCACAGGACATACGTATACGCTCGAGACGCGTGTGTATCTAAAGGGGCAGGGAGATGTGCGCTGATGTCCTGCGCCGTGATGAGCGCGGTGCGGTTTCAGTGCTTGGCCTCGGGATGCTCGCGGCTGTTCTCTTGCTCGCGCTCGGCGCGGTTCATTTTATGCGCACAAGTACGATCATTGCCGCAGAGTATGAGCGCGAGACCCAACTGCGGCTTGCGGCGGAGAGCGGGATCGAGACGGCTGCTGCGGCCTTGGAACAGTCCTCTGAGGCGTATGGGGAAATGCCGAAATGGGGGCGGCGCAAGGAGCTTTCCGTCGGCTCGGTTCCCGTGACGGGCGATATTGAGGTGCGCGTCTTTGTCGAGACACGTGCGGGTGGGCAGATCTATCTGATCGCCGCCGCCGTGGATCATGAAAAGCCGCATATCGACGACGGTGCGGACTGGCTGCGCGGCAAGCTCGTGCGCGCCGCTATGAAAAAGCATGAGAGGGAGGAACGCTATGTTTGGCAGCGTTTTTTCTAAATATCTGCATCCTGTGCGCGAAGCGGTCGGCATCTATCCAAGCGCACACGGTCTCGTCTATGCGCATCTTTGCGCGCCGGACGATACTGCCGGTGTATGGTCGGTGTCTATGCTGCGCAGGACAACGGATGTGTGGCGGGCGGAGGACGATCCCGGGCGGCTCGCGGCGCTCGTTCGGGAAGAACTCGCGCGCAGGGAGGAGACCCATCTGCCGCTTGCACTTGCCCTGCCTGAAGCGGCCGCGGATACTGTACAGCGGGAACTGCCTGCAGCTCTCACCGGCGAGGAGCTGCGGCGCGCGCTCCTCTGGTCGATTCGCGCAGAGACAGAGGGGGATGCCCATGTCGAAGAGAAAATGCTTTGCTGCACACCGCTGACCGACGTATCGCCCTATTGCTATTGGACGGCGGTGATGCCCGCAGTACAGGTGCGGGCGGTATATGCGGCTTTTGCCGAAGCGGGGCTTTCTCTGCAGCGCCTGACCGTTTGTCCGCCGGGCGGCGGTATGCTTGCCCCACAGATTGAAGCGGCACGTGCCGCCCCGCTGCCGTGGGCACAGACGAATTCCGAATCGGAGACATCCGTGGACGAGGAAGTGCTGCCCGCGATTTACGCGGGACTGCTCTTTCATCCGGAGACGCCCGCACAGTGCTATTGGGGCAGCACGCAGAAGGCAACAAGCCTCTGCCGCTGTGCTGCAGCGGCAGTTGCCGTCCTTGCCGCAGTGCTCTTTTGGGGAATCGCGTCTGACATCGGTTCCTATATGACGGCCGTGCAGGCACGGGATGAGATGCGCGCGGAACTTCTTCTGCACAGCGCCGATCAGAACCGGTTGGAAGAAGAGACTGAGCTGCGTGCCAATATGGAAGAACGGGCGCAGCTGCTTGGTGCGTTTCTGTCGGAGAGTCGTCCGCTGAGGGCGCTGCTCATTCGGCTTGGCACGGCGGCGGGGGACGGCGTACGTCTTACAGCGCTCAACACGGAGGGGCAAATGCTGCGCATTGAAGGAGAGGCAGTGCACTATGCAGCTCTGACTGCGATGATGACACGCCTGCAGGAAGATGCCGGATTCCCCGACGGTATTACGCTCGAGCGCGCGGAGCATGAACGTGGTGCGGCGGGAGAGCCTGCGCATGTGCATTTTGTCCTGCGCGCGGCATGGCGGAGCGAGGTGTGAGGATGGGGCGTTTTTCGATGTGCGGACGATTGCGGATTGCCGCGGGCGGGCTGCTGATCCTCGGGGGGCTCTATGTATTTTTCCTTGCGCCGTATATCGCATCGGCGCGTCTGAATGCACAGAAAGAATGTGCGGCAGCTCATACGCAGCTCGCACGGCTCGCATCATATCGCCGCGCGGACGAGACGGAGACCGCCCGGCTTGACCTGCGCCGCAGTACATACAGTGACGCGCTTCCGGGTATACTCGGTCAAGGCGCGTTCCTCACCGATGTGGAGCACACGGCACATGCGGCGGGCGTGACGATCGATGCTGTCGCGCCGCAGCCGCCCCTGAGTGCGGATGCTCTGACCGTCCTGCCAATCGAGCTGTCCTTTCACGGGAATTATTACGCCGTCCTCGATTTCCTGCATGCGCTCACGGAGGGGGCGCGTGCCGTTCGCTTGGGCGATATGGAGATCAAGGCGGACGAAGGAATCCTGCACTGTGTGCTCATCGTCGAAATCGCATCTACGGTACAGGCACGAGATAAAAATCTGCCGTGATGTTATGGTTACACTCTTGTTTTTGTATCGCAAATAGAATATTATAGATAATGATTATGGATTATAGGCATGGGAAGGGATATCAATGGGCGGACTGCGTTTTATGACGGCGGGTGAGTCGCACGGTGCGGCGCTCACGGCGATACTCGAGGGGGTGCCTGCCGGGCTCAGGATCCCGCGTGCGGCGATCGACGATGCACTCGCACGTAGACAGCGCGGATACGGACGCGGCGACCGCATGAAGATCGAGACGGATCGCGTCACGGTGCTTTCAGGAATGCGGTTCGGCGAGACCCTTGGTTCGCCGCTCACCTTGCAGGTGGTCAATCGCGATTTTGAAAACTGGACGGATCGCATGGATCCCTTCGGTGCACCCGTAGGTGCAAAGGTCACGGCGGTGCGCCCGGGACATGCCGATCTGACGGGCGTGTTGAAATATGAACGCACGGACGCACGCGACATCCTCGAGCGGTCGAGCGCGCGGGAGACAACCATGCGCGTTGCCGTCGGTGCAGTCTGCAGCGCGCTGCTGCGGGAACTCGGGATCACCGTTGCGTCGCATGTAACGGAGATCGGCGGCGAAGCGGTGAACCGCGCGGCGATCCGCGACGAGGACATCGGCGTCACGAACAGCGCCGACCTGAGCTGCTGCGATCCGGACGCCGCGGTACGCATGAAGGCGCGCATCGACGCGGCAAAGGCGGCGGGCGATACCCTCGGCGGCATCTTTGAGATCGTTGTGCGCGGGCTTCCCGCAGGGCTCGGTTCACATGTGCAGTGGGATCGGCGGCTCGATGGGCGGCTCGCAGGGGCGCTCATGTCCATTCAGGCGATCAAGGGCGTCGAGATCGGCGCGGGATTTGCCTGCGCGCATGTGCCGGGCAGCGAGATTCATGACGAAATCTATATGGACGCGGACGGGCGTCCATATCGCCGCACGAACCGCGCAGGCGGACTCGAGGGCGGTATGACAAACGGAGAACCGCTCGTCGTGCGCGCCGTGATGAAGCCCATCCCGACGCTCATGGCACCGCTTCATACGATCGATATCGCATCGAAGAAAGAAGTGTCTGCCGCAAAGGAACGCAGCGACTGCTGTGCCGTGCCCGCCGCATCCGCCGTCGGCGAAGCGATGCTCTCATTCGTACTCGCGGACGCGGTCTGCACCATGTTCCACGCGGATACGATGACGGATCTCATGGCGTCCCTTGCGGCATATCGCGCGCGTATTGACAGCAGATGGCAGGACGTATGAAAAACATCGTTTTGATCGGTTTTATGGGGACGGGCAAGACGAGCGTCGGGCGTCTTCTAGCAGCTCGGCTCGGCTGCGCTTTTCACGATCTCGATAAAAAGATCGAGGAAGCGCACGGCATGACCATCCCCGAGATGTTTGTCCGCCACGGCGAGCCATACTTCCGCGCACGCGAAAAGGAAGCGGTTGCAGCGGCGGCGGCGCGCGGGAACCTCGTCGTTGCGACGGGCGGCGGCGTTGTCAAGGACGCGGAGAACATGCGAGCGCTGCGTAAAAACGGCATCATCGTCGCACTGACCGCAGACGTTGATACCATCCTTGCGCGTACTGCGGCGCGGGGCGAGCGCCCTGTGCTCGACCGTGCGGATGCGGGGGATCGCCGCGCTGCCGTCGCCGCGCTTATGGAGGAGCGGCGGCTCCTCTACGCAGGCGCGGACGTTACCGTTGACACGACGGGACGCGCGCCGCTCGAGATCGCAGAGCATATTATGCAGACCATACGGATATGGAGAAAATAACAATGCGGACGGTAGAAGTCGCGCTCGGAGAGCGCAGCTATCATATCTATATCGGCGGCGGACTCATGGACGAGCTCGCGGCATTCGTGCGCGCGGCGGACTTCTCTTCGCGCGGACTGCTCGTGACCGACGCGCAGGTTGGCGCGCTCTATGGCGCACAGGTCGCCGAGACACTCACACGCGCGGGGATTGCGGCGGAGATCGTCACGATCCCTGCGGGGGAGCCGTCGAAATCGCTCGAGACTGCGAATCGCATTTACACGCGTGCCATCGAGCTGGGGCTTGATCGGAAATCGCCGATCTTTGCGCTCGGCGGCGGCGTTGTCGGCGACCTCGCGGGATTTGTCGCGGCAACGTATATGCGCGGAGTGCCCTTTGTCCAGATTCCGACCAGCCTTCTCGCACAGGTGGATTCGAGTGTCGGCGGCAAGGTCGCCGTCAATCATCCGCTTGGAAAGAATCTCATCGGCGCGTTCTATCAGCCTGCGGCGGTCTTTATCGACCTCGATTTCCTGCACGCGCTCCCGCCGCGTGAGATCGCTTCGGGACTCGGGGAGATCATCAAATACGGCATCATTTCCGACGCGGATTTCTTCACATGGCTTGCGGAACACACCGGCGATGTGCGCACTCTCCAACGGGACAGCGCTGTCCATATGATTGCACGATCCTGCGAGATCAAGGCGGACGTTGTCGCACGCGACGAGTACGAGGGAGGGCTTCGGCGCATCCTCAATTTCGGACACACGATTGCCCACGCGATCGAGAAGGAGACGGGCTACACACGCTATCGCCACGGCGAAGCCGTCGCCGTCGGAATGGTCGGTGCGGCGTATATCAGTGAGGAGATGGGGCTGCTCTCGCCGGAGGAGCGCGCACGCATCGAAGCCTTGATTTGCGGTGTCGGACTGCCGCTGTGCGCGGAGGGCGTCGCGCCTGATGCGATGTACGCCGATCTCTTTCACGATAAAAAGACCGTCGGCGGGCGTCTTCACTGGGTGCTTGCGAAGGGCATCGGGAGCACGGAGGTACGCGCCGATGTGCCGGAGGAGACGGTGCGGCGTGCGTTGGCAAAAATAGTCAAAGGTCCCTGAAGTGCACTTAAGAAAAACTTATTTTCAACGAATGAACAATGTGGGGAGGTGAGTGTGTGCGATCGCATCTGTATTCGCTGATCGGGACGCTGATTGCTGCAGTTATACTATGCTTCGGGCATTCGGTATCTGCGGCGGCGACCGATTTGGAATGGGAATACTGGGCAGAAAGCACACCAATGCCGCAGACCCCCGCGAAGCGGCCGCCGAATTTTTCGCCGGAAGAGGGGCAGTGGCGGAAATTCAATCCACAGTACGGCGTTGCCGTCCCGAACGATGAACATTACGTTTGGGTACGCGTGTTTATTCCTCTGAATACGGCGGCGGATGACAGTCTTTTTTTCTCGACGAACGATCAGTCCGTGCAGGTGTTTCTCGACGGCCTTCCCATCTATCGCTATGGTGCACTCAAGCACCGCGACTATACATACGGGCGCAAGTGGCACCTCGTCAACCTGCCTGCCTGGGCGTCGGGGCGGCATCTTGTCATGCAGGTGTATGCCGACAACCGGTGGGTTCTTGGACAGTTTGACCGTGTACGGCTGGATAAATCCTCCCATTTGATCGAACACGTATTTCTCCATGATTTCCCCTATGTCAGCGGTGTGACGGCGCTCGTCATCTTCATCATTCTGCTCGGCGTCTACTTTTTCACCGAGAAGAAACTGCGCGCCACCTATGTGCGTCTGATTACCTTCCTCTTCATATTCTTTGTGTGGATGCTTGGCTCATCGAGTCTCATGCTGCTCTGGCTCGATTATCCTGTGTTCTGGTGGTATGTCGAGATGACGGCGGCATATCTCATCATTCTCGCGGGATATTGGCTCATCTACCATGTGATCGATGAGGATTATAAAAAGCGCGTCCTGCGCGTTTCCTACGCCTACATCGCCATTATTCTCGCCGCGGTTGTGCTTGAGCTCTGCGGCTTATACGGCATGTATCTTATGCGGTTCTTCTTCTATCCCACGCTCGTTATCTGCGGCATTCCAACAGCCTATTGGCTTTGGAGCTGTCACAAAAAGGGGAATATGTACTGCCGTCCGATCCTCATTGCGTTTGCCGCACTGTCGATACTTGCGGTTCTTGATGGGCTGTCGTTCCAGTTCCGTGTCTTTGCGTGGAACACTTACCTCCTGCCGTTCGGCATCTATACAGTGGCATTCTTTATTGTACGGCTGATCCTTGACCGAGCGGCGAACGAACGCTATCTCTCCGATCTGTCCGCATCGCTCGAAAGTCAGGTGGATGCGGTCACAAAGCGTATGGAGGTTGATCCTCTCACGAGCTGCTACAACCGCAACAAATTTCCGTCGGCAGTGCACGACTTCATGCGGATTGCCCGCGACACAGGCGAGCCGTTCTCACTGATCATGTTTGACATTGACCACTTCAAACGCATCAACGACACTTACGGTCACGATGTCGGCGACGTCGTGCTTGTGAATTTTGCCCGCACGATCAAAGCCTTTCTCGATCGGCGCCATGTACTCATCCGCTGGGGCGGCGAGGAGTTCATCCTCCTCTGCCTGCACTACGACGGTGCGCAGGCGCAGGCATTCGCCAACGTGATCCGCGAGGCGGTCTCCGAGGAACGCATTCACCCCTCGGATCAGGTTACGTGCAGCGCCGGTGTCGGTGTTTGGTACGGCAGCGACGAGGATACCGCAGACTGCATCGTAAAGCGTGCGGACACCGCCCTCTACGAGTCGAAACAAAACGGACGCAACCGCGTCACCTGTGAACCGGACTGGGCGCTCTATATGCCAAAACGCGGCGTAAAGCGAAGTCAAGCCATGCCGCCGCCAAACTGCACCGGACGTGATTCCGACCGGAACGGCGAAAATAGGGACTAGAAAAATTTTTCCTTGCACCCGCGCGCATCTTATGTTATAGTCATCAAGTATGTGTATAGATGGTCCGCCGGGCGCAGAGGGCGTCTGTGAACATCTGATCGAAGGAGGAAAACAATGAATATCATCGAGGTCCTGGAAAAGGAGCAGCTCCGCTCCGACATTCCGCAGTTTGCACCGGGCGACACCGTCCGCGTCCATGCCCGCATTGTCGAGGGCACGCGCGAGCGCATTCAGGTGTTCGAGGGCGTCGTCATCGGACGTCAGGGCACGGGCGTCCGCGAGACTTTCACCGTGCGCCGCATCGCATCGGGCGTCGGCGTCGAGCGTCTCTTCCCCGTGCATTCCCCGCGTATCGCAAAGATCGAGGTGACGCGCCGCGGCATCGTTCGCCGGGCGAAACTCTACTACCTGCGCGGTCTCACGGGCAAAGCTGCCCGCATTCGGGAAAAGCGCTAATCGTAAGAGCGATGGGGACTGCTTCGGCAGTCCCTATTTTTGCTGTTATGAGAGGAGGATTTTATGGAAAAGGAAAATTCGACCGCTTCAGAAATCAAGGACTGGGTCATCTCCATCGTCGTCGCCGTGGCGCTCGCGATGTTCATCCGCACGTTCATCGTCGAACTCTATGTCGTGGACGGCCCCTCGATGCGACCAACGCTCGAGTCGTCGGAGCGGCTTGTCGTCAATAAATTCATCTATCGCTTCCGCGCGCCCGAAAAAGGGGAGATACTTGTATTTCAGTACCCGCGCGATCCGAGCCGTGATTTCATCAAGCGCGTCATCGCGACGCCGGGTGATACCATCGAGATCCGCGAGGGGCGCGTTCTCGTCAACGACCAAATCCTCGTCGAGGATTACATCCTCGAAAAGACGCGGAGCGAATACCCCAAAATGACCGTCCCGGAGGGGCATATCTTCGTCATGGGCGACAACCGCAACAATTCCGAGGACAGCCGCTTTGCCGACGTCGGATTCGTGCCGTACGACCTTATCAAGGGCAAGGCGGTCATGGTGTTCTGGCCGCTGTCCGCCTATAAAACACTCTAAAAAGGGGGACTTTCATGCGCTTTGTATCATGGAACGTCAACGGACTGCGCGCCGCACTCAAAAAGGGCTTCATGGAGTCGTTCAAAGAACTCGATGCGGACGCCTTCTGCCTGCAGGAAACGAAGATGCAGGAGGGGCAGGCGATCCTCGATCTGCCCGGCTATGAGCAGTATTTTTACAGCGCCGAGAAAAAGGGATATTCCGGCACCGCGATCTTTACGCGCGTAAAGCCACTGTCCGTTGCCCGCGGCATCGGCATCCCGCAGCACGACAACGAGGGACGCGTCATCACGATGGAGTTTGACGATCTCTATCTCGTCACCGTCTACACACCAAACTCCCAAAATGCGCTCGCACGTCTCGATTACCGCATGGCATGGGAGGACGCGTTCCGAGCGTTCCTGCTCGAACTGCGGTCGAAAAAGCCCGTCGTCGTCTGCGGCGATCTCAACGTCGCACACACGGAAATCGACCTCAAGAACCCCAAGAGCAACCGCCGAAACGCGGGCTTTACCGACGAAGAGCGCGGCAAATTCGGCGAGCTCCTCGCGGCGGGCTTCGTCGACACCTTCCGCGCACTTTACCCCGACAAAGTCGGCGCGTATACATGGTGGTCGTATCTGCGCCACGCGCGCGAGACGAATGCCGGATGGCGCATCGACTACTTCCTCGTCTCCGAGGAGCTGCGCGGGCGCATCGCCGCCGCCGAGATTCATGCGGACGTATTCGGGAGCGACCATTGCCCCGTCTCGCTGACATTATCCTAAATCCGAAGGAAGATTCATGGCTACGTTAAAAGAAGAGCTCGCGGCAGAGATTGCCAAACGGCGCACGTTCGCGATCATCTCACATCCGGACGCGGGCAAGACCACGCTCACCGAAAAGCTCCTCCTCTACGGAGGCGCGATCCATCTCGCGGGCTCCATCAAGTCGCGCAAGACGCAGCGGCACGCCGTCTCCGACTGGATGGAGATCGAGAAACAGCGCGGTATCTCCGTCACGTCCTCCGTCCTCCAGTTCGACTACGACGGATACCGCATCAACATCCTCGACACCCCCGGGCATCAGGACTTCAGCGAGGACACCTACCGCACACTCATGGCGGTCGACAGCGCCGTCATGATCCTCGACGCGGCAAAGGGCGTTGAGGCGCAGACACGGAAGCTGTTCCGCGTCTGTCGACAGCGCGGCATCCCCATCTTTACCTTTGTCAACAAACTCGATCGCTTCGGAAAAGCGCCGCTTGACCTCATGGACGAACTCGAAAACGTCCTCGGCATTCGCTCCTATCCCATGAACTGGCCCATCGGCACCGACGGCACCTACCGCGGCGTCTACGACCGCGAGAAAGACCGCATCGAGCTGTTTGCCGAGGACAGCACCCACGGACAGGAGACGCGCGCCTCCGAGATCTTTGCCCCGGACGATCCCGCGTGGAAGGATCGCGTCGGCGCCGAGACCTGCGCCGCGCTCGCGGACGATCTCGAACTCCTGCGCGAAGCGGGGGAGGAGTTCGACGAGGAAGCGGTTGCCGCAGGACGACTCACGCCCATGTTCTTCGGCTCCGCCATGACGAACTTCGGCGTGCAGAACTTTCTCGAAGAGTACATCCGTCTCGCGCCGCCGCCCGCGCCGCGCATGTCCTCAGACGGCGTGATCGAACCCGACGACGAACAGTTCTCCGGATTCGTCTTTAAGATACAGGCGAACATGAACCCCGCGCACCGCGACCGCCTCGCGTTCATCCGCATCTCCTCCGGGAAATTTGACCGGAACATGAGCGTCTGGCACGCGCCGAGCGGCAAACTCATCAAGCTCGCGCAGCCGCAGCAGTTCCTCGCGCAGGACAGGCAGATCATCGACACCGCCTATCCCGGCGACATCGTAGGGCTCTTTGACCCCGGCGTGTTCGGCATCGGCGACACCCTGTGCGACCCCGCGCACAAATTCAAATTCGAGGACTTCCCCGTGTTCCCGCCCGAACGCTTCGCGCGCGTCGCCGCAAAGGACACCATGAAGCGCAAGCAGTTCGTCAAGGGCATTGAGCAGCTCACGCAGGAAGGCGCGATACAGCTCTTCGAGCAGGTCGGCGCAGGGCTTGACAGCTACATCGTCGGCACCGTCGGCACGCTCCAGTTCGAAGTGCTTGAGTATCGTCTCAAGAACGAATACAACGTCGACATCACCATGCAGATGCAGCCCTTTGAGACCGCACGCTGGCTCGCGTTCCCCGACGGACGCGCCGTTAGGCCCTCCGACCTGCGCGGCGCAGACCGCGGCATGTTCGTCCGGGATAGGCACGGCAACCCCGTCCTGCTTGTCAATAACGAATGGGCGCTCGGGTGGATTCGCGAAAATAATCCGGAGTTGGAATTAGGTCAAGTGCCTTTCGATAGGAATAAGGCGTGACACGGGATTTTCGCGCCTAGCTGTGTCATTTCGTCGAATACTTCGGTCGACGTAGGTCTAAAACTACGCCTTCCCTCGCCTTCTCCTCATTCCTTGCTATGCATCGAAACTTCCGCGTCACTTAGGTGGGCGGCGCAAGGCGGGATTTTCGCGCCTAGCCCGTTTTATAGCAGCATACTCTGCCGTACCGGCGCGAACGTCGCGTTTGGTGCGGTTTTTTCATGTCCCGGGGAATGGTAAGTATTGACAATGGTTCTTGGCATAAGCTATACTGCAATCAGATAAAATTCATAGAGAGGACGGCGGCATGATATGCCGACCGTTCGCAGAGCATCCGATTTGTGTATTGGCATCATCCCGCCGAACACAGCCTATACTGTATGAATAGGAGTTGTATACACGTCGATATCGGCCGGTGTGCCGGGGCTTTTGCGCGGGGGTATCTCCCCGGACGACGCAAGGGCATCGTTGCTGCCGGAGACTTACGTCTGTATTCGCGTGCAGCCGGGAAGGGATGAGGATGCTCTGTTCGCTTGTTTGACAGGCCCTTCTGCGTTTGCAGAGGGGCTTTTATATTGCCGCGGTCAGGGGGGCGGCGATATGGGGACTATGGGGAAAGGAAAAAAATATGTGGCGTATGATTTTACGGCGTTTTCTCATGATGCTCGTGATCCTGTTCCTGCTCTCTGTGATCACGTTCATCCTCATGCACACGTCGTCGTCGGACCCTGTGAAGCTCTATATGATTCGGTCGGGGATTGTGCCGACGCCGGAGCTGATTGCGGAAGTACGCGCGCTCTACGGACTGGATGAGCCGCTTTGGGTGCAGTACGGCGTGTGGATGAAGAATCTCCTCTCGGGAGACCTTGGGTATTCGCTGCTCTTTAGCATGCCGGTGTCGACGCTGCTGGCCGATGCGATTCCCAATACGATTCGCCTCTCGGTGTGTGCGATGATATTGTCGATCGTGATTTCCGTGCCGCTCGCGATCGCGGCGTTCCGCTTTCACGGGCGCCCGCTCGATCTGGTCATCCGGTTCGGCTCGTTCTTCGGCATTACGATTCCGACGTTTTGGCTGGCGCTCATCCTCATCTATGTCGTTTCGGTCAAATTATCGCTGCTCCCGATGAACACCTCCGGCATGGAGGGGCTGATTCTCCCGTCGGCTGCGCTCGCGGTCTACTATGTGGGGCTCTACGTCCGCCGTCTGCGCGGGGCGCTGCTCGAGGAGCATATGAAGGACTATATTACGGGCGCGCGTGCGCTTGGGCTGTCCGACCGTGTGATCCTTTGGCGGTACCTCATGCCGAATGCGCTGCCGAATGTGCTCACGATGCTGGGAATCTCCCTCGGCAATTTGCTGGGCGGCACCGTGGTCATCGAGTCGATCTTCGGCTGGCGGGGCATGGGCTTCCTCATGGTGGAGGCGATCAAGAACAATGATTTTACGCTGATGCAGGCGTATGTACTGTGGGGCTCGGGGGTTTTTATCGTTGTTAACCTCGTCATGGATATTCTGTGTCTGTGGCTCAATCCGCAGGTGCGTGCGCAGGAGGTGCGGGGATGAGTCTCTTTTTTGCGCGGATGCGGCGCAATCCGGCATTTGTCGCGCTTGTCGTCCTCTTGATCCTATGGGTTCTCTCAATGTTCGCCGCACCGTCGTTTCTCTCCTACGACGCCTATGCGACGAATACGGGGACGCGTCTGCTGCCGCCGTCGGCCCAGCACCTCATGGGCACGGATCAGCTCGGCCGCGATCTTCTCGCACGGGTGCTCGTCGGCGGACAGGCGAGCCTCATGGTCTCGATTGTGAGCGGCGTGCTTTCCGCGGCTTTTGGCATCGGCGTCGGCGCTGCGATGGCGATGACGCGCGGGCGCGTGCAGCTCGTCTGTACGGGGATCATCGACTTCTTCCTCGCGTTCCCGAGCCGGGTCTTTCTCGTCGCTCTGGTCGGCTTTCTGGGACCGAGCGTGTTCAACATCATCGCTGCGATCCTCATCACGACGTGGGCGGAGTATGCGCGCATCACGCGCACGATCGTCCGCACGGAACGAGAGAAGTGGTATGTGCGCTATGCGGATGTTTCCGGTATTCCCTTTTCGTGCAGGCTGCGCAGCTATGTGCTGCCGAATGTCATCCCGCAGATGCTCGTGTTTTTCTTCCAGCATCTGAGCGACATTATTCTTACCGTTGCGGGCCTTTCCCTCATCGGCATCGGGATTCAGCCGCCGACGCCCGAGTGGGGCATGCTCCTCATGGGGTCGAAGGACTATATGCAGACGGCGCCGTGGCTGCTCATGTTCCCGGGCGCGGCAATCTTCATCACGGTGGTTATTTTCAGCCTGATGGGTGATGAGCTGCGCGACATCTTCGAGCCGCGCTGGGAGCGCGGGCACAGAAAGGAGGCGCGGGAAGCATGAGCGAACGGGAAAATCAGCCGCTGCTTTCGGTGTCCCGGCTTTCGATTGAGGTGGCGCGCAAAATCGTATTGGACGATGTGAGCGTCGAACTTGCGGCGGGGGAGTCTCTCTCTGTCATCGGCGCGAGCGGCTCGGGAAAGTCCACGCTTCTGCGTGCGATTCTGGGCATCCTTCCGCACGAGGGGCGTATCTGCGGCGGCGAGATTCGCTATCGTGGGAGGGCGCTCCTCGGCGACGATGCGGCCTATCCGTTCCAGCTCTCGGGCGGCGAGCGGCAGCGCGTGGCGATCGCCATGACGCTCTCGCTTTCGCCGCGGCTCATCCTGCTCGACGAGCCGACCAGCGCGCTCGATCCGATCGCATCGCTCGACTTTCTGAATCGCATGAAGACCTATCAGGAGGACGGCGCCGCACTGATTTTTGTGACGCACAATATCCGCGCGGGGGCGTATCTCGGTGACCGGCTGCTGATTCTGCGCGGGGGACGCGTGGTGGAGACGGGGAAAACGGCGGATGTCACGGCGCATCCCGCCGATCCTTATACAAAGGAACTGCTGTCTGCGGTATTGGAGGTGCGGCCGTGAACGGGAAGGAGATGAAGGATCGGGAGCAGACCGCCGCCGTGCTTACGGTACAGGATGTACACAAGTCCTTTCGGACGCGCGAGGGGATGCTCGACGTGCTGCGGGGCGTTTCGCTTTCGGTGGTGCGCGACGAGATGGTCGGCATCGTGGGGGCCAGCGGCTCCGGCAAGTCGACGCTCTTTCGCGTGATCGCGGGGATCGAGCAGCCGGACAGCGGATCGGTCTCCTATCGGGGCGTCGTCCGACTGGTGTTTCAGGATCCGCGCGAGGCGTTTTCCCCGCGCATGCAGATGCGGGAATTTTTCCGCAGCGCGCTGGCATACGATAAGGAGGCGGCGCGGGGGGATCTGGAGGAGCGCGTTGCCGCGATGCTCGGTGAGGTACAGCTTCCGCCGCGCGTGCTGGATGCGCTCCCGCATCAGCTGTCGGGCGGCGAGCTGCAGCGCGTCATCATCGCGCGGGCGCTGCTCCAGCAGCCCGACATCCTGCTCTTTGACGAGCCGACGAGCGCGCTCGATGTGATCACGCAGCGGCAGATTCTCGATTTGATTGCGGCGCTGCGCGGGCGGTTCCGATTTGCGGGGCTGTTCGTCAGTCACGATCTCGGCGCGGTGCAGCGGGTTGCGCAGCGGGTCTGCGTGCTCTATGAGGGGAAGTTTGTCGAGACGCTCGATGCGGCGCGGCTCACGCAGGCGGAGCATGCGGCGACGCAGGCGCTCCTGCACGCGCAGCAGCTTTTATGAAGGGGTTTATTTGGTTCAGGAGGTTTTTTGATGAAACGAATACTGTCCATGTTTCTGCTCGGCGTAAGCCTTTTGGCGCTCGTCGGCTGCGGCGGAAACGCGATGAAGACGACGGCGGGCCACCTCAATCTTGCGATCTGGTGGTTCGGCGAGACGCTCGATCCCGCGCACGCGTGGGACAGCTGGACGCTGACGCGCATCGGCGCGGGCGAGACGCTCGTTGCGGTCAACGAGCATATGGAGTTTATTCCGCAGCTCGCGGACAAATGGGAGAATGTCGATCCCGTGACGTGGCGGTTCCATATCCGTCAGGGCGTGAAGTTCCAGAACGGCGATCCGATGACGCCGGAACTGGTCAAGGCCTCCATTGAGCGCAGCATGAATGAAAACGAGCGGGCAAAGAAGATCGCACGCATCAAGGAAATGCGCGTAGAGGGGGAAGACCTCGTCTTTGTGACGACGACGCCCTATGCTTCGTTCGTCTCCAGTCTTTCGGATCCCGTATTCATCATCGTGAACACGCAGGCGGATCTGTCGAAGGTCGCTTCGACGCCTGTGCTCACAGGTCCCTATGCGATCACGGGCTGGACCAAGGGGGTAGAGATCCAGCTGAAGCGCAACGAGCACTATTGGGACGGCACGCCCGGCCTCGAAACCGTCACCGTCAAGAATGTCGAGGACGACGTGTCGCGCGCGATGGCGCTCCAGTCGGGAGAGTTCGATCTCATCCAGCGGCTTTCGGCGGCGAACCGCTCCCTTTTCGAGAATAATGCGAACTACGGGATCTATGAGACGACCGGCGTGCGCGTGCAGATGCTGACGACGAACGAGGAGGGCGTGCTCGGCGACAAGAATCTGCGCACGGCGCTCGCCTATCTCTTTGACAGCGAGGCCCTCGCGGAGGTGTACGGCAATGCGGTAGCGGCGGGCGAGCCGTTCCCGCCGAGCATTCCGTACGGTCATCCCGGGGAGAAGATCACGCACGATCCTGCTAAAGCGGATGCGGCCTTTGCCGCGGCGGGCTATACCAAAAATGCGCAGGGGATGTATGAGAAAAACGGGCAGCCGCTGACGCTGAAGTTTGCGACGTGGGGCGACAAGACCACCCTCTACGAGGCGATTGAGTCGCAGCTGCGCGAGGGCGGCGTCGATGTCAAGATGATCCATGTGCAGGAGCC
The DNA here is from genome assembly GCF_000183625.1 of Selenomonas sp. oral taxon 137 str. F0430. Classification (NCBI taxonomy): domain Bacteria; kingdom Bacillati; phylum Bacillota; class Negativicutes; order Selenomonadales; family Selenomonadaceae; genus Selenomonas; species Selenomonas sp. oral taxon 137. The sequence goes on from NZ_AENV01000005.1 coordinate 360,415, forward strand.
GGATAAGGTGGACTCCGTCGGCGGCTTCGATCTGCTGGAGGAGGACTGGGCGGTCGCGGCGACGAACGATCCGTATTCGTGGCTGCGCGGCATGTTCTACTCCGACAGCACGTCCAACCGCGGGCACTATAAGAGCGCCGCGTTCGACGCGATCCTTGACGAGATGGCGACGGCGATGGATCCCGCGCGCAAGGACGAGCTCGTGAAGGCCGCGGCGCGGCAGCTGATCGAGGACCAGCCGACGCTGTTCCTCACGGTGCCGATGACAATCCTGGCGGGCAAATCAAATGTCAAGAACGTCAAGATTTTCCCCTTGGATTACTATCTGCTGACGAAGGACGTTACGGTCGAATAGACAATGTGCAGAGATTTTGACCTGGGAAAGGGAAGGCAGGATTTTATGAAAAAACATATGCTCAGCGCTCTCGTCGGCGCAGCGCTCATCGGCGCGCTTTCTTCCTCTGCCGCGGCCGCGGCGAACCCGTTCAGCGATGTGCCGCGCGACCATTGGGCGTACGACGCCGTGACGCAGCTCGCGGCGGACGGCGTCGTCGAGGGCTACGGCGACGGCACCTACCGCGGCGACCGCTCCATCACGCGCTACGAGATGGCGCAGATGACGGCGCGCGCGATGGCGAAGGGCGACCTGTCCGCATCGGACCGCGCGCTGGTCGACCGCCTTGCGGCGGAGTTCGCGGACGAGCTGAACAATCTCGGCGTTCGCGTCTCGAACCTCGAGCGCAACGCCGATATGGTGAAGTGGGAAGGCGAGCTGCGCTACGTCTACCTGAGCTATCGCGACGAGCGTCGGGACGGGACGACGGATAAGCACAATACGAATATGCTGCAAGTACGCCTGCTGCCGAATGCTGAAATCAATAAAAACTGGCGCGTCAAGGCTCGTCTGACGGGAACCACCGCCCTTGCCAAGGATCAAGCGGGTAATGTGGCACTCAGCTACCTCTACGCGGACGGCAACTATGGAAAGCTGCGGCTTCAGTTCGGAAAGATGTCCCATTTCTGGTCGTATTCCGACGACGGGCTTGTCGCCGACTCGTGGTTCTCGGGCGCCATCGCCACCTACGGCTCGAAGGTGAAGGTCATGGCGGAGGCGGGGCGTTGGAATATGAAGAGCGCGCACGTCGGGATCTCCGGCTATGTGCCGGCGGGCGGCGATACGTCGAACCATCAGGGCATCGGCATCGACTATGCGAATGGAAAACTGCAGGCAGGCGTCGCCTATCGCCGCTGGGAAGCGGATACATTCCGTCTGTTGCCACAGTACCGCAGGAACGGGACGAGCAATCGGGCGTCTATCTGGTCGGTCGGCGGCAAGTACAGCTTTACGAAGAACGTCGCCCTTGCCGCACGCTTTGCGGAAAATACCGAAGCGGATAATTACAATCGGTCGTATAACTTCCAGCTGAACTATAAGGGATCCAACACGAAGGATCCGGGCTCGTGGGGCGCGTATGTCGCCTATCGCCGCCTCGGCGGCTACAGTACGCTCATGCCGACCTATGAGATCCACCGGCAGACGTACAAGACGCCCGTACATGACGGGGAGTTCGGAACGAAGGGCTGGGTCGTCGGCGGCAGCTTCGCGCCGATGATGAACACGAACATCGACGTCGGATATTTCCACGGCAAGTCGCTGAACACCGGAAAATCCGCCGAGACGCTCTATACGCGTGTGCAGATGTTCTGGTAAATAACTGAAGACTGCCTGATATACGGCGGAGACCGCGCGAAACGCATGCGTTTCGCGCGGTCTCCGTTTGTTCGTCGTCATTGATATCCGTGTGCGTTGCGGCTTGCACATGTTGCGATTATATTGTAGGCTATGTCCCGGATTGAATGAGCTTGATATTTTTGATATATAGCGGAGGAGGAAATACGATGATCGAAGCGTGGCTGAAGAGCGCGCCGCGTCCGACGCTGTTCTGCGCCGGCATTTCGGCGGCGGCGCTCGTGATGAGCCTTGCGGGTATTCCCGCGGCGCCCTTTGATCCCGCGTGGATTGCGGTCGCTTTGTGTGGCGTTCCTATTCTCTATGTCGCGGGGCGCGGCATCATGGACGGTTTTGACATCCGCGCCGGTGTCCTCGTCTCGCTCGCTCTCATCGCTGCGCTGCTGACGAAGGAGTACTTCGCTGCGGGCGAGGTCGCGCTCATCATGCAGATCGGCACGCTGCTTGAGGACTGGACGGTCGCGCGGGCGCGTGCGGGACTCGAGGGACTTGCGGCGCTCGCGCCGCAGACGGCGCACCGCCTGCGCGGAGACGTACAGGAGACGGTTCCCGCGGAGGCGGTGCGGTCGGGCGATCTGCTGGTCGTGCGCGCGGGCGAAACCGTACCCGTCGACGGTACGGTGACGGCGGGGGAGAGCGCCGTGAACGCCGCCGTCATGACGGGCGAATCCCTGCCCGTGGATAAGCGTGCGGGCGACGCCGTCATCAGCGGCACGGTGAACACCTACGGCACATTTACCATGCGGGCGGAGAAGGCCGCGACGGATTCCTCCCTCCAGCGCATGATCGCACTTGCACGTGAAGCGGATGCGAAAAAGGCGCCCATCGTGCGCCTTGCCGACCGTTGGGCCTCATGGCTCGTCGGTATCGCGCTCGCCTGTGCGCTGCTCGTCTGGTGGGGGACGGGCGAGCTCGTGCGCGGCGTTACAGTGCTTGTCGTCTTCTGCCCCTGCGCCTTCGTGCTCGCCACGCCGACGGCCGTCGCGGCGAGCATCGGCAACCTCACGCGTCACGGCGTTTTGATCCGTACGGGAGATGCGCTCGAACGGCTTGCCCGGGTTCAGACCGTCGCCTTTGATAAGACGGGGACGCTGACGCACGGGACGCCTCGGGTTGTTGCCGTACGCGCGCTGTCGGGCGCGTATACCGACGAAGAGCTTCTGCGCCTTGCAGCAGCTGCAGAACAGCATTCCGAGCACCCGCTGGGACGCGCCGTCGTCGCGGCGTATTTGGAGCATGGAATGCCGCTGCCGCCGGCACGGGATACGCAGGTGCGCGCGGGGCGCGGCATCACGGCGGAGGTCGAGCACCGGAAGATTACGGTCGGGAGCCCTGCATTGCTCGCGGGATATACGGCGATCGATACAGCCGCGCAGTGTGTCGCTGCGTATGCGCGGGAGGGCGCGACGGTCAGCTGCGTTGTCGTGGATGACGAGATTATCGGCATCGTCGCGCTCGCCGATACGCTGCGTGCAGAGGCTGCGGCCGTCGTCGCCGCGCTGCACGCACGGGGCATCGACACCGTCCTGCTTACGGGGGACAGCGCCGCCGCAGCGGAACATATCGGTGCGCAGGCGGGGATTGCAGAGCTGAGGAGCAGCCTTCTCCCTGCCGATAAGATGAACTATGTTGCGGACGAAGGGCGCCGTATTGCTATGGTCGGCGACGGCATCAACGACGCGCTCGCGCTGAAGGCGGCCTATGTCGGAGTCGCCGTGGGCGGCGTCGGCTCGGACATCGCGGCGGCGTCCGCGGATGCGGTGCTCGTTGCGGGAGGCGTGCGGCGGCTCCCGCATCTTTTCGCGATGGCGGAGCGCTGTATGTGGAAAGTGCGGCAGAATATCTTCCTCGGCCTCTGCATCAATTTCGTTGCCGTCATGCTCTCGGCGCTCGGGATGTTGACGCCCGTCACGGGCGCGCTCTGGCATAATGCAGGCTCCGTCTTTGTCGTCGTGAATGCGGCGCTCCTGCTGCGCGCGCGGGATGACTGAGTACAAAAGACGGCATAATTGCCGTCCGCTATATAGAAACGGAGCATGTGCCGCAATCTTTCTTGTCCTACAGAACCTTTCTAAAACTGGAAAATATACACTTCTTCACCGTGCACGCGTAAAATGGATGTGCACGGTGCCTTTTTCTATACAACCACTTGTAATGAGAATCTATATCGTTTATAATACGACTGTTATTACTTTTTGTTTTACAATGGGATTTTCTAATTGGGGATTCGGAGGAAAGGGAGAATCGTCATGTCGCCTTATCATATTCGCCAAAGCATATTATTATCTCTGCTTGCAAGCGGAACATTGCTGTACGGGACTACTGTATTTGCTGCAGCTGAAAATTCTGAAAACGGGGGGGGTAGATCCTTCTCATAGTGAGGCGTCCACAGTCTACGGTCTTGACGACGATGCGGAAGTCTATGATCTCGATACGGTTGTCGTTACGGCGCGCCGCGAGCCGCTCTCGGAGCTGACGGACAAAAGCGACTATGCGGGCGGACAGGTCTCGCGCAAACTCAACCTCGGCTCGCTCGGCGAGCGCGACTTCCTCAACACGCCGTTCTCCGTCACGGGCTACACGGCGAAGTTCATCGAGGACACGCAGGCGCAGACGGTGGACGACGTCGTGGCGAACGATCCTTCGGTGCACACGCAGTCCGGCTCGACGGCGACGAACATGTGGACGATCCGCGGGTTTGATTTGCAGAGCCAGGATATGAGCTATAACGGGCTCTACGGCATCGCGCCGAACTATCAGGTGAGCATGGACGCCATCGAGCGCGTCGAGGTGTTCAAGGGACCGAGCGTCCTCCTGCACGGCATGTCGCCGAACGGTTCGGTCGGCGGGACGATCGACCTCATCCCGAAGCGCGCCGAGAACAAGCCGCTCAAGCGGTTCACGATGGGATTCGGCAACGGCACGCAGACGAGCGCGCATCTCGACCTCGGACAGCGGTTCGGCGAGAATAATAAGTACGGCATCCGGTTCAACATATCGCACCGCAACGGATCGACCGTGCGCGATGATGAGAAGGATAAGATGACCGCCGCGACGATCGCGTTCGATATTCGCGGGAACCGTTCGCGCTTTGCCCTCGACGCCGGCTATCTGCATCGAGAGGTCAAGAATGCCAGTATGCCGCTGAAATTCAGCGATGCGGTACTTGCGCAGATCACGACACCGCCGACCCTGCCGAGCAACACGCTGAACTTCGGTGTGCGCGGTACCATTGCCGATACGAAGGATACGTTCGGCATGGCGTGGTATGAATACGATCTCAGCAAGGACTGGATGGCGTATCTTGCCGTCGGTCTGCGTCACACAGAGCAGGACTATTCCTATGGCACGCTCCGCTTTACCCCGCCTGATACGGTATATGTGAGTTCTTACACATATTTCCCGAAATCATCGGGCGCCAATACGCAGATGGTCGGCATCCGCGGAAAGGCACGCACAGGCAGCATCGACCACCAGATTTCCGTTTCGGCGAGCCGGCTTAATATTACAAGCCACTCGTTCGTCGGCAGTCCCAGCGGATCGTCGGCACCGATGAGCCTGCAAAACCCCAATGCGATTTGGCCGTCGAATTATGTAAAGCGCGGCACGAAAAATCTTCCGAAATTCGCAAGCACCACGTTGAAGGGGCTCAGCATCTCCGATGTGCTCTCCACGGCGGATGACCGCTGGCAGCTTATTCTAGGCGGGCGGTTCCAACAGATATCACAGCGGTCATTCAGCCGTGCGACGGGGCGTGTGACGGGACAGTATGATAAAAGTGCGTTTTCACCTGCATTCGCGCTCATTCATAAATTCAACGAGCGCACCTCCGTCTATGCCAACTATATCGAAGGTCTCCAGCAGGGCGGTACCGTTGACGACGCCAATGCGGACAACAACGGCACGGTATTCTCTCCATATAAGACGAAACAGTATGAGATCGGCGCAAAATACGATATGGGCAAGATCGCGGCAACCGTCAGCGCGTTCAGTACGAAGCTGCCCTCGACGATCAATAGGACGACGACGCCCGGTCGACATATTGTCGTATTGGACGGCGAAGAGCGGCACCGCGGCATCGAGGTGAACGTCTTCGGCGAGCCGAAGAAAGGATTCCGCCTGCTCGGAGGGCTCATGTACCTCGATGCGAAAAAGATCAGCACCAATAGGGGGCTGCTTGACGGGAAATCTGCGATGGCCGCGCCGCGGCTGACCGCCGTTCTGAACGCGGAGTACGACATCCCCTCGATCCCCGGGCTGACCGTAACGGGACGGCTTACCCATACCGGAGCGGCGTATATCAATCCGGAAAATACCGTCCGCGTACCGTCTTACATGACGTTTGACCTTGGACTCCGCTACAAGTTCCAATCCGGGAAAACGCCGATGACCCTGCGGCTCAGCGTCAATAATCTCTTTGACCGCAAATACTGGCAGGCGCGCGCTTACGGCGTGACCGTCGGCAATCCGCGCACGTTCCTCCTCTCGCTTTCAGCGGATCTCTAAATCGTATCGTACATAGAAAAGACGGCAGGCTGCCTAAAGCCTGCCGTTTTTGCAGGAGGAGCACGTGAAAAATTTGAACCGCGCATTTTTGCGCGATATATGGCTGCTGTCCAGGGGATTTTGGACGTCCGATTATAAATGGAAGGCGCGGCTGCTGGCTGTCGCCATTATCGCGATGCAGCTCGTTTATGTTTCCATTATGGTGTATTACAACGCCTGGCAGAAAGACTTTTACAATACCATTCAAGAAGTCTCCCCGGAGCATTTCTTTTACTATCTGAAATTTTGGCCGATGTACATGGTGACCTTCATCTTTATTGAGGTGAACCGCGACTATCTCATGCAGTATTTGGAGATACGGTGGCGCGCATGGGTGGTGGACAACTATACCGGCACGTGGCTCGGCGACCGCACCTATTACTTCATGCAGGTGATGCGGGGCGGAGAAGAGGATATCGATAACCCTGATCAGCGGATTTCCGACGATATCCGCTTGTTCGTGAACTATGTTCTGTCTCTGTCGCTCGGTATCTTGAACGCCGTTATGAAAATCTGTTCGTTCAGCGTCGTCCTTTGGAATCTCTCCGGCGTGCTCTATCTGCCGGTGGGTGAGACGGGGGTGCCGGTGTACGGCTATATGGTGTGGCTTGCCGTGGCCTATGCTCTAGCAGGCTGCTTCTTCACCGTTTGGTTTGGAAAACCGCTCGTTTCTCTGAACTATAAGCAGCAGGAATACGAGGCGAATTTCCGTTTTGGTTTGGCGCGTCTGCGCGAATATGGCGAAAGTATTGCCGCTTACTGCGGTGAAGCAAAAGAGCAAAAGGATGCCGCCGCGCGATTTCGTTCAATATGGGAGAACTTTCGCCGTCTCATGACGAAGCAGCGGCAGCTCTCATGGGTGACGTCACTGCATTGGCGTATATCGTTTCTCTTCCCCTATCTCGTGGGGGTACCGAAGATCTTCAGCGGCGAGATGCAGTTCGGCGGGCTCATGCAGACGGCGGTTGCCTTTCAGCAGGTGGAAAACGCGCTTGCCTATCTGGTTCTGCACTATTATTCGCCGACCGAAGCGTCGTTTGCGCAGCTGCAGGCAGTGGTGCATCGCCTTACGGATTTTCGCCGGCATATGGATGACACGCGGGAGATGCTGCGTCGATCGCATCTGCGCCGCAGCGTGCATTCGGAGCATGTATTGGAGGCGCGTGCACTTACCGTGCACAAACCGGACGGTGAGATTCTGCTGCGGGATCTGAACCTCACGATTGCAGCGGGGGAGCGGCTCCTCATCACAGGATCTTCCGGACGCGGCAAGAGCACGATGCTCAAAACGCTTGCGGGCATATGGCCTTATGCCGACGGAGAGATTGCGGCGCCGCCGGACTTCACCCCGTTCTTTGTGCCGCAGAAGCCGTATCTCCCGCTTGGCTCGCTGCGCGATGCGATCATTTATCCGCAGCGGGAGATGCCGTGCAGCGACGACTACCTGCGGGATCTCCTCCGCGCCTGCGGACTCTCCTCTCTTGTGCAGCGGTTGGCGGACGAAGAGAATTGGGGACAGTCCCTTTCGCTTGGCGAGCAGCAGCGCATTGCATTCCTGCGTGTCTTTTTGAAAAAGCCCGCGTGGCTCTTCCTGGACGAGGCAACATCGGCTCTTGATCACGCGAATGAGGAAGCGATGTACGGCCTTTTGCGCGTGTATTGTTCCGAGAGCACCGTCGTCAGTATTGCGCATCGCCTCTCTTTGCGGCGGTTCCATGAGTGGGAACTGGCGCTTTAGGCAGACCGGGCAGCGGCGCCTCTTTACGTGTGCCTGCTCTCCAAAAATATTTCCTTGACAACCGCATGGGATTCGTCTATAATCTCCCATGTTGCTGACATGCAGCGATAGGGGTATCGCCAAGTTGGTAAGGCACGGGATTCTGAATCCCGCATGCGTTGGTTCGAGTCCAGCTACCCCTGCCATTTGTAAATTAAAACCGCAGTCAAACGGCTGCGGTTTTTCTGTGCGCTCATTTTGTATCGCGGCAGCGTTGCTCCGCGGGATGCCAATCGTCAAGCGTTCCCGGAATTCTCGCCGCAAATCTGCGCGAGGAGGGCACGGCACCCTGCGTTGACGTCGCGGTAGGTGGTTTCGAAGTCTCCGGTGTACCACGGGTCGGCGACATCGCGGCGCTCTCCAATGAAGGAGAGGAGTTTGTACGTCTTTCCTGCCGGATCACCGCCCGTCAGGCGGTCGAGGTCGCGCATGTTTTCACGATCCATGCCGACGATGTAGTCATACGTGTCGTAATCGGAGCGCTGCATGAGCGCGGCACTCCGCTTTGTAAAGGGGATACCGTGTACGCGCAGCACCTCGCGCGTGCCGTAATGCGTATCGCTTCCGATTTCGTCCGTGTGCATCGCTTTTGATGTGACGCTGATTTCGTCCGCACGCCCAGCTTCCTGTACCAATGCTTTCATGACGAATTCCGCCATCGGAGAGCGGCAGATGTTGCCATGGCAGACGAACAGTATTTTCTTCATTACGTACGACCTCCCTGTGAGATGCGGCTTCGGTTCCGGTACTGCCGATTCTACCGTAAATCTCTCTGCACCGCAAGCGCCGCGTGCTTGTCTTTTGTATATGAAGATGCTAGAATACAAATGGAATAATGAACCGGGTGAACTATGATTTGGGAGTGAACCGCAATCGTGAGCAGTGCTGTATATCATCGGAAAAAATACGGAACGATGCGTCTTTGGCTTGCCGCCGTTGTCTGCGCCGCCTGTACGGGAGCGGGGACAAGCGTCTTTGCCGCGCCGTCACTCGCGCGGCCGGGGGAGGATATTGCGGAGATGGCGCCGCCTTCCGAGATCGGTGTAGAGGATCGGATCCCTTCCTATCAAAAGGATGACTTTGAAGCACATTTTACGGTGGAGAATTTTGTGCTTGAGGCGCCCGATCTGAATCTTGATAAGGACGAGCTCTCACGCATCCTCGAAGAGGGGATGGGGGCGGGCAAGACGATCGCCGATCTGCGCCGCACCGTCGATGCATTGACGACGTATTGCCGCACGCATGGCTATCCTGCCGCTGCGGCGTATCTGCCGCCGCAGGAGAGCATGGACGGGGTCATTGTGCTGCGCGTGATCCCAGGGCGTTACAATGACATCCGCATTGAGAATAAGAGCCGCCTGAAGACGCCCGTTGCTGCGCGTATCATTGCGGGGCTGAAGAAGAATGATATCATTACGTCGGCGAAGCTCGAGACGGCGCTCTACTCGGTGTCGGATGCGACAGGGGCGCGCGCGGTCGGTGTGCTGAGCCCGGGCGCTTCGTTCGGGACGAGCGATCTGACGGTGCGGATCGAGGATTCGAAGGAGTCCAATACGATTTTCTATGTGGAGAACTACGGCAGTACAGGGACAGGACGTTACCGGTACGGCCTGCAGGAAACGCTTTACGATCCGTCGGGGCGCGGGGATAAGGTCAATGCGGGCACGATTATTTCGAACGGGAGCCTGCGGAATTTCTATGTGAACTATGAGACGGTAGTCGGCCGCGGCGGGACAACGGCGGGCATCGGCATTGCACGGATGAATTACAAGGTCGGCGGCGCGCTTGCGGCGATCGGTGCGGAGGGGAATTCCCTGACGATGACGATTTTTGCCCGGACGCCGCTCTATCATCTGACAAACCGCAGCCTGCTGGTGCGTTACGGCTATAACTACCGCAGGCTGAACGACGATATTACGGGCTTTGATCTCGAAGGGAAGAAGCATACGCACAGCGTCTATGCGGGGCTGGTCGGGATGCAGCGGATGCGCGGGTTGCAGCTGAATTATAATATGAACTTTACGCTCGGACGTTTGTCCTATGATTCGTTGTATTCGAGCATCCTCGGAATGATCAACCGGACGAACGAAGGCGCTTACGAGAAGGTTGAAGCGGATATGACGGCGGTGCAGCGGCTCGGCAATGCGGCGGATCTCATGGTCAAGGTGTCGGGGCAAAAATCGTGGCAGAACCTCGACAGCTCGGAGGATTTTTATCTCGGGGGGCCGAACGGTGTGCGTGCCTACGCGCAGGGAGAGGCATCGGGCGACGAAGGCGTGCTCGGCACGGCGGAACTGCGCTGGCATACGCCGCTGCGCGGGCTGACGATGAGTACGTTCTACGATGCGGGGACAGTACGTATTAGCCATAACGCGCCGAACCGCATGACGCTGCGCGGCTGGGGTGTCGGGGCGGCTTATCATAAGCCGGGCGACTGGTTCGCGCGGCTCGACTATGCACGGCGCATTGGTCTCGATGCGCAGGTTGCGCCGAAGAATGCGGCGTCGGGGCGTGTGTGGTTCCTCATGGGAAAGATTTGGTAATTTCGACGATGGTGCGGCGAGAAAGAGCGGAGATGAACGGGGCAGGATATGAGACTGCGGCGAAAACCGTGGATTGACACGGCGATACGGGACTATGCGGATTTTGTGACGCCGCTCGGCGGGGACGTCCGGCATTTTGCGGGGCGATGGGCGGATGAATTTCGCCGCACGGCGCCGCTTCATATTGAGATCGGTGTGGGCAAGGGCGATTTTATCACGGAGCTGGCGGCACGGCATCCGGAGATCAACTATGTGGGGCTGGAGGCACAGCAGGGCGTGCTCTATTTTGCTGCGCGCAAGGCGGCGGAGCGGGAGCTGAAGAATCTGCGCCTGCTTGTCTTTGATGCGGCGCATCTGTCGGAACTGTTCGCGCCGGGGGAGGTCTGGCGTATCTATTTGAATTTTTCAGACCCGTGGCCGAAGAAGCGCCATGCGAAGCGGCGGCTGACGAGCGAGGTGTTCCTTGCGCGTTATCGGGAAGTATTGCGTCCGGACGGAGAGATCCGGTTCAAGACGGACAATGAGGGCTTATTTGCGTACTCTCTTGAGACGATGGTGCAGGAGGGGTGGCGTCTCTCGGATGTGACGCATGATCTGCACGCACTCGGCGATCCGTCGAATATCATGACGGAGTACGAGCGCAAGTTCAGCGCGCGCGGGGCGAAGATTGGGCGCCTCACGGCGCGGCTGCCGCAGGAGCACGACTGATGCGTACGCGCTATACGCTCTTTAAGAGCGATTCGGAGCCGATTGTTATCATCATGGGGATTCTTCTCGTGGTGGGATTGGTCAATGTATTCAGCTCGAGTTATGTGCTTGCGGCGATGGATTTTGAGAACCCGTATTTCTTCTTGGGGCGCCACGCGCTGTGGAGCTTTTTCGGCATCATTGCCTGCGTGATCTGCCGTAAGGTGGACTATCGCAAATGGCGCGGGCTGATGTTCGTGGGGCTCGGCGTCACGCTCTTCCTGCTTGTCGCAGTACTCTTCGTCGGGACGACGGTGAACGGTGCGCAGCGGTGGATTTCGCTTGGACCGCTTAGCTTTCAGCCCGCAGAGTTTGCGAAGCTCATGGCAGTGCTGATGGGGGCGTTTTCGATTTCGTCGGTGCTCTCGAAGGAGGACTTTTACATTGCGGAGGACTGGCCGCGCGTGGTTGTTCCGTTCGGGGCGATTCTCGTGATGGCGTTTCTCGTCTACCGTGAGCCGGATTTTGGCACAGCGTGCATCGTGTTCGGTGTGCCGCTTCTCATGGCGATTGTGCTGCTTGTTCGTCCGTTTTACTGGGGCGGGTTTGGTCTGCTGGGCGGAATTATTGCCCTTGGGATTGGGGCGCTTCAGCCCTACCGTATGAAGCGCATTCTGGTCTGGATCGATCCTTGGTCGGACGCGCGCGACGCGGGGTATCAGATGGTGCAGTCGCTTTCGACGATCGGGTCGGGCGGCATCTTTGGGATGGGCTTCGGCGACGGCGTGAGCAAATATGAGTATCTGCCGGAGGCACATACAGATTTTGCCTTTGCGATCTTTAGTCAGGAACACGGCTTTCTCGGTGTGCTGCTCATTTTTTTCTTCATCGGGGTGCTTCTCATCTACTGTCTTCGCGTGGCGGCTCGGGCAAAAGACGTGTTCGGGCAGGTGCTCGCGCTCGGCATCGTCTTTCTCGTACTCGGTCAGGCGCTGGCAAATCTTGCGATGGTTGCGGGACTCCTCCCCGTCGTCGGTGTGCCGCTGCCCTTTATTAGCTACGGCGGCTCCTCACTCGTTGTGACAATGGCGGGGATGGGGATGCTGCTCGGCATTGCCGATCGAAACGACCGTGCGTCGGACGGCGATGCGCCACAGAGGCGCGGCGCAGAGGAGGAAGCGGAAGAACGCCGCCGCCGTATGCATGTGGTGCGATAAAGGGACTGCCGTACGCGGGAGCGCGGGCGGCAGTTTTTCAATATCATTGTAGCTTTGTGAGGAAAATCGATGTTCAGTGATTTTTTTCTTGGTGCGCAGCAGGATCTAAAAATCGCGCTCCTGCCGCCGATGATCTGCGCTGTGTTCCGCTTGATCTTCATCCTGACTTACCGTTCGAAAAAGTCGCCGCGCGGCGAGTGGCGCAAGTGGTTCGGCTGTTTTAACTATGGATTTTGGTGGGGGATGGACTTCAACGCATATGTCTATCTTGCGCTTCTGCTTTTTGTTTCCGTTCCGAGCGCCTTTTTGCCCGCTTATTTCAGCGTCGCCGATACGGTGCGGACGATTTTCGTGCTCCTTTATGCGGCGCTGCTGTATACGGCGTTCATTGGGAAGATGATTTTCTATGCACATTTCCGCGATACGTTCAATCAAACGGTATGGCTTGGAAAAAATGCCGATAAGAGAAATTTTGCCGATATATTCTTCAACCAAAATCATGGGGCGTGGCTGTTGCTCGGCTATTTTCCGTATCTTGCGGTCTGTGCTCTCGCCGCGCGGGGGCTTCTTGCACTGCCGTCCGTCGCATATCCGTTTGCGTTTGAGGGCGCCGCGCAGTATGCGGCGAATACGGCGACCTTTCTCGCTGCGATTGCACTCTTTTACTGGCTGCGCTACGGTGGGACGTTCCGCCATCGGAAAAAGCCGGAGTGGGACGAGGTGCCGCCGATCGTGAAGAATGACGTCGTGCTCGGCAAGGCGACCATCGATGATTTTATCGCGCTCGAAATGGTATGGAAGCGTCCGCCGCGCGAAGCGCTCAGACATACGGATGAGGAGTCGCGGCGGATCATAAGAGCGGTACTGCCCGGCGGACGTGACTTTGCCGAATGTCCGCTCGAGCTGTATAAAAGAACCGCGCAGGGGAGCAGAATTGAACCTCCCCGACATATTTTCTTCCTGCTGGGAGAGAGCCATATGCAGGCTCTTTTTGACGCGACATTCGCGCACCTGCATCTGATGGAGGCGAGTGAGCGGTTCCGCGCTGATCCTCATACGGTGAGCATCCATAATTTCCTCCCGGCGGGGATGATCTCGCAGCCGGCGCTCACGAGTCTGCTCCTCGGCATTTATGATGCGGATATGGAGCTGAATGAGAATAAGGATTTTTGGAGCGGGACTCTGCCAACCTCGCTGCCGCGTCAAATGAAGGAGCTTGGGTACCGGACGGATTTTTGGTATGGCGGCGGTTTGAACTGGGGAAGTCTCGCACATTTCCTTCCGGCGGTCGGCTTTGATGCGTCTTACGGCGGCCCCGACATCTGCCCGCCGGATGCGCCGCGCACATGGCTCGGCGTGCATGACCATATCTTTCTCAGAGAGGCTGCACGGCGGATTCGTGCGGCGGAGGAGTACCGCGGGTTTCACTTCCTCTATACAACGTCGAATCACGGACCTTACCTCCTGCCGTTCGAGGACTATGGCTTTGATGCGGATCGGGTTCTGCGGGATGCGCCCGCAGAGCTGCGCGAGAAGGGGCTCCGGCGGCGCGGTCTGGCGTGTGCGTGGTATGCGGACAGAGCTCTTTGTGCGTTCATTGACGAAATGCGAGCGGCGTTCCCGGACAGTCTCTTCATCGTGACGGGCGACCACATGGGCGGCGTGCTGCCGGTGGCGGAGGTTCTGGAACGCAAGGAGATCGCCCTGCGCGAGCGTGTCCTAACGTCCTTTGCGATGCATCATCCGCAGCTGACGCCCACGCACTTTGCAGGGAATACCATCGGCGGACATATGAATATCCTGCCGACGCTCTTTGAACTCATTGCACCGCAGGGATTCGAATACTATGCGATCGAGCGGCCGCTGACAGAGCCTATTGAACGTGTCGTTACGCCCTATGCGTGGGTGACGCGCGCCGAGATTGGCTTTTATGCCGAGCGCGCGGAGCAGACACTCGCCGTGTCGGCGGGCGAGATTCCGCGCCGGAACGATGTGGAGCGGTTTACGGAGGAGCGTGACGGTTGGTCAGAGATGGCGGCGTATTATGTGCGGCATCCGCAGCTTTTGGAATCTGCGGGGCATCGGAACTTGTGATGCACAAAAAGATGAGCAAAAGCTTCGACTGAGGAGGGAAATCATGGAAGGCAGCGTCAGTATTTATGTCAATCGGAAGGATAAATCCCTGTCGCGGGGGCTTCATTACACGGTGCCCGCCGGATTTGGGCAGACTATGGGGGGATATATTCCCGTGGAACGAGACGCGCTTAAAGAGTGTGTCATGGAGGGGCTGGCGGAGAGTTTGGCGGCGTATCGGACGGAGCGGCAGGCTTCCGAACCGTGGCGCATGACGAAGTATAAGACATGGAATAAGTGGCATCGATTTCATCAATGCATCGAGATTGATTATGACGCAGATGAAAAGAAATATCGAATTTCATTATGGGGGAGGGATGAGAGGACGCATTCCTATTCGGGGACTGAGCCGGGCTGCGACTTTCTATTGACGGAGGAGGAGTTTGAAACGCGGTTCGAGGAAATCATGGATTTTCTGATTGACAAGGTGCGGATCATCCACTATATGATTCTGCCTCGTTAAGTGTTTATAAATGAGGGAAGAACGCGGATTCTTTTTGAGGCGGTAGATTTCGTGTCCGCCATATGCTGCTGGTATCGATAGAGGCAATTCGAGAGATACAGGAGCACGCCGCGCCTGCGGAAGAATTGCTGCAAAGAGAAGGCGCCTTTGCGTTCGGCAGGGGCGCTTTTCTTATGCGACGGGAAAAATTTTTTCAAAACACATCCTTTTTTGCAGAAAGATACGCTAGAAAATGTGTCAATGAAAAACTTTGTAAAATATACGTTGACAAGGGTTTTAGCGGATGATATTATGTGACAGTCCCCTTTTTGGAGGTGAGGATATGTCTCTGGAGAAACTGCGCTCTGCGCGCCGCATTGCGGGCGTAAAGCAGGTGGAACGCGCCGTGCTGAACGGTGCCGCGGAGACGGTATTCATCGCATCCGACGCCGATGAACGCGTGACGCACACGCTTCTTGCGGCGTGTGCGGAGAAGGGCGTCGCGGTTGACCGCACGGCGACGAAGGACGAGCTCGGTGAGCGGGCGCGCCTCGATGTAGGCGCCGCTGCGGTCGCAATACTACGGTAAAAACGCAGCCATGCGTTTTCCTACAAAAGAATTGTTACTCGACGACAAAGGAAGGAGGTGCAGTATGCCAACGATCAATCAGCTCATTCGAAAGAGCAGAAAGAGCCTTGAGGAGAAATCGAAAGCACCAGCACTGAAGAACAGCCCGCAGAAGCGAGGGGTCTGCACGCGTGTTTACACATCCACGCCGAAGAAGCCGAACTCTGCTCTTAGAAAGGTTGCTCGTGTTCGCCTGACGAACAGCATCGAGGTGACCGCATATATCCCCGGCATCGGACACAATCTGCAGGAGCACAGCGTCGTCCTCATTCGCGGCGGGCGCGTCAAGGATCTGCCGGGCGTGCGCTATCATATCATCCGCGGCTCGCTCGATACGGCCGGTGTGCAGGATCGCGCACAGGGACGTTCGAAGTACGGCGCAAAGCGTGCGAAGAAGAAGTAAGGAAGTATATCGTTTTAGGTAGGAGGTTGGGCTATGCCACGTAAGGGCCCCGTGCCGAAGCGGGATGTTCTGCCGGATCCGGTATATCATTCCAAGACGGTGACGAAGTTTATCAACAAGGTCATGCTCTCGGGCAAGAAGAGTGTCGCGGAGCGCGTTGTGTACGATGCGTTCGACACAATTCGCGAGAAGACAGGGCAGGATCCGCTCGAGGTGTTCGAGACGGCGCTGCGCAATGTTATGCCCGTGCTCGAGGTGAAAGCGCGCCGCGTCGGCGGTGCGAACTATCAGGTACCTGTCGAGGTACGTGCGGATCGCCGTATGACACTCGGCATTCGCTGGCTCGTCAGCTATGCGCGTCTGCGCGGCGAGAAGACGATGGAAGCGCGCCTGTCGGCGGAGCTGATGGATGCTGCGAACAATACGGGCGCGGCAATCAAGAAGAAGGAAGATACGCACAAGATGGCGGAGGCCAACAAGGCATTCGCACATTATCGCTGGTAACAATACCTGCAGTGTAAGGAGCGATAGGAAACAGTGGCAAGAGAATATTCCCTTGAAAAAACGCGGAATATCGGCATCATGGCGCACATTGATGCCGGCAAGACGACGACCACCGAGCGCATTCTCTTCTACACGGGCGTAACGCACAAGATCGGCGAGGTCCATGAAGGCGCAGCCACAATGGACTGGATGGTTCAGGAACAGGAACGCGGCATTACGATTACGTCGGCGGCGACGACCTGCCACTGGAAAGACCATCGCATCAATATTATTGATACGCCGGGTCACGTTGACTTTACGGTCGAGGTAGAGCGCTCGCTGCGCGTTCTGGACGGCACGGTCGCCGTTCTCACGGCGCGCGGCGGTGTCGAGCCGCAGACGGAGACGGTTTGGCGTCAGGCGGAGCGTTACAACGTTCCGCGCATGGCGTACGTCAACAAGATGGACATTACGGGCGCGGATTTCTTCAATGTTATGAAGATGATGCGCGAGCGCCTCAACGCAAATCCGGTGGCGATTCAGCTGCCGATCGGCGCGGAGGACGAGTTTAAGGGCATCATCGACCTCGTGAAGATGGATGCCATCGTCTATGAGGACGATCTCGGCAAGGTGACCGACGAGGTCGAGATTCCCGCAGAGTACAAAGAGCAGGCGGAAGAGTATCGCGAGAAGCTGCTCGAGGCGTGCGCTGAGGCGGATGATGAACTCATGGAGAAGTACCTCGGCGGCGAAGAGGTCACGGAGGCGGAGATCCGCCATGCGATCCGCAAGGCGACCATCGCCTGCGAGATGACTCCGGTCACCTGCGGCACGTCGTACCGCAACAAGGGGGTACAGCCGCTGCTCGACGCCATCGTGGACTATATGCCGGCACCGACGGATATTCCTCCGATTGCGGGCGTGAATCCCGATACCGGCGAGGCAGACAGCCGTCCCGCGTCGGACAGCGCACCGTTCTCGGCACTTGCGTTCAAGATTATGACCGATCCGTTCGTCGGTAAGCTTGCGTTCTTCCGTGTATATTCCGGCACGCTGAACTCCGGCTCTTACGTCTTCAATGCGACGAAGGACAACAAGGAGCGCATCGGGCGTATCCTCCAGATGCATGCAAACAACCGCAAAGAGATCGATGTGGTCTACAGCGGCGATATTGCTGCTGCCGTCGGACTCAAGAACACGACGACGGGCGATACACTGTGCGACGAAGCGCATCCGATCATTCTCGAGTCGATGGAGTTCCCCGATCCCGTAATCTCCGTTGCGGTGGAACCTGCAACGAAGAACGATCAGGAGAAGATGGGCATTGCCCTTCAAAAGCTTGCTGAGGAGGATCCAACGTTCCGCGTTCATACGGACGCAGAGACGGGACAGGTCATCATCTCGGGCATGGGTGAGCTGCATCTGCAGATCATCGTCGACCGTATGCTCCGCGAGTTCAAGGTCGACTGCAAGGTCGGCGAGCCGCAGGTTGCCTACCGTGAGACGATCCGCAAGTCCGTCAAGTCCGAGGGCAAGTTCGTCCGCCAGTCCGGCGGTCACGGTCAGTACGGTCACTGCTGGCTCGAACTCTTCCCGCAGGAAGCGGGCGAGGGCTTTACGTTCGAGAACAAGGTCGTCGGCGGCGTGATTCCGAAGGAATTCATCAACCCGATCGAGGCGGGCGTTCGTCAGGCAATGGAGAGCGGTGTTGTTGCCGGCTATCCGATGGTGGACATCAAGGTTGTCGTTTACGACGGATCGTTCCATGAAGTCGACTCCTCGGAGGCGGCATTCAAGGTGGCAGGCTCGATGGCGTTCAAAGCCGGTGCCGAGAAGGCAAATCCTGTCCTGCTCGAGCCGTATGTGAAGGTTGAGGTCACGGTGCCCGAAGAATACATGGGTGACGTTATCGGCGACCTGAACTCGCGCCGCGGGCGCATCGACGGCATGGAGCCGCGCAACGGCGTGCAGGTCATCAATGCGTACGTTCCGCTCTCGGAGATGTTCGGCTACTCGACGGATCTCCGTTCCAAAACTCAGGGCCGCGGGAACTACTCGATGGAGGTTTCCTTCTACGACGAAGTTCCTAAGAATATAGCTGACGCTGTAGTCGCCAAAAACAAAGGCGAATAAGGAGGCAATTTTTAATGGCAAAGGAAAAGTTTAACCGCAGCAAGCCCCATGTCAACATCGGCACGATCGGCCACGTTGACCATGGCAAGACGACGCTGACGGCTGCAATCACGAAGGTGCTCTCCGAGAAGGGCTACGCGAAGTTCGAGGACTACGCGGACATCGACAAGGCTCCCGAGGAGCGCGAGCGCGGCATCACGATCAACACGGCGCACGTTGAGTACGAGACGGACAACCGTCACTATGCACACGTGGACTGCCCGGGTCACGCGGACTATGTGAAGAACATGATCACGGGTGCGGCGCAGATGGACGGCGCGATCCTTGTGGTCTCCGCCGCCGACGGCCCCATGCCCCAGACGCGCGAGCACATCCTGCTTGCCCGCCAGGTCGGTGTTCCGGCACTCGTTGTGTTCCTGAACAAGGTCGACCAGGTCGACGACCCTGAGCTCCTCGAGCTCGTCGAGATGGAAGTCCGCGAGCTTCTCTCGCAGTATGAGTTCCCCGGCGATGACATCCCTGTTGTTGCAGGCTCGGCACTCAAGGCACTCGAGGGCGACGAGGCGATGAAGGCGAAGATCCTCGAACTCATGGATGCGGTTGATTCCTATATTCCGACTCCGGTTCGCGACACGGATAAGCCCTTCCTCATGCCGGTTGAGGACGTCTTCACGATCACGGGGCGCGGTACGGTTGCTACGGGTCGTGTGGAGCGCGGCGAGCTGAAGCTCAACGACACGGTTGAGATCGTCGGCCTTCAGGATGAGGCGCGCAGCACGGTCGTTACGGGCATCGAGATGTTCCGCAAGCTGCTCGACAGCGCGGTTGCGGGCGACAACATCGGCGCACTGCTCCGCGGCGTGGATCGCAAGGACATCGAGCGCGGCCAGGTTCTCGCGAAGCCGGGCTCCATTAAGCCCCACACGAAGTTCAAGGCGCAGGTCTACGTCCTGACGAAGGAAGAGGGCGGCCGTCATACGCCGTTCTTCACAAACTATCGTCCCCAGTTCTACTTCCGCACGACGGACGTGACGGGCGTTGTCCGTCTCCCCGAGGGCACCGAGATGGTCATGCCCGGCGATAACGTCGAAATGGAAGTCGAGCTCATCACCCCGATCGCGATCGAGCAGGGTCTCCGCTTCGCTATCCGTGAGGGCGGCCATACGGTCGGCGCAGGTCGTGTTACGGCAATCGAGGGTTAATCCCATTTGATATTCCCATGAGGAGGAGCGGCGCACCGCGTCGCTCCTTTTCGAGGGAGTATGACAAAACTTCTTACATTCATCTTTTGGAATCATATGAAACGATGTACTCCATGCGATGACATGGCAGATGGCTATGCCCCGGCGGGGCAGAGGGAACTGCCGTGGAGAAATGTTTGGGGCGAGACCCCGGACGAAGGAGGAAAACTATTTTGGCGAAACAGCAGAAAATCAGAATTCGTTTGAAAGCCTATGACCACAAGGCGCTCGATCAGAGTGCGGCGAAGATCGTCGACACGGCAAAGAAGACGGGCGCAATGGTCTCGGGACCCATCCCACTTCCGACGGAGAAGAACGTCTACACGATTCTCCGCTCTCCGCACGTCAACAAGGACTCGCGCGAGCAGTTTGAGATGCGTACGCACAAGCGCCTCATCGACATCCTGCAGCCGACGAACAAGACGGTCGATTCGCTCATGCGGCTCGATCTGCCTGCCGGCGTTGACATCGAGATTAAGCTCTAAAATAGGAGGTGGAAGCCTTGGCTAAGGCTATTTTAGGAAGAAAACTGGGCATGACCCAGATCTTCACAGAGGAAGGCCGCGTCGTTCCCGTGACGGTCGTCGAGTCGGGCAACAATTTGGTGCTCCGCAATAAGACCAACGAGACGGACGGCTATAACGCTGTGCAGATTGGATTTGGCGACGTGAAGGAAAAGAATGTCACGAAGCCGCTCAAGGGACAGTTTGAGAAGGCGGGCGTGAAGGCAGTGCGCTTCATTCGTGAAATGCGCCTTTCGGCTCCTTCCGAATATAATGTAGGCGACACGATCGGCGTCGACATCTTCGCAGAGGGCGACCTCGTCGATGTGGTCGGCACCTCGAAGGGCAAAGGTTTTGCAGGCGGCATCAAGCGCCACAACTTTGCACGCGGCCCCATGGGACACGGCTCGAAGTCGCACCGTGAACCCGGTTCAACGGGTGCGATGATCTCGGGACCCGGCGGACGCGTCCTCAAGGGCAAGAAGCTCCCCGGCCGCATGGGCGGCGAGCGCGTCACGGTACAGCGCCTGACGGTTGTCCGCGTGGACACCGACCGCAACCTTATCCTCATCAAAGGCGCGATTCCGGGACCCAAGAAGGGATTTGTCGTCATTAAGGATACCGTAAAGCCCGCAAAGGCAGCGAAAGAATAAGGAAGGAGGAACAGCAGTATGGCAAATGTAGCAGTATACGATATGTCGCATAAGCAGGTCGGCGAGATCGACCTCAGCGACGATTTCTTCAATGTCGAAATGAATGCCGGCCTCCTTCATCAGGCGGTTGTCCTCCAGCTCGCATCGCAGCGTCTCGGCACGCATGCCACAAAGACGCGCGGACTCGTGCGCGGCGGCGGCAAAAAGCCGTGGCGCCAGAAGGGCACGGGGCGTGCCCGCGCAGGTTCAACGCGCAGCCCGCTGTGGGTCGGCGGCGGTACGGTCTTTGGACCGCATCCACGCAAGTACGGCTTTACGATGCCGCGCAAGCAGCGCCGTCTCGCCCTCAAATGCGCGCTGTCGGATAAGGTGCGCACGGGTGACTTTATCGTCCTTGAGAGCCTTGATTTCGACGCGCCGAAGACGAAGCAGGCAGTGAAGCTCCTGAACGATTTCGGCGTCGACGCAAAGAGTCTTTTCATCACGGCGGACGAAGCCGTGAATGTCGCACGGTCAACGAGCAATATTCCGGGTGTGAAGGCCATCACGGCAGCCGGCATCAATGTCTTTGACATTCTCCATCACGATAAGCTCTTCATTACGAAGGATGCCGTCACCCGTATCGAGGAGGTATTCGCATAATGGAAGCACGCGATATTCTCGTTCGCCCGCTCATCACGGAGCGGACGACGCAGCTCATGGCGGAGGGCAAATACGTCTTCGTCGTTGCAAAGGCTGCCAACAAAATTGAGATCGCAAAGGCGGTCGCAGAGATCTTCAAGGTGAAGGTCGCAAAGGTCAATACTGTGAACGTCCTCGGTAAGACGAAGCGCATGGGACGCACGCAGGGTAAGCGCCCGGACTATAAGAAGGCCATCGTAAAACTCGCACCGGGCGAGACCATCGAGTTCTTTGAAGGCTGAGACGAAAGGGAGGTACGAACGTGGCAGTAAAGAGTTTTAAGCCGTATTCTGCCGGCAGACGCTTCATGACGGTCTCTTCCTTCGATGAGATCACAACGGACAAGCCGGAGAAGTCCCTCACGGTTCGCCTGACGAAAACGGGCGGGCGCAACCAGCAGGGAAAACTGACCGTACGCCATCGCGGCGGCGGACACAAGCGGCTCTACCGCATCATTGATTTTAAGCGCACGAAGGACGGTATCCCCGCCCGTGTCGCAACGATTGAATACGATCCGAACCGCAGCGCGCGCATCGCGCTTCTGAACTACGCGGACGGAGAGAAACGCTATATCCTGGCACCGAACGGACTGAAGGTCGGCACGATTGTCGAGTCGGGTCCCGAATCCGACATCAAGCCGGGCAACGCACTTCCGCTGAAGAATATCCCGCTCGGTACGGTCATCCATGCCGTTGAGCTCAAGATCGGCAAGGGTGCCCAGCTCGTCCGCAGCGCCGGAACCTCGGCGCAGCTCATGGCAAAGGAAGGCAGCTATGCGCTTCTCCGTATGCCGTCGGGCGAGATTCGCCGCGTGCACATCAACTGCCGTGCGACGATCGGCGAGGTCGGCAACCTCGAGCATGAGAATATCACCATCGGCAAGGCGGGACGCAGCCGCTGGCTCGGGCGCCGTCCCGAGGTACGCGGTACCGTTATGAACCCGAACGACCATCCGCACGGCGGCGGCGAGGGTCGTTCGCCGGTCGGACGCAAGAGCCCGATGACGAAGTGGGGCAAGATCGCGATGGGCAAGAAGACGCGCAAGAAGAAGAAAGCGTCGAATCGCCTCATCGTTCACCGCCGTAAATAATCAACCCCGATAGAGCCTCGCCGGACGCGCACCTGCCGCCCGGCGAAAGGAGGAGAAACTTTGTCAAGATCGATTAAAAAAGGGCCTTTCGTCGCAGAGAGCCTGATGAAGAAGATTGAGGCGCTCAACGAGAAGAACGAGAAGAAGGTCGTGCGCACGTGGTCACGCAGCTCGACGATCTTCCCTGACTTTGTTGGACATACCATTGCCGTCCATGACGGCCGCAAGCATGTTCCCGTGTATGTCACGGAGGATATGGTCGGACATAAGCTCGGTGAATTTGCACCGACACGCACATTTAAGGGTCACGCAGGCGAAGAGCGCAAGACCTCGCTGCGCTGATAGAGAGGAGGACGATTCGTGGCACAGGAAGTAAAGGCTACTGCCAAATACATCCGTATCGCGCCGCGCAAGGTTCGCATCGTGATGAACCTCGTGCGCGGCAAGAGCGTCGCCGACGCTCTCGCAATCCTGAAATTCACGCCGAAGGTCGGCGCGGATGCCGTGGAGAAGGTGCTCCGCTCCGCCGTTGCAAATGCGGAGAACAACTTCGACATGGATGTGGATCGACTGTTCATTTCCTCAGCTTTCGTTGACCAGGGACCGACGCTCAAGCGCATTCATCCGCGTTCCCGCGGACAGGCGTTCAAAATCTTGAAGCACACGTCCCACATCACGGTTGCCGTAAACGAAAAGGAATAAGGAGGGAAACAGTTTGGGTCAGAAAGTAAATCCCCATGGCATTCGCCTTGGCATCGTCAAGGATTGGGATGCCCGCTGGTATGCAGATAAGGATTTCGCGCAGAATCTGCACGAGGACATTAAGATTCGCGATTACCTCAAGAAGAGCCTCCAGACCGCAGGCGTGCCGCGCGTTGAAACCGAGCGCAGCAAGAACCGCCTGAAGCTCACGATCCATACGGCAAAGCCGGGCATGGTCATCGGGCGCGGCGGCTCAGGCATTGAGCAGATCAAGGAAGGCCTCAAGGGGCTTACCGATAAGCGCGTTGATATCAATATTGCAGAAATCAAGCAGCCCGATCTCGATGCGACGCTCGTCGCAGAGAACATCGCCGCGCAGCTCGAGCGCCGCATTGCGTTCCGCCGCGCGATGAAGCAGGCGGTCGGACGCACGATGCGTCTCGGCGCAAAGGGCATTAAGATCGCCGTCAGCGGACGTCTCGGCGGTGCGGAAATCGCACGCCGCGAGTCCTACCGTGAGGGCAGCATCCCTCTGCACACACTTCGTGCAGATATCGACTACGGCACGGCCGAGGCGCACACAACCTACGGCCGCATCGGCATTAAAGTTTGGATCTTCAAGAGCGAAGTGCTCCCTGATAAGAAACAGCAGCCGAAAGCCGCCAAGGAAAGGAGCGAGGCATAATGTTACTCCCAAAGCGCGTTAAATACCGCAAGCAGTTCCGCGGCCGTATGAAGGGCAAGGCACAGCGCGGCAACACGGTCAGCCACGGTCAGTACGGCCTCGTCGCCCTGGAGCCCGCATGGATCACGAACCGCCAGATCGAGGCGGCGCGTATCGCTATGACGCGCTACATCAAGCGCGGCGGTAAAGTTTGGATCAAGATTTTCCCGGATAAGCCGGTCACGGCAAAACCCGCCGAGACCCGCATGGGGTCCGGCAAGGGCTCGCCCGAGTACTGGGTTGCCGTCGTAAAGCCCGGCCGCGTCCTCTTTGAGATGGACGGCGTCGCACGCGATGTGGCGGCGGAGGCAATGCGCCTCGCGGGACACAAGCTCCCGATCAAGACGAAATTTGTCGTACGGGAAGAACTAGAGGGCGGTGAAGTGAATGAAGGTTGATGAGATCCGCGGTCTGAGCGCCGACGAGCTCACGGAAAAACTTGCGTCGCTCAAGGAAGAGCTCTTTGGCCTCCGTTTTCAGCACGCCACAGGACAGCTCGACAACCCGATGCGTATCAAGGACGTAAAGAAGACGATTGCCCGCATCAAGACCATTCAGCGCGAGCAGGCGAACGCCTAATCGAGAGGATGGGGCAGCAGCCGAAAAGATACGCAGAAGGAAGGAGGCTCATCCAATATGAGCGATAGAAACGTACGCAAGGTAAGAGTCGGCAAAGTCGTGTCCGATAAGATGGACAAGACGGTTGTCGTCGCTGTCGAAGAGCTCGAACAGCATAAGATGTATAAAAAGCCGGTCAAAAAGACCGTGAAGTTCCACGCACATGACGAGAAGAACGACGCCCACATCGGCGACCGCGTGTCCATCATGGAGACGCGTCCGCTCTCGCGCACGAAGCGCTGGCGCGTCGTTGAGATCGTCGAGCGCGCGAAGTAAGGAGGAAGCAATCAATGATACAGCAGGAAACAATCCTGAATGTCGGCGATAACACAGGAGCCAAGGAAATCCTCTGCATTCGTGTGCTGGGCGGCTCGTACCGCAAGTATGCCAACATCGGCGACGTGATCGTCGCATCGGTGAAGTCGGCGGCGCCGGGCGGTACCGTGAAGAAGGGCGACGTCGTGAAGGCGGTCGTCGTTCGCAGCGTCAAGGGCAAGCGCCGCGCCGACGGTTCCTACATCCGTTTTGACGAGAATGCAGCAGTGATCATCAAAGACGATCACACTCCGCGCGGAACGCGCATTTTTGGACCCGTTGCCCGCGAGCTGCGCGAGAAGGATTTCATGAAGATCGTCTCGCTCGCTCCCGAAGTACTTTGAGGAGGAGGTGTTATTTTGTCGCTGGCAAAGCTGAATGTCAAGAAGGGCGATACGGTTCTCGTTCTTTCCGGCAAGGATAAGGGCAAGCAGGGCAAGGTCATCGAGGCGCAGCCCAAGAAGGGCAAGGTCATCGTCGAGGGCGTCAACAAGGTGAAGCGCCACACGAAACCCAGCCAGAGTGCTCCGCAGGGCGGAATCATCACGAAGGAAGCACCGCTCTTCGCGAGTAAGGTGCAGCTCGTCTGCCCCGCCTGCGGTAAGGCCACGCGCATCGCACACCGCTTCGTTGACGGGCGCAAGATCCGTGCCTGCAAGAAGTGCGGCGAAGCGATCGAGCAGTAATCTTTAGCGGAAAGGAGGAATACGCAAAGTGGAAAGACTCAAGGAAAAGTATCAGAAGGAAGTTGCCCCGGCGCTGACCGAAAAGTTCGGCTATAAGAACGTTATGCAGCTCCCCAAAGTCGAGAAGGTCATCATCAACATGGGCGTCGGCGAAGCCGTCGGCAACCCCAAGGCACTCGACGCCGCCGTGACGGATCTCGCCGCAATCGCAGGTCAGAAGCCCCAGCTCACGCGCGCGAAGAAATCTCTCGCCGCATGGAAGCTGCGCGAGGGTATGCCGATCGGCTGCAAGGTCACGCTGCGCGGCACTCGTATGTATCAGTTCCTCGATAAATTCATGAATGTGGCGCTTCCGCGCGTCCGCGATTTCCGCGGCGTCAGTGAGAAGGCGTTCGACGGGCGCGGCAACTACGCCGTGGGACTGCGCGAACAGCTCATTTTCCCCGAAATTGACTACGATAAGATCGACAAGATCCGCGGCATGAATATCGTCATCGTCACGAGCGCGCATACCGACGAAGAGGCTAAAGAGCTGCTCCGTCTCATGGGTATGCCGTTCTGCGCGTAACCACAAGGAGGAACAACTGTGGCAAAGAAGGCAATGATTGAGAAATGGAGCAAAGAGCCCAAATTCTCGACACGCAAGTATAACCGCTGCAAGATCTGCGGACGTCCGCACGGATATATCCGCAAATTCGACATGTGCCGTATCTGCTTCCGTGAGCAGAGTTACAAGGGCGCCATCCCTGGTGTAACGAAGGCAAGCTGGTAAGACAAACACAAAGGAGGATATCGATTCATGGCAATGACTGATCCTATTGCAGATATGCTGACCCGCATCCGCAACGCAAACTCGGTCTACCACGAGAGCGTCGCAATCCCGGGGTCAAAGGTCAAGACCGCGATTGCAGAGGTCTTGAAAAAAGAAGGCTTCATCAAGGATTATACCTTCAAAGAGGACGGCAAGCAGGGCGTTCTCACCGTCACGCTGAAGTATGGAGCAAAGCGTGAGCATGTTATCTCCGGCCTAAAGCGCGTCTCGAAACCCGGACTGCGCCAGTATGCAAAGCACGATGCACTCCCGCGTGTCTACGGCGGCCTCGGCATCTCCGTGATCTCCACATCGAAGGGGATCATGAGCGACAAGGATGCACGCAAGGCAGGTCTCGGCGGCGAAGTGCTCGCATTCGTATGGTAATGCACAGGCAGGAGGTGTAAGAATGTCAAGAATTGGAAGAGCACCGATTGACATCCCGTCCGGCGTTACCGTCACGGTCGGTGCGGATAATCTCGTGAAGGTCAAAGGCCCGAAGGGCGAGCTTTCACGCGTCATCCATCCGGATATGAAAATCACCGTCGAGGGCGCGGTCGTTACGGTCGCACGTCCTTCCGACGATAAACAGCACAGGTCGCTGCACGGCCTTTCCCGCAGCCTCATCCACAACATGGTGGTCGGCGTGTCGGAAGGTTTTACAAAGACCCTTGAAATCAGCGGCGTCGGCTACCGCGCGGCCAAGCAGGGCAAGAACCTCAATCTCTCGCTCGGCTTCTCGCATCCCGTGATCGTCGAACCGCCCGAGGGCATCACGTTCGAGTGCCCCTCGGCAACCGTGATCACGATCTCCGGCATCAATAAGGAGACCGTCGGTCAGACCGCCGCAGAGATTCGCGCCCATCGTCAGCCCGAGCCGTATAAGGGCAAGGGTATCAAGTACGCCGGAGAGCATGTCCGCCGCAAAGAGGGCAAAGCCGGCGCGAAGGGCAAGAAATAAGAAGGAGAGGAGTGACACTCTGTGCTTATCAAACAGGATAAGAATAAGGCGCGTCAGAAGCGCCATCTGCGTGTGCGCAACCATATTGCGGGCACAGCTGCGCGTCCGCGTCTCAACGTGTTCCGCAGCCTCAAGAACATCTACGCACAGATCATTGATGATGAAAAGGGCGTGACGCTCGTCTCCGCGAGCTCCAAGGACAAGGATTTCGCGCAGTACGGCGGCAATGTTGCGGCGGCAAAACTCATCGGCGAGGCTGTTGCAAAGCGCGCCCTCGAAAAGGGCATCACCGAGGTCGTCTTTGACCGCGGCGGCTACATTTACCATGGCCGCGTCGCTGCTCTCGCCGAGGCGGCACGCGAAGCCGGACTCAAATTCTAAAGGAGGGAAAGCATGGCTAGACATAACGAAAACGAGACGCCGGAGTTTGAGGAGCGTGTCGTATTCATCAACCGCGTATCGAAGGTTGTCAAGGGCGGCCGCCGCTCCTCCTTCAGCGCATTGGTTGTTGTTGGCAACAAGAAGGGCAAAGTCGGCGTCGGACTCGGCAAAGCGGCAGAAGTCCCCGAAGCGATCCGCAAGGGCGTAGAGGATGCCAAAAAGAGCCTCATCGAAGTGCCGCTGCGCGAAGAGCGCACGATCACGCATGAGATCACGGGCATCTTCGGCGCCGGCCGCGTGCTCCTAAAGCCCGCCGCCAAAGGTACTGGTGTCATCGCCGGCGGTCCTGCGCGTGCGGTGCTCGAGCTTGCGGGCGTCCGCGACATCCTCACGAAGTCGCTCGGCTCGTCCAACCCGAACAACATGGTGCGCGCCACGATGGAAGGCCTCCTCGGGCTTAAGAGCCCGGCGGAGGTTGCGGCTCTGCGCGGCAAATCCGTGGCTGAGATCTTTGGCTGATAAGGAGAAACGAACATGGCAAAAGTCAGAGTTACCTTGACCCGAAGCCTGATCGGTCGTCCTGAGACACAGCGAAAGACCGTGAAGTCCCTCGGGCTCCATAAGCGCAATTCCGTAAAAGAGCTTCCCGACACGCCTGCCGTGCGTGGACAGCTTCATAAAGTCTCCCACCTCATCACGGTGGAAGAGATCGCAGACTGAAGAGGGGAGGCTAAGAATCTATGAAACTGCATGAACTACAGCCTGCCGAAGGTTCGAAGAAGACGCGCAAGCGCGTCGGACGCGGCATCGGCTCCGGACTCGGAAAGACGTCCGGCCGCGGCATGAAGGGGCAGAAGGCGCGCTCCGGCGGCGGCGTCCGCACCGGGTTTGAAGGCGGTCAGATGCCTCTCTATCGCCGTCTCCCGAAGCGCGGCTTCAAGAACATCTGGGCAAAGACCTTTGCCGAGGTGAACGTCGGGAGCCTGAACTGCTTTGAAGAAGGTACGACGGTTGACCCCGTTGCCCTCATTGAGGCGGGCATCCTCAAGAATGTCCGTGACGGCATTCGCATTCTTGGCGACGGCGAGCTCACGGTTAAGAACCTCACCGTCCGTGCGAACGGCTTTACACAGTCGGCAGCGGACAAGATCGCAGCGGCAGGCGGCAAAGTCGAGGTGATCTAAGGTGCTCGACGCCCTTGGAAATATCTTCCGGATTCCCGAACTGCGCCAAAAGATCATATTCACACTCATCATGTTCGCCGTGTTCCGCATGGGGACGCATATTCCCGTGCCCGGCGTCGACCCGAGCGCGATCGAACAACTCTTCGCGCAGGGGACACTGTTCGGACTGCTCGACCTCTTTTCGGGCGGTGCGTTCAGTAAATTTTCCGTCTTTGCGATGAGCATCACGCCCTACATCAACGCAGCCATCATTATTCAGCTCCTCAACGTCGTTGTACCGACGCTTGAGCAGTGGTCGAAGGAAGGTGCGGAGGGGCAGAAGAAGACGACGAAGGTCACACGGTATCTGACGGTGGCGCTCGCATTCTTTCAGGCAATCGGCATGTCGATCGGTCTTAAAAGTGCGATCCTCAATCCGAATCCCGTGAATATCCTCATCATCGCCATCACGCTCACTGCAGGAACCGTCTTCCTCATGTGGCTTGGTGAGCAGATCACCGCGAACGGGGTCGGCAACGGGATCTCACTGATCATCTTTGCCGGTATCGTCGCGGCGCTGCCGAAGAATATCGGCACGATCTACGCCTACCTCAAGGCGGGCACGATCAGCTATTTCAGCGTCTTTGCCTTTGCCGTGATTGCACTCGCGATGATCGTCTTTGTTATCCACATCGAGACGGGCTTCCGCCGTGTTCCGGTGACCTATGCAAAGCGTGTTGTCGGCGGACGCATGGGGGCGGGGCATTCGAGTCATATCCCGTTCAAGGTCAATCAGGCGGGCGTTATCCCGATCATCTTCGCTTCGTCGGTGCTCATGTTCCCAATTACCGTGGCGCAGTTCATCGACATCCCGTGGGTCAAGACCGTAGCGAGTTATCTCGAGTGGGGCAAACCGCTCCAGACGACGCTCTACGTCCTCATGATCATCTTCTTTACCTATTTTTACACATCCGTGACGGTGAAGATCCAGGATATGGCGGACAACCTCAAGAAATACGGCGGCTTCGTCCCCGGGCTTCGCCCCGGACAGGCGACTGCGGACTATCTGGACTATGTGCTGACCCGCATCACGCTCGCGGGAGCATTCTTCCTCGCATTCATCGCCGTTCTGCCGAACATGGTGGCGGGGGCGACGCATATTCAGGGCGTGTACTTCGGCGGCACGGCGCTGCTCATCGTCGTCGGCGTTGCCCTGCAGACGATGAAGCAGATCGAATCCATGGTCGTCATGCGCAACTATGAAGGCTTCATGAAATAAAGGAGAGTCTATGCACATCATTTTAATGGGTCCCCCGGGTGCCGGCAAAGGCACACAGGCGACGAACCTTGTAAAACGATACGGTATTCTCCACATCTCCACGGGTGATATGTTTCGTGAAGCAGTGAAAGAGGGAACACCGCTCGGCAAAGAGGCCAAGTCCTATATGGATGCGGGCAAACTTGTGCCGGACAGCGTTACCATCGGTATTGTGCGGCAGCGTCTCAGCAAGCCCGACTGCAGGAAGGGATTCATCCTCGACGGGTTCCCGCGCACCGTGGAACAGGCGGATGCACTTGGAGAGATCCTAAAGGATAATGGTCTTCAGCTAACGGCGGTACTGAACATCAACGTACCGACGGAAGACCTCATCGAGCGTGCCGTCGGACGGCGTATCTGCAAATCCTGCGGACACTCCTTCCATGTGAAATTTAACCCGACGAAAGTCGAGGGCGTCTGCGACGACTGCGGCGGCGAAACTTATCAGCGCGCCGACGACAGTGCGGACACCATGAAGAGCCGTCTTTCCGTCTACGAATCCTCCACGCGTCCCCTGATCGAGTACTATCGGAAGGCCGGCGTCTACAAGGAGATCGACGGCAGACAGGACATCGCAAAGGTCGAGGCGGATCTTTCCGCCGCCCTTGGGGCGTAAAAGGAGCGAAAGGGAAGTATGTCAAAACAGGATGTCATCGAGGTAGAGGGACGAGTCGTTGAAAAACTCCCCAATGCGATGTTCCAGGTCGAGCTTGAGAACGGACATGTCGTCCTTGCTCACGTTTCCGGAAAGATACGCATGAACTTCATCCGTATTCTGCCGGGCGACAAAGTGACCATTGAACTCACCCCGTACGATCTGACACGCGGACGAATTACCTATCGCTTCAAATAAAAGATAATAGCGCAACAAGGTATGCAGTGTAAAAAATCTTTTCATCAAAGAAATTTTGTGCTAAAATAGGAAAGATCGACTTGAACGCAGGCAGGACGGAAGGAGGAAGCGTCGTGAAAGTAAGACCGTCTGTCAAGAAAATCTGTGAAAAATGCAAGATTATCAAGCGCAAGGGCCGTGTTATGGTCATTTGCGAGAATCCCAAGCATAAACAAAGACAAGGATAAAAGGAGGTGTAATTATGGCACGTATTGCCGGTGTAGATTTGCCCCGTGACAAGAGAATTGAAATCGCCCTGACGTACATCTATGGAATCGGTCTCACGACTTCGAAGAAGCTGCTCGCAATTGCAGACGTGAACCCCGATGCCCGTACGCGGGATCTCACGGAGGATGAAGTCGTCAGACTTCGCGATGCCATCGACAAGAACGCCGTGGTCGAAGGAGATCTTCGCCGCGAGGTTCAGATGAACATCAAGCGTCTCGTTGATATCGGCTGCTACCGTGGCCGCCGCCACCGTCTCGGCCTGCCTGTCCGCGGACAGAATACGAAGAACAACGCGCGCACGCGCAAAGGCCCGAAAAAGGCCGTTGCAGGCAAGAAAAAGTAAAGGAGGCTCGTAGAGGTGGCTGTTAAGAAAACAACACGTTCCAAGAAAAAAGTTCGCAAGAACATAGAGTCGGGCGTTGCACACATCAGCTCGACGTTCAATAATACGATCGTTACGCTCACGGATAAGAGCGGCAATGCACTCTCTTGGGCGAGCGCCGGCGGCCTTGGCTTCCGCGGCTCCCGCAAGAGCACCCCGTTCGCGGCACAGATGGCTGCGGAGACGGCGGCAAAAGCTGCAATGGAACATGGACTCAAGTCCGTCGAGGTCTTTGTCAAAGGCCCCGGCGCCGGACGCGAGGCGGCAATCCGCTCGCTGCAGGCAACAGGACTTGAAGTCAACATGATCAAAGACGTGACGCCCATCCCGCACAACGGATGCCGTCCGCCGAAGCGTCGCCGCGTCTAACAGGAGGTGTATGTAAAGCATGGCAATAGATAGAGTACCGGTATTAAAACGCTGCCGCGCCCTCGGACTCGAGCCCGCCACACTCGGCCGCTCCCGCCAGTCCACGCGCCAGCTCCGCCGTACGAACCGCAAGGTTTCCGAGTACGGCCTCCAGCTCAAGGAAAAGCAGAAGGCCAAGTTCATTTACGGTGTCCTTGAGCGCCAGTTCCGCGGCTATTATGAGAAGGCGAAGAAGATGTCCGGTGTCACCGGTGAGAACCTCCTCAGCCTCCTCGAGCGCCGCATCGACAACGTTGTGTTCCGCCTTGGCCTTGCCAACACGCGCCGTCAGGCGCGCCAGCTCGTCCGCCACGGTCATTTCACCGTGAACGGCAAGCGCGTTGACATCCCCTCCGCACTCGTGCATGAGGGCGATGTGATCGAGGTCGCCGAGAAGAGCCGCGCAAGCGCCTTCTTCAAGGAACTCAAAGAAAGCAGCAATGCACTTTCCGCTCCCGCATGGCTGACTGCCGATCAGGCAAACCTCACCGGCACGGTGACACGTTTCCCGCATCGTGAGGAGATTGACGTTCCTGTCAACGAGCAGGCCATCGTCGAGCTTTACTCCAAATAATGAATGTGAATGTGTCTGCATTACGCGTTTATTATGGAGGAGGCACATAGATGACAGATATCGAGAAACCGAAAATCGAGATCACGGAGATCAGCGAGGACGGACGCTACGGGCGTTTTGTCTGCGAACCCCTCGAGCCGGGATACGGTACGACGTTCGGCAACAGCCTGCGCCGTATGCTCCTTTCATCGCTCGAAGGGGCGGCAGTGACCTCCATTCAGATTGACGGCGTACTTCATGAGTTTTCCACCATCCCGGGCGTACGCGACGATGTCACGAGCATTGTGCTCAACATCAAGCAGCTCTGCCTCAAAATGCAGGGCAGCGATCCGCATACCATCCGTATTGACGTGGCGGGAGAGCGTGAGGTCACGGCGGCCGACATCGAGTGCGGCAGCGACATTGAGATCCTCAATCCGGAGCTGCACATCGCGACGCTGAACGCGACGGGCAAACTCAAGATCGAAATGACCGTCGAACGCGGCAGAGGCTATGTCCCTGCCGATAAGAATAAAAAGCCGGATGACTCCATCGGCGTCATTCCCATCGACTCCATCTTCTCGCCTGTCCATCGCGTCAATTACACGGTGGAGGACACGCGTGTCGGCAACGTCACGGACTATGACCGCCTGATCCTCGATGTGTGGACGAACGGCTCCATCCGTCCGGAGGAAGCCGTGAGCAAGGCGGCCGCCATCCTGGTCATGCACCTGCGCCTGTTCCAGAACATGGACGGCAACGTGGTCGAGGAGGAGGAGGAAGTTGCGAACTTCCCACCCGAAGAAGTGGACGACAGCGCAAAAGTGCTCGAGATGACCATTGACGATTTGGATCTTTCCGTTCGTTCCTTCAACTGTCTCAAGCGTGCGGGGATTAACTCCGTCGCCGATCTGACGCAAAAGACCGAAGAGGACATGATGAAGGTACGCAATCTCGGGCGCAAATCCCTGGATGAAGTGAAGAAAAAACTTGAGGAGCTTGGACTCTCCTTGAGACAGGAAAACGAATAACGATAGGAGTGGGAACACACATGAGAAAGCTCGGACGCAATTCTGCGGCCCGTAAGGCACTCCTGAAGAGCATCCTCACATCCTTCTTCAAGTACGGACGCATTGAGACGACTGAGGCAAAGGCAAAGGAGCTGCGCTCCCTTGCGGACGGCCTCATCACGCTCGCAAAACGCGGTGATCTCAGCGCGCGCCGTCAGGCCATCGCAGCACTGGCAGAGGAAGATGTTGTGCGTAAACTCTTCGGCGAAATCGCAGAGAAGTACACTGACCGCAAGAGCGGATACACTCGCATCTTGAAGCTCGGTCCCCGCCGCGGCGATGCCGCCCCGATGGCGATCATCGAGTTGGTCTGACAAAAGAATACGGTAATAAAGAGCCGTCGTATCGAAAGATACGACGGCTCTTTTGCTGTATTCAGAAGAAAATTCATTTATCTATGGAAACAAAAAGTTATTATCTCAATAAATGATAGGAATATATCAAAATATAAAATATAAAATGAAATAAATCTTGCATAAATATATGCACGGTGATATACTTTCATCAAGGTTATCCGGAAACCAAAATTTCTGAGCGGTATAGGGCATCGATCTAAATTTGGCGATGCAGACAGCAGAGAAAGGAGAGAAACATGGACGAGCAAAAGGATTATACTGAGCTCATGAAGAAGTTCAATCGGTATAAGATGGAATCGCTCGTAGGTATTTTTGTGGGCTATGCGGCGTATTATATCGTACGCAATAACTTCATCTTTTCCACACCGTACCTCAAAGAAGAACTTCAGCTCAGCACAACGGAAATCGGGCTCTTGAGCAGCTGTATGCTCATCACGTACGGTCTGAGCAAAGGCTTTATGAGCGTGCTGGCGGATAAGTCTAATCCCAAATACTTCATGGCGCTTGGCTTAGTACTCTGTATTTTGGTCAATATCCTGATGGGATTCAGCACGAGTTTTTATATTTTCGTGGCGCTGGTCATTCTCTTGGGGCTTTGTCAAGGAATGGGCGTCGGGCCATCTATCATTACGGTCGGTCATTGGTTCTCTCGGTCACAGCGGGGGCGTGCGAGCACGACATGGAATATTTCGCACAATCTTGGCGGCGGTCTGGTGTCGCCGATTGTCGGTGCGGCACTGGCATGGCTTGGGACGGAGCATTGGCGGATTGCGGCCTATATCGTTCCTGCGGTCATTGCCCTGCTGTGCACAGGTGTAGTGTTAAAGCTCGTCAAGCGGCGTCCGGTCGAGGAGGGATTTCCGCCCGTTGAGGAACTGACGCATGAGGATTCAGTCACGGAAAAACTCCTCAAGAATGCCCAGGAAAAGCCGAAGGACATGTCGGCGTGGCAGATTTTCTATAACTATGTGTTCAAAAATGACAACTCATGGTACCTCGTGCTTATCGACGTCTTTACCTACATGGTTCGCTTTGGGATGATCACATGGATTCCGCTCTATCTGCTGACGGTCAAAGGGCTGTCGCGCGAGGAGATGGGCGTCTCGTTCATGCTCTTTGAATGGGCGGCGATTCCGTCGACTTTAGTGGCAGGATGGCTCGTTGATAAGTATTTCAAAGGGAAGGTCATGCTCCTCCCTCTTGCATGTCTTATTGTTGTATTCCTCTGTGTGTTCGGCTACATGCAGTCGTCCTCTGTCTTTGCGATCACGATCTTTGCGACGATCACGGGTTGTCTTATCTATATCCCGCAGTCCATGGTAGCGGTACAGGCGATGGAGGTCATACCGAGTTTTGCGCTCGGGTCGGCGGTCGGTCTGCGCGGCTTTATGAGCTATCTTGTCGGCAGCTCGATGGGAACTACGCTCTTCGGTTTTGTGGTCGACCGCTTCGGCTGGGACAGCGGCTTTTACCTCATC
Organism: Selenomonas sp. oral taxon 137 str. F0430; assembly: GCF_000183625.1. Classification (NCBI taxonomy): domain Bacteria; kingdom Bacillati; phylum Bacillota; class Negativicutes; order Selenomonadales; family Selenomonadaceae; genus Selenomonas; species Selenomonas sp. oral taxon 137. The sequence goes on from NZ_AENV01000005.1 coordinate 396,370, forward strand.
ATGTGCGGCGCTGTGCTCTGCATGACGTTCTGCTGGTTGTCGCATCGCGGTGTACAAAAGATTTATGGAACGCAGAAGTAAAATTCCTTAGAATGGGTCGGAAAGGAAGTGTGATGTGGCAAACATCGGTGTTTACGGGATGGGCGTCATGGGCAGCAATCTTGCGCTCAATTTTGCAGATCACGGCTTTTCTGTCGCTGTCTGCAATGTTACGCCGGATCTCACGGATAAAGTACTCCGAGAGCACCCGCATGAACAGATCAAGGGCTATTATGACCTGAAGGCGTTCGTAGGAGCGTTGGAGCGTCCGCGTCGGGTCATTATGATGATCCTTGCAGGGAAGCCCGTGGACGATGTGATTGACGAGCTGCTCACGGTGATGGAGCCGGGCGACATGATTTTGGACACCGGCAATTCGTACTTTGAGGATACGGTGCGCCGTGCGGCATATGTCGAGTCAAAGGGGCTGTTCTATTTCGGCGTCGGCGTTTCCGGCGGAGAACGCGGCGCGCGCTTTGGCCCCGCCGTTATGCCCGGGGGAGATGCTGATGCCTATGCGTATGTCGCACCGTTTTTTGAGGCGATCGCAGCACGTGCGGCGGACGGCGTTCCCTGCTGTGCCTATATGGGTACGGACGGTGCGGGTCACTATGTCAAGATGGTGCACAACGGCATCGAATATGCGGATATGCAGCTCATTGCAGAAGCGTATCTCCTGCTCAAATATGCGGGCGGCTGTGACAATGCGCAGATGTCCGATATATTTGGGGAGTGGAATACAGGCGAGCTGAGGAGCTTCCTCGTCGGCATTACGTCCAAGATCCTGCGTGAACCGGATGATCTCGGGAGCGGTATGCTCATTGACCGGATTATTGATCGTGCGGGACAAAAGGGGACGGGGCGCTGGACGAGCATCGAGGCACTGCGCGAGGGTGTTGACCTGTCCTTGATTACGGCGGCGTGCAATGCTCGTGTTCTGTCCAACTGTACGGCAGAGCGTGCGGCTGCCGCTGCAGGGTTCGGGACGGAGCCGCGCGCGGATGTCCCGGCGAATTTTGTCGAGACGGTGCGGCGGAGCCTCTACATTGGCAAGATTATTGCCTACACGCAGGGCTTTGCGCTTTATCGTGCGGCGGCACGCACGCATGGATGGCATCTCGACTATGCCGGGATCGCACGCATTTTCCGTTCCGGCTGTATCATTCAGGCAGAGCTTCTAGGGCATATCGCGGCGGCATACGAGAAGGATCCGGAGCTGCCGCTGCTGCTCCTGGATGAGTTTTTCCTTACACGGATTCGTTCGTATCTGCCTGATCTGCGCAGTACCGGCGCATATGCCGCGGCACACGGTATCCCGGTGCCGGCACTGTTGAGCGCCGTGAGCTATCTTGACATGCTCTGCGCTCCGCAGATGGGGGCGAATCTCATACAGGGACAGCGTGATTATTTCGGGGCACATACCTATGAGCGCACGGATCGTCCCGGTAGTTTTCATCATCAATGGGATCATGTGATTCAATCGTATTGATGAAAAAGCCTTTTGCGATAAACAGCCCGTACATGATGTGCGGGCTGTTTTGCTATGGGAAAATATGAAATTGTGCTATAATGAATTACCGGAGGAAGGGGGGACGGCATGGCGGCAGAACAGATGGATCGATTTCCTCGTATTCGAACGGCATATGGGAGTCTTACCAAGGCGGAAAAACGCATTGCCGATTATATTGTGCAGCATATGGAGCATCTGGTAGAGTGCACGATCTCGGAGGTTGCCGAGGATACGGGGACGTCTGAGATTACGGTGTCGCGCTTTTGCAAGAAACTCGGATGCAGCGGATGGCAGAGTCTCAAGATCGCCGTCGCAGTCGAACAGTCCGCCGAGGGCGGCGCGGAGAGCACGGATATACACGTCGACGATTCGTTTGAGAGCATTACGGCAAAGATTTTTCGCAATATCACGGACGGTTTGCAGGATACGCTGAAACTGCTCGACTATGCGGCAGTAGAGCGAGCGGTGGAAACGCTCATCGGAGCAAAGCGCATCGCAGTCTACGGCGTCGGCAACTCGGCAAATGTATGCCGCGACATCGAGACCCGTTTTCTGCGGTTTGGCATGGCGATACGGGCATATTCGGATACCCATATGCAGATCACATCCGCAGCGCTGCTCGGTGCGGGCGATGTTGTAATTGCGGTATCGCATACGGGCGATACGGTTGAAATCCTTGAGAGTGTAAAACTGGCGCAGAGCCGCGGGGCAGTGATCATCGCCGTCACAAGCCATGCGCGTTCCCGGCTTGCGCGTGTGGCTGAGATTGTCTTGGTCGGTATGGGACGCGAAGTACACTACCGATCAGAAGCTGTCGCTTCACGGCTTGTCCATCTTGCAATTGTCGATGTGCTTTATGCGGGCATTGCGCGGCAGATTCCCGAGCAGTACCGCGAGAATTTGCGGAACATGCGTAAGGTGATCGCAGAGCACCGATTGTGAGCGGATTACAATGCCGAATCCTGTACGAGAATGTCCTTCAGACGCTCTTCGTCCTCGGTGACGAAGAGCGTTTTTTCGTTGACGAAGCGGACGAATCCGGGGACGGCACCGGCAGGTTTCTTGACGAAGCGGATACCGGTGTAGTCGACGGGGACGTTCGAGGAGCCGCGCGCCTTGCTGAAATGTGCGGCGAGCTGCGCGGCGAGGTGGAGCGTCTCGTCGGCGACGGGTGCGCCGCCCGTGCGCAGGACGACGTGCGAGCCGGGGATGTCCCGCACATGCAGCCAAATGTCATTGGGGGCGGCAGTCTTAAAGGTCAGTGCGTCGTTCTGCGTGTTGTTCTTGCCGACGAGGATGCGCGTCCCGTCGGGCGCGGTGAAGGTAAAGGGCTGTGCGCGGCGGTCTTTGCTGCGCTTCGGCAGTTTCTCATGAAGATAACCGGCCGTGATGAGTTCGTCTTCGATCTCCGCGATCTCGGCGAGCCGTGTGGAGACCTCGAGCGATGCCTCAATGCTCTCGAGATGACGGATGCTCGCGGCGCAGCGTTCCTGCTGGACGGCGAGGAGGGTGCGGGCGCGTTTGAGCTTGTCGTATTTTTTGTAATACGCCTGCATATTTTGGATGATCGTGTGCCGCCGGTCGAGCGGGATGGTGAGCTCTTCGCCGCTCTCGCTGTAGATGTTCGCGACGGTGATTTCAGCATCCGCATGATCTTGGTACTGATACTGGTAGGTCATGAGATTGTCGGCGTAAATTTTTTGCTCCTCGGCGTTCTCGGCGGCGGCGATCTCCTCGTCGAGCTTGCCGTATTTTTCGCGTGCGCGGGCGAGCTCTGTGCGTACGAGACGGCGGAACCGTTCGCGGTCGGGGATAACGTAGCTGCCGAGCCTGCGGTCGGCGTCGATCATGAGGGCGCTGACGGTCGGATAGGAGAGCCGCCGCGTGCCGGGCATCTCGCTGAGCGGGAACGCCGCCATCGCCGTGATCTTGCCGTTTTCATCGAGGCGCAGGGAGGGGGCGGGTTGCTCCATGAGCGCGCGGAGCTCGTCGAGTACAGCGGAGAGCGTTACAAAATCTGCCTCGTCGAGTGCGGAGACGGAGATATTCGGCGCGAGCCCCGCCATAAAGCAGACTTCTTTCGCCGAGACGGGACCGAATCCGAGACATGTTCCGATGAGCGCTTGAAAGAGCTTTGCTTCGCTTTCCGACTGTACGCGTGTGATGATGTCGTTGATATTTGCCGAGAGCAAATCCATTTTATCCTGCGCGGGCGGGAGTGTATACGGCAGTCCCTTCAGGACGGTGCGGACGCGGCTCGAGTTCTCGCCGATGCGGCGCAGGGCTTCGACGATTGTGCCGTCCTCGGTGAGGATGATGTTGCTGTATTTGCCGATGAGCTCGAGGGTGAGCGTGCGCGTGACGATGCGTCCGCCGCCCGCGATGACGTCGATGTCGAGGTGCAGGATGCGGTCGCGCCCCTCCTGACGCACGGCGGCGATGCGTCCCGTTTCGAGCTGCTTGCGCAGCACCATGCAGAACGTCGGCGGCTCGGGCGGGTTCTCGGGGGCGGTCTCGATGATGTACGCCGCAGGATTGGCCGCGTTCGTGTTGATGTAGAGGAGGAGGTTTTTGCCCGGCTGACGGACAGAGAAAACAACGGACTGTTTGTTGGGCTGGGTGATCTTGTCGATGCGCCCGCCCGTGAGGGCGTCCGCGAGCTCCGCGGCGAGCGCGGACATGGAGAATCCGTCAAGGCTCATAGCAGCATCCTTCTTTCGTAAATCGTGTCGGGGAAAATTATAGCACCCGCGGGGCGGAATGCGCAAGCGTGCCTTGCGCCGAAGGGAAAATCATCGTATAATACAGCAAGAATAAATGAACGGAAGGCAAGGAAAAACGATGGAATTTACCAAATGGCAGGGCTGCGGCAACGATTTTGTCGTCGTGGACTTCCTTGCGCGCGAACCGGTGGACTTCGCGGCGCTCGCCGTGCGCATGTGTGATCGGCATTTTGGCGTCGGGGCGGACGGGCTGATGGTCGTTTTGCCGTCGGAGACGGCGGATATCCGGATGCGCGAATTCAATCCGGACGGAACGGAGCCGGAGATGTGCGGCAACGGCATCCGCTGTTTCGCGCGCTATCTCTACGAATACGGGCGCATTAAGAAGGAACAATTCACGATCGAGACGCTCGCGGGAATCATGACGCCGCGCATCCTCATAGAGGACGGAAAAGTGACGGCGGTCGAGGTCGACATGGGCGTGCCCGTGCTCACAGGCGACGACATTCCCGTGCGCGGCTTCGGCACAGAGCGTGTCATCGCGGCGCCGATCACGGTTGCGGGGCGCACATATAAAATGACCTGCGTCTCAATGGGAAATCCGCACGCGGTCATCTTCGTGGACGACGCGGAGCATTTTCCCCTCGCGGAGCTTGGCGCGCAGTTTGAAAACCACGAACTCTTCCCGCGCAAAATCAACACGGAGTTCGTCGAGGTAAAGGATCGCAGTCATGCGCGGATGCGCGTGTGGGAGCGCGGCGCGGGTATCACGCTTGCCTGCGGGACGGGCACCTGCGCGACGCTGACGGCGGGCGTCCTGACCGGCGTGCTTGACCGCGCGGCAGACATCGAGGTCGACGGCGGCGTGATCCGGGTGGAGTGGCGCGAAGACGGGCATATCTTCATGACGGGACCCGCGGAACCCGTCTTTACGGGCGTATGGCAGGGGGCGGTATGAGCGGGACGCAGCGCAAGAGCATGACGGGGTATGGAGCGGCAACGGTGGAGACCGAGGCGTACCGCGTCACCGTCGAGATGAAGTCGGTCAATCAGCGGTTCCTCGAGATCGTCCCACATATGCCGCGCGCATTCGGCGCGTGGGAGAGCGAGCTGCGCGAGACGATCCGCACGCGTGTTGCGCGCGGGAAGCTCGACATCTTTGTGAACTTCGAGGATCGCAGCGAAAAAGAGTACGATGTCCGCGTCAACGAAAGCCTCGCGCGCGCGTATTATACGGCGCTCGTGAGGGTCGCGCGGGCGGCGGATGCACCGCTGAGTGACGGCGTGCGCATCGTTTCAGAGCAAGACGGCGTGATCGAGGTCAGCGAGCGTGCGGACATCTCCGGTGCGCGAGAGGTATTCATGGATGCCGTGCGCGGGGCGCTCGACGCGCTCGACCGGATGCGAAGGGCGGAAGGCGCACATATCGCGCGTGACCTCGCGCGGCGCATCGACCGCCTCGAAGAGCAACGCACACAGGTGAAGGAGATCGCGCCGCAGATCGTGGCGGAGTACCGCGCGCATCTGAGGGACGTACTCGCGGAGTTTAGGGACGTCACCCCCGACGAGACGCGCATTGTGCAGGAGGCGGCGATCTACGCCGACCGCGTGAACGTGACGGAGGAGCTGGTGCGGCTCGCAAGCCATTTTGCCCAGTTCCGCGCGATTCTCGCCGAGGACGAACCGGTCGGGCGGCGGCTCGATTTCCTCCTGCAGGAGATCAACCGCGAGGTGAACACGATCGGGTCAAAGGCAAACAATGCCGATGCACAGCAGATCGTCGTCGCGATGAAGAATGAGGTCGAAAAACTGCGCGAGCAGGTACAGAATTTGGAGTGAGTGCATGGAGATTAGACCGGTGAATATCGGTTTCGGCGACATCGTGTTCGCCGGGCGCATCGTCGCCATCGTCGCCCCGACGTCCGCATCCGCCAAGCGCATGGTGCAGGATGCGCGCGACGCGGGACGGCTCGTCGACGCGACGTACAAGCGGCGGACGCGTGCCGTCATCGTCACGGACAGCGGTCACATCGTGCTCTCGGCGCTCCAGCCGGAGACGCTCGCGAACCGCGTGGGCGGCGAAAAGGAGGATGCGGAATGAAAAAAGGGCTTCTGATTGTCATCTCCGGCGCCTCGGGGACGGGCAAGGGGGCGGTCTGTAAGGAACTCCTCTCCCGCGAGAGGGAGCTTGCCTACTCCGTTTCCGCGACCTCGCGCGCCCCGCGGGACGGCGAGGCGGAGGGGCGCGAATATTACTTCCGCACGCGCATAGAGTTCGAGGAAATGATCGCCGCAGGCGCGTTTCTCGAGTATGCGGACGTCTACGGCAACTACTACGGTACGCCGCTCGCCCCCATCGAGGAGCGGCGCGCCGCGGGCGAGGACATCCTGCTCGAGATCGACACGCAGGGGGCACTGAACGTGATGGAGCGGTGTCCGGACGGGACGTTCATCTTCCTCCTGCCGCCCTCCTTTGAGGAACTGCGACGCCGCATCACGGGGCGCGGGACGGAGACTGAGGAGAACCTTGCGCGCCGTCTGAGTGCGGCGCAGGACGAGATTCGCCTCGGCAGGAAATACCGCTACGCCGTCGTCAACGATACCGTAAAAGACGCGGTGAAACGCATCCAAACGATTCTCGCGGCGGAGCGGTTTCGCGCGGATATGAACCCGGCGCAGTTTGAGATAGAGAACTAAGGAACGAGGTACGAATAATGAAAACGAATGCGGAAATCGGCATGGTCAACCCCTCCACAGACGAGCTGCTGACGAAGGTGGACAGCCGCTACGGCATGGTTGTGCTCGCGGCGAAGCGTGCACGGCAGCTCCTCGAGGGCGACCCGGTCAAGTCGGAACTCGCGCGCTCGACAAAGAACGTCACGAACGCGTTTGAAGAGATCGCCGAGGGCAAGATCAGCTACGATCTTTACAAGGAGAGCATCTGACCATGGGAACTCTTGCGGGACGCAGCATCGTACTCGGCGTGACGGGCGGCATCGCCGCATATAAGGCGGTCGAGATCGCAAGCAGACTGAAAAAGGCGGGCGCCGAAGTCCGCGTCGTCATGACGCGGGCGGCGGCGTCCTTTGTCGCGCCGCTGACCTTTCGCGAGATCACGGGGCAGGCAGTCGCGACCAGCATGTGGATGGAGGTTCCTGCGCATCACGTCGAGCACATCGCGCTCGCCGAGCTTGCCGATCTCGTCCTCGTCGCGCCCGCAACGGCGAATTTCATCGCAAAGGCGGCGGCGGGCATCGCCGACGACCTCCTTACAACAACCGTGCTTGCCACGCGCGCCCCGCTCTACATCGCACCCGCAATGAATACGGGCATGTGGGAGAACCCCGTCACGCAGGAGAACGTCATGCGCCTGCGTGATCGCGGCGTACAGGTGATCCCTCCCGCAGAGGGGCTGCTCGCGTGCGGTACAACGGGTGCGGGACGCCTGCCTGAGCCGGAGGAGATCGTCGCCGCTGTCGAGCGTCACTTCGCTGCGGCGGAGATCCTTGCAGGGCGGCGCATCATCGTCACCGCAGGCGGAACTGAGGAGGCGCTCGACCCCGTGCGCTACCTCAGCAACCGTTCCACCGGGCGCATGGGCTATGCCGTCGCGGCGGAGGCGGCGCGGCGCGGCGCGGAGGTCATCCTCGTCTCCGCCCCCACGCATCTTGATACCCCCGCGGGCGTGCGCCGCGTGGATGTGCGGAGCGCGCGGGAGATGTACGACGCGGTCATGGCGGAGTACGAGAACGCCGACGCCGTCGTCAAGGCGGCGGCGGTCGCCGACTACCGACCCGCCGAGATCGCCCCGCAAAAGATAAAGAAGTCCGACGGCGAGCTGACGATCACGCTTGCGCGCAACCCCGACATCCTCATGGAGCTCGGCAGGAAAAAGACACGGCAAGTCCTCGTCGGATTCGCCGCCGAAACCGAGAACGTCGAGACGTACGCGCAGGGCAAGCTTTTGAAGAAGAACCTCGACTTCATCGTCGCCAACAACGTCGCCGAAAAGGACGCGGGCTTTTCCGTCGGCACGAACCGCGTCAAAATCTTTTTCAAAGACGGCAGAGCAGAAGAACATCCCCTCATGGCGAAATCCGAGCTCGCGGGTATCATCCTCGATCGATTGGCGGATGAGTTGGAGCGGAGAAACCGGAGATAGGGGGAGAACACCGCCGAGAATACGCTTTGTAAGGAGGAGATGTTCATGTGGAAATCTTGTAGATTACTCGTCCTGCTCTGCGCTGTTCTTTGCGCCTGTATGAGCGCAAGTACCGCCGCCGCGAAGGATTGGGCGGAGGTGGGGCGGTATACGCATTCCTATTGGAATGCCGAGTAGGTCGGCGTTGATGCGATGTATATCGCAACGATTGACATGGACAGTATTGAGCGTCATTCGGACGCACGTTATACTTACTACAGCGTAGACGGTCTGCGCCGCACGGTTGACGAAAATGCCGGCATCTATGGGGAGGCAGACCTGTACGCGTATCGGTTCCGCCACGATAAGAAAACGGGCGAGTGGCGCTGCCTCCAGTACTATGTTCCCGCGTTCGATAGAACCTATGACAAGGACACAGACTTTGAGCCGTTCGGGGCTCTCCTCGAGGCAGGCGACATCACCGCGGACGGGGGCGTATTCCTCACCGCGCCCGACAGAACCCCGGGATATATTGCCCGCCATGTCAGGGGCGGAGGAGTCGGCGGCGTTATCAGACAAGAACAACTGCGGCAGGGCGAGGCCGCCTATGTCCTGCGCGCCGTGCTCGCCCGGCAAAAGGGAGAGAAAATCACGAACCTCGACGAAGGAAAAATTACGCGGGACGGCGGCTATCCGATCTTTTAAGCGATGAACTAAATCACGAATGGCGGTCATACCGCCGCAGCACTGGCTGCCGTATGGAGAACACATGCAGCGGCTTTTTTTGTGGAAAGATTCTCAGGGGATGGATGGCGTTGGTATTCCGGGGGATGGAGGAACGCGCCGATTTATGCTATACTAAGCGGTAGAATGAAGGTCGTATGTTTATGTCCGGTTCGCGCTCTCATGCGGCGATGAACAGTGACGGCACACATGAAATATTCCTCGGGAGGTGATTGGATGATCTTTACCACGCATTACGCATCCCCGCTCGGGGATATCTTGATCGCCGAATGCGGCGGTGCGCTGATCGGCCTCTGGATCGCGGGGCAGGACTACATGTCCGATCTGCACGGGAAGAGCGTAGAGGAGCGCGAGACGCCGCTCCTCGTACGGACAAAGGCGTGGCTCTCGCGGTACTTCGCGGGAGAGCGCCCCGCAATCGCAGAACTCCCCCTCGCCCCGCGCGGGAGCGCGTTCCGTCGCGCTGTATGGAATCTGCTCTGCGGCATCCCCTACGGCGCGACGACTACCTACGGTGCGCTCGCGCGCGAGATTGCCGCTCTGACCGGCAAGTCCCGCATGTCCGCGCAGGCCGTCGGCGGCGCCGTCGGGCACAACCCCATCTCCATCATCATCCCCTGTCATCGCGTTGTCGGAACGAACGGCAGCCTCACCGGATACGGCGGCGGTCTCCCGATGAAGATTGCCCTCCTCGAACACGAGGGCGTCGATATGAGCGCGTTCTTTGTGCCGAAACACGGGACGAAACTCTGATACAGTGAAACGCATAGAAAAAGAACCTGATGAATTAGCGCAGAGAGTTGATTCATCAGGTTCTTATCGTTAGGAGATGTAGTGATAACCGTGCCGCTCGGCATTGCCGAGCAGATAGAGAAAGGCAAATGCCGGAATACGAAGGAGGATTGCCCTTGTTTTCGTCATTTGCAGACCTAGATCATTTGCCGTCTTTGTAATGACAATGGCAGCCGACGCCTCGTCTGCCAGCACGCTGACGGCGTCGTCATCCGAGATGGTCGTATTTTCACGATATTTTACCTCGATGAGTATTTTTTTCGCCATCGGATAGTCAATGACAATATCGACTTCTTTGTTCTTTGTTCCGCCGCGAAAATAACCGATGGAGGTGACATATCGATAATAGAATGCGGCGACGTGTTTGTAGACGGCCGTTTCGACGATTTTCCCCATCTGAATCGGATCGGTGAGCAGAGTATCGTCCATGAGGACGGCGTTTCTGATGGCGGCGTCGGCGATGTAGATTTTGGGGCGCGCTTTGAGAACGCGCTTGCCCGCCATGTCGATGGGCCAGCTCCGATAGATGAGATTGGCGCTCTCCAGAAACCGGATGTAGTTCTCTACGGTGGGGCGGGAGACGCCGCTCAGCTCTTTTGAGAGCGCATCGACGGAGACAATCTCTGAAGATACGCTGCAAAGGTAGAGGAAGATGCGCTCCAGCTCCGTGATGTTGCGGATGGCGTAGAGCGAGGGAAGATCGCGCTTGAGCACTTTGTCGACGACATCCTCCCGCATAATTTGCTGTGCGAGAATGTCGTTGCTTGCAAGTGCAAGTTCAGGAAATCCGCCCACTTGCAGGTAGCGGGTAAAGTGCTGTTGCACCTTGGATAACTGGAGCATGATTTCGGTCTGCTGCGGACGCTGCATATAGGGCAGATCGGTCGCTTTGAGGTCCTCCGGCAGCTGCGGGCGGTCAAGTGACAGGAGGTTGCAATATTCGTAGAATGACAGCGTCGGGACGGGGATTACCGACCAACGGCCGACGCCGCTCTCTTGATTGCCCTTCATCAGCGCGGGGCTTGCAGACCCCGTTGCGACGACCTGTGTCTCCGGTGTGCTGTCATAGATGACCTTGAGCCATTTATCCCAGTCCCGAACGTATTGAATTTCATCAAAAAAATAGTAAACATCATGATCAACATAAATGTTTTCATGATAGCAGTCGAGGATTTCTTGAAAGTCGCTGAGTTTCAGCATTGGGTGATCCATCGAGATAAAGAGAATTCGCTGTGGAGAAATTCCGCGCGCGAGCAGCGCCTCGATTAACTGGTATTGAATGGTCGTTTTGCCGACGCGCCGCATACCGCTGAGGACGAGGATGCGGCGCATCTCTGTTTCCGCTAAACGAGCCATTGTCTCGTAGAAAGCAAAGCGCTTATAATGCTTTGTCAGAGCGGGGATTACCGTACCGGTTTTCCACCAAGGATTGTAGCCTATGAGTACCTTTAGGATGTTTTCCTTGTTGATGATGGACATTCTGCGTCACCTGCCTTTGCAGTAATTATAACTATACTTTACAATTTTGTCTACAAAAATGCAAAGTATAGTTTATATTTTTGTATTACAACGGGGGAATACAGCAAAAAATACGCCCCCATCATTTTGGGAGTGTGCATTTTATGTCATATAGATTATGGACTTGTGGTAAAATGATATATGGACAGAAGGGAGATAATAGTTTGGACATGCGGGCGTTGGAGAAAATGCGGGCGTTACGTCGTCTCATGAACGAGCTTGAACAAGGAAAACAATCCGGCGAGGAGAGAGGTTGGCTAACATTGGAGGAAGCTGAGAAGCGGCTTAGCGTTGCCAAGAATAAGGGGAACATTTATGGAGCAGATCCATCTTGTTCAGCACAGTTATGAGGTTGCTGACTTCGATGAAGTGAAATATATCGGCGCGTATTCTTCGGAAAAGAGGGCGAAGGAAGCCGTCGAGCGGATTATGCATCTCAGCGGTTTTAAGGAAACACTGATAAATTCTTATGTTGCGCAACTCTGCCTTGAAAGATTACAATAGAGAAAAACAATAAACGATGAGGGAGAGACAAAAATGGTGCAGCAAACATTTACAGACATGGAATACGCAAACCGTAACAGAACAACAAAGCGTGAAGCCTTCCTGGATGCCATGGAATCCATCATCCCTTGGAAAGAATGGATGGAACTCATTGCGCCGTTCTACGTCCAGAAAGAGCGTGGCAGGAAGTTAATCCCGCTCGAAACGATGCTGCGCATGTATCTCATGCAGAACTGGTTCGGTCTCTCGGACGAGGGAATCGAGGATGCAATCTATGACAGCTATGCCATGAAGCGCTTCCTGAAGATCGACTTCTCCATCGAACGGACACCGGATGCTACGACACTCCTGCACTTTCGACACCTGCTGGAAAAGCATGACATCACCCGCAAGATGTTCGACGACGTGAAAGAGCGGCTGGACGCCGCAGGACTCATCATGCACGGCGGTACATCGTTGACGCCACCATCATCCATGCACCAAGCTCGACCAAGAACACCACGAAGACCCGCGACCCTGAAATGCACTCCGTCAGGAAAGGGAATCAATGGTTCTTCGGCATGAAGATTCATTCCGGTACGGATGCGGCAACAGGCTACGTTCATACAATCACAGGGACAGCAGCCAACGTGCATGACATCGTGCAGGCGCACGCATTGATCCGAGCGGATGACCACAGCGTCTATGGGGACTCTGGGTATCTCGGCGTGGAAAAGCGCGCAGAAATCCTTGAAGATCCTCATCTATCGAGCGTGGATTACCGTATTGCGAAAAGACCTTCAAAGAACCGCACAACAAAGGCGTATGCAGGAGTCAACTGGGACAAGAAGATCGAACACGAGAAAACTTCCATCCGCTGCAAGGTGGAGCATCCGTTCCTCATTGTGAAGCGGCTGTTCCAAGCGGGCAGGACAAGGTATCGTGGCATCAAGAAGAACCTGCTCCGTTACTATCTGCTCTTTGCATCGGCGAACCTCGTCATGTGTTTGAGGGCAGGAAGGCAGAGGGCGTTCTGCATGACAATGGGATAAGTGCGCCCTTTTTCCAAAATTTCCCGGTGAAATGGGCGATTCGGGGAAGAAAAAGGGGCAATGAGAGCAGTGTTGCACGCTCTTTTGTATTGCAATTTGTGAAATTTGTGTCTGCGGATCAGCTGGCTGTGATTATCCACTATTTATCAGTGATTCCTTAAGGAGTTTTCACGAGAGCATTTTTCTGTAGAAATTTATCGGTTAAATGAAGATGCCGATTGGAAAGGAGGATTTTATCACGCAGTCGATGAGGGCGACGAATACGACGAGTGTGAAATTTGGTACGAATCGCAGACGCGGGGAGCGGCACACCGCACATTACAAAGAACGAACAGCGGGGGAGATGCGGTTGCGCGTTATGTTTACATCTTAGAGCATGTGTATCGCGTGAGGTCATTTGCCGAAGGGAAACTTATCGGCGTTTATGATTCGAGGGCAGCGGCAGAGGAGGCCGTTACGCGTTTTGAGCATCTGCCGGGCTTTTGTTATCATCCGCAGGAGTGCTTTCATATCATGCCCTACGGCATCAATCAGACGCATTGGACGGAGGGCTTTGCGGATATCAAAGTGCCGACGCCAAAAGAAAAAACGTGGGGCGTAGACCTTCCCGCATAGCTTTATATTGTATAGGAAGAGCTTTACATGAGATGCTGTGATGCGATTTATGTTGAGAGGTGTATGGTGAGAGAAGAGATTGTTGCTGAAGGGAGTCCTATGATTATGATATCAATGCGCATCTTTTTTATGCTGTTCGCCGTGTGTATGTCGCTTTTTACTGTGCAGAAATGTGATGCTGCACAAAGGTTCTCGGGCAGCATTTTTTTGCAGGATCATTCGCGGCCCGGTTTTGTAGTTATCAATCCGAACCGTGTCACCGATGAGGTGAAGATCGATCTGTCACAGGCAATACCCCGTGGATACCGGATAGGGAGTTCCGTTCTTACAGAATCCGGGATATATTTCTTCGTAGAGTTGGATTATAATTGCTGTCTCGCAGAGTCGAAAGCCGAGATAGAAAAGGTGAGGCCGCATCTTTTTCATTTGACGGAGGAGGGGGTCGCAGAAATTCCTATTGATTGGCCGGACCAGGAACTTGAGTTATACCCGTGGGATCTTTATGAATTTGATGATAAATTCTACATTACGTTCGTTGGGAATGAGATTCCTCTTGTCCCAAAGGATCGGTGGCCTTCCGATCGTATTTATATGATCCCTAAGAGCGGCGGCAAGGCAAGAGAACTTTATACAAAATGCAGGCTTAAGAATTTTGGAGAACCGTCGCAGCGTGACAGTCAGCCGATCGAGTATGGCGACGGTGTGATATGTGTGCGCAGTGAGGATTTGGCTGTCGTGTTCGTTCATGATGAGGAAGAAGAAAGACTATTTTCCCTGCCCGTCGGGACGGCATATTTGCTGAAAGGATGGTATGAAGAGGGGAAGAGTCTGCTGCTGTGGAGTGAGTCGCCAAACGTCAGCCTCGTTGTCGATCTGCAAGGGAACGTCCTGCAGGAATGGCACCATGGTTACGGCAGTACGTGCTGTTGGAATATATATGGAAACATGGAAGGCGGCATATTGTTTCGCCGGTCGTCAACCTCTACGCTCCAAGAGGATGATCGGCGGCCGAAGTTTGGAAATCATGATGCCTTTTGTATGGAGCGTATAAAGCAGAATAAATTTGGGATCTATGACATACGGACGGGAGATGTTATTCCGTTGAATGGTCATAAGGGAGATGAACCTTATTCTGGTTGTTGGTCTAAAATAAGTTATAGAAAAGTACAATTTGAGCGCCTTGCGGTGGCGGCATGTGAGAGCAAGGAATTGTCACTGCCATTGACAGAATGTGCTATCAGTGCGACCGGTTTTGCCGGTTCTTTCGATGATGATTCATGAGTAAAGTTAAAGCGTTAAAAAAATCTCCCGACCGCCCCTTGACAACGCCCCGCACTTTCGTTACAATGCGACGTATAGAAGAGAATATACCTCATCCAGAGCAGTGGAGGGACGGGCCCTATGAAGCTGCGGCAACCATGACGTTTTGGTCAACGGTGCCAATTCCTTTAGGCGGAGCAGCCTATGAGATGAGAGCGGTCATAAGCCTCCCATCTGATAGGGAGGCTTTTCTTGTGGGGATGAGGATGTCTTTTTGGTAAAATATTTTTCGACAACCGGGGGAGGTTTTTGTATGAAAAAAATGTTGTTTACATCCGAGTCCGTGACCGAGGGGCATCCCGATAAACTCGCCGATCAGATTTCCGACAGCATCCTCGATGCGATTCTCGCGCAGGATCCGCAGGGACGCGTTGCCTGTGAGACGCTCGTGACGACGGGGCAGGCGCATGTGGTTGGGGAGATTTCGACGTCGTGTTATGTGGACATTCCGAAGATCATCCGTCAGACGGTGCGCGAGATCGGCTATACGAACGCGAGCTACGGGTTCGACGCCGACACCTGCGGCATTCTCGTCTCGCTCGACGAGCAGTCGCCCGACATCGCGCAGGGCGTCAACGAGGCGATCGAGTCCCGCGAAGGCAAGATGGACGCGGCGGATGCGATCGGCGCGGGCGATCAGGGCATGATGTTCGGTTACGCGACGAACGAGACGCCCGAGTACATGCCGCTGACGACAGTGCTCGCGCATAAACTCGCACGCCGCCTGACGGACGCGCGCAAGAGCGGTGAGCTCTCCTATCTGCGCCCGGACGGCAAGACGCAGGTGACGGTCGCCTATGAGGACGGGAAGCCCGTCTATGTCGATACGGTCGTCATCTCGACGCAGCACGACGAGGCGGTTGACCTTGCGACCATCCGCAAGGATATGATTGAAAAAATCATCAAGGAAATCATTCCCGCAGAACTCCTGCGCGCGGAGACGAAATACTTCGTCAACCCGACGGGAAAATTCGTCATCGGCGGCCCGCACGGCGACTCGGGACTGACGGGGCGCAAGATTATCGTCGATACCTACGGCGGCTGGGCGCGGCACGGCGGCGGCGCGTTCTCGGGCAAAGACCCCACGAAGGTCGACCGCAGCGCGGCGTATGCGGCGCGCTATGTGGCGAAGAACATCGTCGCGGCAGGGCTTGCCGACCGCGTTGAGATCCAGCTTGCATATGCCATCGGCGTGGCGCATCCCGTGTCCATCATGGTGGATACGTTCGGTACGGGCAAGATCGACGAGGAGAAAATCGTCGATTTGGTACAGAAAAACTTTGACCTGCGCCCCGCGGGCATCATCAAAATGCTCGACCTGCGCCGTCCGATCTATCGTCAAACGGCGGCGTACGGGCATTTCGGCCGCACGGACGTCGATCTGCCGTGGGAAAAGACGGACAAAGCCGCCGTACTGAAGCAGGATGCGGGACTCTAATCCGTATTGTGCAATATAAAACAGTCTTGCGCGTCCCTCTTTTGCCGGGGTGCATAAGACTGTTTTCCTATATGGGGGTGAAATGATGACGGAGCAGGAAATCATGGAGTTTGCGCGCGCCGAGTTTTACTGGCTGCACGCGCATCCGGAACTTTCCTATGAGGAGTTTGAAACGACGGCGCGCCTGCGGGCAGCGTTTGAACGCTTTGGCATACGTGTGCTCGATGTGCCTCTCGAGACGGGGCTTGTGGCGGCGATCGGATCGGGGGAAAAACCCATTGTTGCGCTGCGGACGGATATCGACGCGCTGCCGGTGACCGAGGCGACCGATCTGCCGTATCGTTCTTTAACGGAAGGGAAGATGCACGCCTGCGGGCATGATTTTCACATGGCGGCGGTGCTTGCGGCGGCGCTCCTGCTGAAAGAGCGGGAAGCGGCACTCGAAGGGACGGTCTATATCGTCTGTCAGCCGGCGGAGGAGGCACCCGGCGGGGCGCGTTGTGTGCTCGATACGGGGGTCCTTGACGGTGTGACTGCGATATTCGGCATTCATACGCGTCCCCTTTATCCGGTGGGGACATTTGGGCTGTGCGCGGGCGGCATGATGGCGTCCACGGATAAGTTCGAGATCGCGTTCACGGGCGTGGGAACGCATGCGGCGCAGCCCGACCGCGGATGCGATCCCATCGTGATGGCAGCGCAGTTCGTGACGGCGGCACAAACGATCGCCGCACGCAACGTGAACCCGCTGCACGCCGCCGTTGTGAGCATCGCGCACATTGAGGGCGGGACGACGTGGAACGTGCTGCCGGAGCGGGTATGGATGGAAGGAACGATTCGGCTCTTCGATGCGAACGACCGTGTGCTGGTGAAGAAACGGATGGAGGAACTCGCCGCGGGGATCGCCGCGGGGCTCGGCGGGCATGTGGAAATCTCTTGGAAGTCGGGCGCGCCTGCCGTGGTGAATACGCCGCGTTGGAATGAACTCGCGGCGGACGTGGCAAAGCGGGAGGGATTTACCGTTGTGGATGCCGTACCGTGGATGGCGGGAGAGGACTTCGCGTATTATCAGGAGACGATGGAGAGCTGCTTTGCATTCGTCGGGACGGGGCTGGGACCGGAGAATCATCATCCGCAGTTCACGGTCGATCCGGCGGGGATTCCGCAGACGGCGCGATATTTGGCTCGTCTAGCTGAAACATCTCTACGCTGCGTGACGCGCGATTTTGGCGCATAGCTGTGTCATTCGATCAGACACGTCGGTTGACGTAGCTTTTTACTACGCCTGCCCTTGTGTCCTCCTCATTCCTTGCTCTGCATCGAAACTTCCGCTTCTCCTAGATCGTGAATGGATTTTCGCGCCTAGCTGTGTCGCAAAATGTTTCTGCACCGTTCGGGTATCTGCCTTGCCAAAAAAGCATGGCTTAAAAATGGCTGCGGCAGATACCGCTCACGGCACGGTGGTTCATTCGCACTGATTATCGAGAAAATTCTGCATCAAAAAAGATAAGGACGAGGCGTTTATCCTTATCTTTTTTGTTTCTATTTCTTTTTTGTATCCCAATGGTCAGTGCGTTGACGATCGGCACACGGTCGCCGATGCCTCGCACGATGATGGCGGAGCAGAGGGTGAGGAGGAGGGTGGCGGTGTAGAGCCCAAGGGCGATGGGGGCGGTGAGGACGTATCCGTGCGCGTGGATCAGCATCAGCAGGTAGGTGATCGCGACGGGATGCGCGAGGTAGATGAAGTAGGAGTGTTTTCCGAGCGTTTGAAAGGCGCGCCCGAGCAGGTTCTGCGTGCCGAGACGCGTGAAGAACGCAAAGAGGGCAAGCGACGCTCCTATGGTATAGAGGATGCCGAGCGGCGAGAGCTGATGCGCGGTGTAGATCGCCTCGAGCGGGGTGTACCCGTCGATGAGAATCAGCTTGTAGTACCACGCGAGGAGCAGTCCGAGGCTGAGAAGTCCAAATGCATAAAGGCTTCGCGCCCGTCGCTCCATCAGCGTGCGGAACGCGTCAAAATGCAGGGCGAGATACCCGCCGAGCAGGAAGATAAAGACGTAGTGCATGACCCAATAGTTCAGGCGATAAAAGAGCAGCGCGCGCAGGAGTGTTCCCTCGGGCAGGCTGTAAACATAGAGGTTGAACGCACTGTCAAAGCTCGACCAGTAGTCGAACGCGACCTGCGCGGCGAGCAGAACGCCGAGGCGCGGGAGCGTCATATGCCGCAGCAGGACGCGCCAGAGCGGCATGAGGAGGTAGAACCAGATGAGGATGACCATGAAGTAGAGCTGATATTTCGCATTCCCAAAGAAGAGTATCCCCGGAATGGAGAGCAGCGGCGGTATGCCCATACCGTAATGCCACGCGTCGTGGAGGATGTAAAAGAGCGACCATACGAGATAGGGCAGGGCGACCGCGTGCCACCGCCGCCGGAGAAATGCGCGGTAGGAAAACGGTACGGCGGGATTTTGCCCATAGAACAGCCCGAACGCAGAGATGAAGAAAAAAATCGGCACGCTAAAGCGCGTGCCGATGTCAAAAAGCGCTGTGAGATGAAGATTTGGCGAGGGGTTTGCAAGGTACTCTGCGCCAATGTGGATGCCGATGACGCCCATCATGGAGATGCCGCGAATCGCCTCTACTGCGGAGAGCCGCGCCGGTTTATTCGATGACATAGGTGACGTTCACAAGCCCTTCGACAGAGAGACGGCCTGCCGCAATCGGCGTTTCGCCAAAGTCGGCTGCGGCCTCTTTTACCATTGCCGAATAGCGCACGCTGTTGTACGGCTGCGCGTGGACATCCGTAAAGGAGATCGTTGCAATACGGACAATGCGGACACCAGCCGCAGCGGCGAGCGCATCCGCCTTTGCACGCGCGTCTCTCATCGCTGCCTCGAGCGCTGTTTTTTTCGCAGCCGTGAGATCGCTTGCGCTGAACTCGAGCGAATCGATGCGGTTTGCCCCTGCGGCGAGTGCCGCGTCAATGACGCGACCGACCTTTGAAAGGTCATGCACGGTGATGGCGATCATATTCTGCGCGGTGTAGCCGACGAGTTCCGTTTTTCCGTCATCGCGCGTGTCCCAGCGCTGCGAGAAATCATAATGCGTTGTCTGAATGTCTGCGTTTGCGATGCCGAGTTCTTTCATCGCCTTGTGGACGCGCGCCGTCAGCACGGCGTTGTCCGCGTGTGTCTTTGCTGCGTCCTTTGCGTCCGTGACGACGCCGACCGTGATCGCGGCGGTGTCCGGGGTGACATAGGTGACGCTTGTGCCGCTCGTGCTGAGCGTCGCGGGATATTCCTCCGCCGCCGCGTGTCCCGCAGGCAGAAGGAGGGCTGCGGCGAGTGCAGCGACGCAGGTGAGTGCGCCGAATGAGGTGCGTTTCATCATATCCTCCGTTTCATGCACATTGTAAATATCTGTGCTCATGATAACACGACCGTACGGATATTATCATGGAAGACAGGTTATCCCTGCTGCACGCCCGAGAGCAGATTCTCGTTGTATTTCACCGCAGCCTTATACGCCCAGAAGGCGCCGATGGGGAAGGTTATGATTAATCCGATCCCGACCGTGAAGAGACCGACGATGAGATTCACGATGAGCATGACGACGGCGCCCTTAATCGTCGAGTAGAGCATACCGAGGGGACCGAAGAAGAGCGCGAGCCCGGCGGCGAGACCGGCATTTTTCGTCGACTGTACGATGAGAGCCTTGGGGGCGGCGTTCTGCGTGCCCGGCTGTGTGTTCTGTTCGTTGTCCATGATAAAATCTCCTTTTCCCTATACAGATGATAAACAATATCTAAAAATGAGTATAATGCAAAACGCTGCGAATTGCAAACGCAGTGTACAAAAATCCCGTCGGACGCATTATTTAGGAAAAAGGGAAATGATATTTGATTTTTTGCCGTTTTTTGTGTAATATAGAGCATAGAAATCGAGTCGTATAAGACGAAACGATATACAAAAATAGTTGCACGTAAGGGAGAGCGATATTATGGCAAAGGAAACGCATGAGTTTCAAGCCGAGACGAAACAATTACTGGATCTGATGATCCATTCCATTTACACGAACCGTGAGATCTTTTTGCGCGAGCTGATTTCGAACGCGTCGGACGCGATCGATAAGCTTCACTTTGAGAGCCTGACAAACCGCGACATTCTTGAGGGAAACGACGCCTACGAGATTTTCTTGGTGCCAGACGCGGAGAGTAAAACGCTGACGATCTCCGACAACGGCATCGGCATGACGCGCGCCGAGGTTGTCGATAACATCGGCACGATCGCAAAATCCGGGACGAAGGCGTTCATGGAGCAGCTCGCAAAGGCGAAGGAGGAGAGCGGCGGTGCACCGGACAAGGATCTCATCGGGCAGTTCGGCGTCGGCTTCTACTCCGCGTTCATGGTCGCCGAATCCGTGACCATTGTCACGCGCCGTGCGGGCGAGACGCAGGCGACGCGCTGGGAGTCGACGGGCGACGGCAGCTATACGGTCGAGGACGCGGAGAAGGAATCGCGCGGCACGACCATCACGATCCGCCTTGCGCAGGAGTTCACCGAGGGCGAGACGGACTACACGGACACCTACACGCTCGAACGTCTTGTGAAGAAATACTCGGACTATGTGCGCTACCCGATCAAGATGAACGTCACGACGGAGGAGCTTCCGCGCGACGCCGAGGGGAAAATCGTCGAGGGCGCGGAGCCGGTCAAAAAGACGGAGCTGCGCACGCTGAACTCGATGCAGCCGCTCTGGACGCGCGCAAAATCGGAGATCAAGGAAGAGGAGTACAACGACTTTTTCAAGAACCAATTTCACGAGTGGGAAGCGCCGATGGAGGTCTTTCACACGAAGGCGGAGGGCACGGTCGAGTACACGGCGCTCCTCGAGATCCCCGCGCGCGCGCCGTTCAACCTCTACCAGTCCGACTACGAGCCGGGCATTCAGCTCTATTCGCGCCATGTGTTCATCATGGACAAATGCAAGGATCTTCTGCCGGACTATCTGCGCTTTATGAAGGGGCTCGTCGACTCGCCCGACCTGTCGCTCAACATCTCGCGCGAACTCCTCCAGCAGAGCCGCGAGCTCAAGACCATCGGGCGCGCCCTTGAGAAAAACATCCTCAAGACGCTCGGGAAAAAACTTGAAAAAGACCGTGAGGGCTACGAAAAGTTCTGGAACGAATACGGCCGCTCGCTCAAGATCGGCATCTACAACAGCATGTATTCCGGGCGTGAGACCGTGGACAAGCTGAAGGATCTCATTCTCTTCACGAGCTCGCAGGAGGGCAAACTCGTCTCGCTGAAGGAATACGTCGCGCGGATGCCGGAGAGCCAAAAGAGCATTTTCTACGCGACGGCGAAGGACAAGGCGACGATCGAGCAGCTCCCGCAGATGGAGCAGCTGCGCGAACGCGGGCTTGAGGTGCTCTTCCTGCTCGATCCCGTGGACGAGTTCGCGATCGAGACCGTGCACGAGTACGAGGGCAAGCCGTTTCACTCCATCAGCCGCGGCGATCTCGACCTCGGCGATGCGGAGAGCGAGGAGACGAAGAAGGAGACCGAGGAGATCGCAAAGACGAACGACGATCTCATCAAGGACGTGAAGGAAGTACTCGGGGACAAGATCGCCGAGGTCAAGATCTCGCAGCGTCTGCGCTCAAGCGCGGTCTGTCTCGTGGCGGATGAGGCAGGTCCCTCGCTCTCGATGGAGCAGACCTTTGCCGAGATGAACAATCCGATGTTCAAGGCGCGTCGCATCCTCGAGATCAACCCGCATCACGATCTCTTTGAAAAGCTCCGGCGCGTCCACGCGGCGGGCAAGGAGAGCGAGGAGTTCAAGGACTACTGCGACCTCCTCTACACGCAGGCGCTGCTCATCGAGGGCATCCTGCCGGAGAATCCCGTCGCCTTTGCGCAGAAACTCGCAAAGCTGATGGCGAAATAAGGAGATATTTGTGGAAATCGAACTCTTTTCGTCACAGTTCTTTGTGGCGCTCTTTTCGATCATTGTTCTCGACCTCGTGCTCGCGGGGGACAATGCGGTCGTCATCGCGATGGCGTCGAACCGTCTGCCGGCGCAGCTGCGGACGCGGGCGATCTACGTCGGCACGGCGGGCGCGGTGCTCGTGCGTCTCATCATGACGTTCTTTGCTGTGGAGATGCTGACCGTGCCGTATTTGCAGGCGCTCGGCGGGCTCGTTCTCCTGCCGATCGCGGTGAAACTCATGCGCCCGTCGAAGGAGGCGCATGTCAAAGCGGCGGATACGTTCGCGGGCGCGGTTAAGACGATCATCGTTGCGGACGCCGCGATGGGGCTGGACAATGTGCTCGCGATTGCGGGCGCGTCGCAGGGGCATTTCCTGCTCGTCGTGATCGGGCTCATCATCAGCATTCCGATCGTGGTCGGCGGCAGTCAGCTCATCGCTCGTCTGATGGATCGGTACCCCGTGCTCATCGTGATCGGGGCGGCGATTCTCGGCTGGACGGCGGGCACGATGATCGCGCACGATCACTCGGTGGGACCGATGATTTTGAATATCCTGCCGAACGCCGGGACGCTGCTTCCCGCCGCGTGCGCAGGTCTCGTGTGCGCCATTGGCGGACGGAATCGGAGTGCATAATATGGTCGGCCTTGTGATTGTAACGCACAGCCCCGCGCTCGCCAAGGGGGTCGTGGAGACCTGCCGCATGATGGCGAAGGATGCCCGCATCGCGACCGCGGGCGGCATGGAAAACGGCGCGTTCGGGACGAGCTATGCGCGCATCATACATGCGATCGATGCGGTGTACGGAGCGGACGGCGTGGTCATCCTTGTGGATGCGGGCAGTTCGATCCTGACCGTGGAAACGATCCTGGACGAGCGCAAGGACACGCTCTTGCGCATGGCGGATTGTCCCGTCGTGGAGGGCAGCGTCGTCGCAGCGGTCGCCGCCGTCTGCGGTGCGCCCCTCGACGAGGTGGTGCGCCGTGCGGAGGAGACGCGGCGCGCGGTAAAGATTGACGATTGACAGCGTAAATATTGGGTGTTACAATATACAAAGCGATGCTCTTTGAGGCGGGGTGAAAATCCCCACCGGCGGTACAGCCCGCAAGCCCGTGACGGACGGCACAGATGCCGCTCCGCGGGGCACGATTCGGTGAGATTCCGAAGCCGACGGTGAAGGAGGCAACTCCGCAGTCCGGATGGGAAAAGGCGCGTCTTTTATGGACGATTTGTGTGCCGCCGAGAGAGATTCTCGGCGGTATTTTTATTTGGGTGGATAACGATGGACGAACAACGAGCGCGTGACGAGCATTTTATGTGGGAGGCGCTGCACCTTGCAGAGTTCGCGCGCGGGCGCACGTCTCCAAATCCGTTGGTGGGCGCGGTGATCGTGCGGGACGGCATCGTCGTCGGGAGCGGTTGGCACCGCGCGGCGGGCGAGCCTCATGCGGAGATTCATGCGCTGCGCATGGCGGGGGAACTCGCGCGCGGGGCGACGCTCTATGTAACGCTCGAGCCGTGTTCCCACCACGGGCGTACGGGACCCTGCGCGGAAGCGGTGATCGCGGCGGGCATTGCGCGCGTCGTAACGGCGCTCAGTGATCCGAATCCCGTCGTCGCGGGGCATGGCATCGAGCGGCTGCGCGCGGCGGGCATCGAGGTCACGACGGGCGTTCTCTCGGAAGAGGCGCGCCGGCAGAACGAGGTGTTCCTCAAATGGGTGGTGACGAAGCGTCCCTTCGTGACGCTCAAGACCGCCATGACGCTCGACGGCAAGACCGCGAGCCGGACGGGCGCGTCGCAGTGGATCACGGGCGCGGAGGCACGCATGCGCGTGCACGAGTGGCGCGACGCGCACGATGCGATCCTCGTCGGGATCGGCACGGTGCTTGCGGACAATCCGAGTCTCACGGTGCGCCTGCCGCACCGCACGGGGAAAAATCCCGTGCGCGTTGTGCTCGACAGCACGGCGCGGACGCCGCACGATGCGAAGCTCCTCACGGACGGGGCGGCGCGGACGATCATTGCCGTCAGCGAGCGCGCCGCGCCGAAGCGAACGGCTCTGTTGCAGGCGTGCGGCGCGGAGGTCGTGACCTTTGGGCGGGAGCGGGTGGACATTCCCGCGCTCATGGATTTTCTCGGGAGAGAGGAATTGACCTCGGTCTTTGTCGAGGGGGGCGCGTCGGTGCATTGGTCGTTTCTCTCGGCGGGGCTTGTGGACAAGGTGCGCGCTTTCATCGCGCCGATGCTCATGGGCGGGGCGGATGCCCCAACGGCGGTCGGCGGTGCGGGCTTTGAAAGTCCGCAGGCGGCGCTCCGTCTCACGGATACGACGGTGGAGCGGGTCGGCGCGGACATCCTCATGACGGGCTATCCGCAGTACGGGGGGTGAGCGGTTGTTTACGGGCATCATCGAGGAGGTCGGCTCCTTCGAGGGCTTCACAGGCGGCGCAATCTCCGTCGGCGCGCATCTCGTCGTATCGGACGCGCACATCGGCGACAGCATTGCCGTCAACGGCATCTGTCTTACGGTCACGCATTTTGATGCGCACGGCTTTCGTGCGGACGTCATGCCGGAGACCGTGCGGCGCACGTCGCTCGCGGGGCTTGTGCGCGGCGCGCAGCTCAACCTCGAGCGGGCGCTCCTGCCGACGACGCGCATGGGCGGACATTTCGTCAGCGGGCACATCGACGGCTTGGGGCGGATCACGCGCATTCGAGAGGAGGGCAACGCGATCCTTATGACCGTCACGGCGGACGCGGAGCTCCTGCGCGGCATCGTGGAAAAAGGCTCCGTCGCCCTCGACGGCATCAGTCTCACGGTCGCGCGCGTCGGCACAGCGGATTTTACCGTCAGTCTCATCCCGCACACGCACACGGTGACGAACCTCGGCACGAAGCAGACGGGCAGTCCCATCAATATCGAGACGGATATTTTAGGAAAATACGCGCTGAAGCTGCTCGGCGGGAACGCGCCGGGGCAGGGGGGCGGATTGACGCAGGAGCTTCTTCTGCGCAGCGGATTTTAGGAGAGATACGCATGGATTTTGCAACGATTGAACAGGCAATCGAGGATATTAAAAACGGAAAGATGCTCGTCGTCGTAGACGATGAGGATCGTGAGAACGAGGGCGACATCATCGTTGCCGCCGAGAAGCTGACGCCGGAGCATATGAATTTCATGGCGACGTATGCGAAGGGGCTCATCTGCACGCCGATCATCGGCAGCCGTCTCGACGAGCTGCAGATCGGTCAGATGGTGGAGAACAACACGGACAATCACGAGACGGCGTTCACCGTCTCCGTCGACGCCTACGACACGACGACGGGCATCTCCGCGTTTGAGCGCTGCCGCACGGTGAAGCTGCTCATCGATCCCGCGGCAAAGCCGGGGCAGTTCCGCCGCCCGGGGCATGTGTTCCCACTGCGCACGGTGGAGGGCGGCGTCCTGCGCCGCGCGGGGCATACCGAGGCGACGACCGACCTTGCGCGGCTCGCAGGGCTTTATCCGGCGGGGCTTTGCTGTGAGGTCATGGCGGACGACGGGCATATGATGCGCACGCCGCAGCTCAAGGAGTTTGCGAAAAAACACGGACTGAACATCATCACGATCAAATCGCTCATCGAGTACCGCACGCGCACGGAGAACTTCGTGCATCAGGTGGCGGACGTTGATTTCCCGAGCAAATACGGGCATTTCCGCCTTGTTTCCTACGAGAACAGCCTGAACGGACGCTGCGACCTCGCGGTCGTCAAGGGTGATGTGCGCGGCAAGGAGAACGTGCTCGTGCGCGTGCATTCCGAGTGCCTGACGGGCGACGCGCTCGGCTCGATGCGCTGTGACTGCGGCGATCAGCTCGGCACCGCGCTCCGCACGATCGAGGCGGAGGGCGAGGGAGTTCTGCTCTACCTGCGGCAGGAGGGACGCGGCATTGGGCTCGCGAACAAGATGCGCGCGTATGCCTTGCAGGATCAGGGGCGCGACACGGTGGAGGCGAACGTCGAGCTCGGCTTTGCACCCGATCTGCGCGACTACGGCATCGGCGCACAGATTCTCGCCGATCTCGGGCTTTCGACCATCCGCCTGCTGACGAATAATCCTGCCAAGCGCGCGGGGCTCGAGGGCTACGGGCTGACGATCGTCGAGCGCGTTCCGATCGTCATGCACACGCACGAGTTTGACCGCCGCTATATGACGGTGAAAAAGGAAAAGATGGGGCATCTCTTGACGGATGAGGAACTGGGAGGAAAATAAGATGGCAAATATGCTCGAAGGATATATCAGCGGCAAGGGGCTCAAAATCGGCATCGTCGCCGCGCGGTTCAACGAGTTCATCACGAGCCGGCTGCTCAGCGGCGCGCTCGACGCGCTCCACCGTCACGAGACGGCGGACGGCGACATCGACGTCGCGTGGGTGCCGGGCGCGTTTGAGATCCCCATCGCGGCGAAGCGTATGGCGGTGAGCGGACGCTACGACGCCGTGATCTGTCTCGGCGCGGTGATCCGCGGCTCGACGACGCATTATGATTATGTGTGCAGCGAGGTCTCAAAGGGGGTCGCGCAGGTCGGGCTTGCGAGCGGCGTGCCGACGATCTTCGGCGTCGTGACGACGGAGAACATCGAGCAGGCAATCGAGCGCGCGGGGACAAAGGCGGGCAACAAGGGCGCGGATGCCGCCGTCGCCGCGATGGAGATGGCGAATCTCTTTCGGAAGATGTGACGGCGCAATTTAATTTTTTGGATAGGATAAACGGTGTGATATTTCATCTCGCCCCGGATTGGTAAGAACAATGGATCAACTGGTAAAGGCAATTGCGGCGGGCGGCGCATTGCGCGCCTATGCGGCGGTAACGACGGACGCGGTCGCGGAAGCGATGCGCCGGCACGACTGTTACCCCGTCGCGGCGGCGGCGCTTGGGCGCACGATGACGGGAGCGCTGCTCCTCGCCGCGAATCTCAAGAACAAGGAATCTGTCACGATAAAGTTCAAGGGCGACGGCGCGCTCGGCACGGTCACGGCGGACGCGACGGCGGAGGGATCGGTGCGCGGCTATGTGGATCACCCGCATACGAATCTGCCGCTGAACCCGCTTGGCAAGATCGACGTCGGCGGCGGCATCGGGCGCGGCATCCTCACGGTGACGCGTTTCACGGGGCTAAAGGAACCGGTCACGGGCAGCGTCGACATCACGACGGGCGAGGTCGCGGACGACCTCATCAACTATCTCTATACCTCGGAACAGACGCCGTCCTCCATCGGGCTCGGCGTGCTCGTCAGCCCCGAGCTGCGCTGTCTCGGCGCGGGCGGCTTCTTCGTTCAGCCCTTGCCGGGCGCGTCAGACGAGGTGATTGACAAACTTGAGAGCAATCTGCGGCTCGTCTCCTCCGTTTCTCATATGGTGGAACAGGGCATGGATGCGCGCGGCATCATCGGCGTCCTGCTCGGCAATTTTGACGACGTGAAGATTCTCGCGTCAACCGATCTCGCGTTCCGGTGCAACTGCTCGAAGAACTACATCACGGATCGCCTTATTACGCTCGGCGCGGACGACCTCGATAGTCTCGTCGCGGACGGGCAGGCGGAGGTGAAATGTCACTTTTGCGGTGAGGCGTATCAATTTGACGAAGAAGAACTCACCGCGATCCGCAGCGTCGCCATCAAGATGCGCGCCATGCACGCGCGCAGCGCGAAGTGAAGCGGCGTACGAGACTCTTGCGCGAGGAGCGCGGCACGATGGGCGGATACGACGTTCACATCCGCTATAAAAATATCAAGAACCTCTACCTCCGCGTTCAACCGCCGGGCGTCGTGGAGGTGAGCGCACCGCAGGGCATGACGGGCGCGGACATCGAGGGATTTATCAGCCGCAGACGTACGTGGATCGACGAACGCCTGCGGCCGATTTCTGCGGCTGCTGAGGCGCAGGAGCGTCGCCGCTACGAGATGGGAGAGACGATCCTCCTGTGGGGCGTGCAGTGTCCGCTCGAAGTGCGCCCCGTTACGCGCGGCAAAGCGTACGCGGAATATGCGGACGGGCGGATTCTCCTCTATGCATCGCCCGATGCGGACGTGGAGGAGCGTGCCGAGGCAGTGCGCGCTCTTTACCGTGCGGAACTCGCCGCCGCGATTGAGCGCACCGTGCCGGAATGTGAGCACATTGTAGGCAAACACGCCGCCGCGTGGCGCATCCGCGCGATGAAAACGCGGTGGGGGAGCTGCAGCACGCGCACCGCGTCCATCACGCTGAACCTCGCCCTCGCGCGCTATGAGCGCCGCGCCCTCGTCTACGTCATCCTGCATGAGCTCACGCATCTGTGGGTGCGCGGACACGGCGCCGTCTTCCACGCGCGCATGGATCGTTACCTCCCGGATTGGCGTGACGTGCGCCGCGTGCTCAACGCACAGGCGCGAGAGGACGAGGAGGGGCGGTGAACGTCGGTGCGTGGACGAATATAGGTCGTCTAAAATGCGGGGAAATCGCATTTTAGACGAAAAAATTTTCCATGCCGGTAATTTCGTGGAATAAAAAAGTTGCAGAATCGCGCAAATTATATTACAATAAAACAAAATAAGAAGACAGAACTCATGCACAAGGGGGCGGAGGAATGGAATGACGATAGAGATGCTGCGCAGCCGTTTCGCCGCCCTTTCGCGCCGTGATATGCACATGGGCGCAGCCTTGCTCGTTGCCGCGGCGGCGCTTCTCTATCTCGTGCAGACGCCCGCCTCGTCCGCAGTGATTGAGCCGCCTATGCAGATGCGCGCGCAGGAAGAGGACGAGACGCGGGAGATCGTCGGACTGGACGCGGCGGCACGTCGTCCCGAGCTGCGCAATCCCTTTACCTACTCACACGAGACACGCGGCGAAGCGGCGCATACGCCGGGAGTGTCACCGCCTTCGGATGAGAAGCGGGCGGGCGCGGCGGAGAATTCCGCGCCGCTGATGCTCGCAGACCGCATGTCCGCGACTGCGCCCGCTTTGCCGGACGGCACGGCACAGCCCGCCAAAGAGCTGCGCCCGATCCTGCGCGGCACGGTGACGGGGGCGGACGGCAGATGCATTGCCATCCTTGCGATGGGGGAGGAGAGCGCCGCCGTTGCAGCGGGTGATACATGGCGGGACTATGCGGTGGAGGATGCCCACGATAATGCCGTGACACTGCGGCGCGGAGCTGAGACACTGACGCTGCGGCGGGAATAGGAGCGGACATATGAAGCGTTTCGTCATCATGGGGCTCGCTTGTCTTGCCCTCCTCGTTCCCGCACGGCTCTATGCCGCGCCCGTGACCATCGACGTGACGGGCGGCGATGTCCGCACCGTTCTGCTCGCTGTCGCGCGCATGGGCAACGTGCCGCTCATCGTGGACGACGGCGTAACGGGCGCGGTGACCGCGCATCTGACGGGCGAACCGGAGGAACTGCTGCACCTCATCGCGGCAGCGCGCGGCATTCACATCGAGCGGCGCGGCGACGTATTCCTTGCGCTCGGCGCGGAGGCGCGCACGGAGAACCGCCGCGTCCACATCTATCCCGTGCGCTTTGCCGACCCCGCGGAACTTGCGTACGCCGCAAATTTATCCCTCGGCGGTGAAGGAAAACGCGGAAACATGTCGAAAACTAACGATGAGAGTGGAAATGAGGTCTCAGCGTCCGATACCGGGCGGCGTGTGCTCGTCGATACCGCGACGAACACCCTCCTCTTTTACGGTACGGAAGCTGAGGCGTTTGCTGTGCGCGAAATTATTTCCGCGCTCGACGTGAAACCGCGGCAGGTATCGCTCGAGGCACGCGTCGTCTCCGTCTCGAAGGCGGCGGCAAAGCAGCTCGGGGTCGACTGGACGTGGTCGGCGCTCCCACAGTATCCAAGCGTCGATGCCGGCGGACGCGTCACCGGGCGCAGCACCGGCGGCGGCAGAACGGGGACGAGCGCACCGGGCATCATACGGTTCGGCAGAGGTCCTGCGGGCGTCCCGTATGAATTTTATTATTCGGCGGCGATCAGTGCGCTCATCACGGACGGCAAGGCAAAGATGCTCGCCCGTCCGAACGTGACCACGGTGCAGGGGCGCGAAGCCCTCATCAACATCGGCGCCGAGGTGCCCGTCCCGCGCACAACGATGTCCGATCATGTGACGACCAGCGCGATCGACTACCGCGAAGCGGGGATCATCCTGCGCTACACGCCGCGCGTAACGGCGGACGGCACGATCACAGCGCGCGTCCACACAGAAGTCAGCACCCCCGTCTATGTCGAGGAGCTCAAAGCGTATCGCTTTCAAAAGCGGAGTGCGGATACGACAGTGCGCCTGCGCGATGGCGAGACGATGGTGATCGGCGGGCTCATCGACAGCGACGAGTCGCGTTCGCTCTCAAAGATTCCGTTTCTCGGCGATCTGCCCGTCCTCGGTGCATTTTTCCGCAGCGTGCGCACGAACAAAACGGAGTCCGAGCTGATGATATTCCTCACCGCTCGCGTGTTAGATGAGAATTGATATTTGCAGGAAGCAAAGAAAAGAGGAGATGTAAGTGGCGATTAGAATACTTCTTGCGGACGATCATGCGCTGCTCCGCCAGGGGATCAAGCGCGTGCTGAATTTTGAGGACGACCTCGAGGTCGTCGGCGAGGCGGAGGACGGACAGGAAGCCCTCGCGCGGACACTTATGCTGAAGCCCGACATCCTCCTGCTCGACATCAACATGCCGGGGCTGACGGGACTCGAGGTCACGAAGCAGCTCAAACAGGCGCGCTCGCGGACGAAGATCATAGCCCTCACCATCCATGACAGCGACAACTACGTCCTCGAACTTCTCAAGAACGGCGCGCTCGGCTACCTCCTCAAGGATGTCGAGCCAAATGTGCTCATCAAGGCGATCCATATGGTCAACGAGGGCAATCCCTTCGTCTATCCCAAACTTGCCGAACGGCTCTTCGGCAGTACGGCGGTCTACGGTGATGTGAGCCGCATGGCGAAGGAGATCTGGGATGAGAGCCGCGGCGAGCGGCTGACCCCGCGCGAGATGGATGTGCTTGGCTGTATCGCAAAGGGACTGTCGAACCAGGACATCGGCAAGGCACTAGGACTCAGCGAAAAGACGGTGAAAAACCACCTCACGAGTATCTTCCATAAGCTCAAGGTCAATGACCGCACACAGGCGCTGGTATACGTTCTTAAAAATAAAATAGTCACTTTGGAATAAAAAGAAGCGGTTCACATGAAATTGATGTGAACCGCTTCTTTTATATTGTTTTCTGAAAAAAGAATAAAGAAAAAGAGCCGCCGGCAATCCACTGCTCGGGCGTGCTCTTCTTCTTGGAAAGGGATGCTCGCAGGTCGGGAAAACCTGCGGCTTGAGAAATGGGATGTAAGGACTTTGCCTTACAAGAGGAACGCAGGGAGACGTTCCTTTAGAGGGATGATCAACAGGGTGAAGATGTCGGGGAGGACGTTTCGTATCCCTGTTGACATTTGTATCATACCATATTGATTTCGAAAAAATTTGTGACTAAAGTCACGCAAAAACAAAATAATTCGATTAAAAATCGATTCATATAATAATGGCTTACGTTAAAATAGTGGGGCAGCAGAAAGCCGGAGAATTGAAACAATTCTATGTAAGAACCGGCACATCCTCTCTAAAATATAACACCCGATTGCGTTGCTTTTTGTGTGAAAGAATCGTATAATGTGAGATAAGGGTTATCAAGTGGAGACGCACCCGGAAAGAGCGTTTCCCGGAGGGAGGCATCCCTTCTTTGGTGATGGAGGAGGAATATTCATGAATGATTACTTAAGAATCGCTCAGGTCATCGGACGTGAGATCATTGATTCGCGCGGCAATCCGACGGTCGAGGCGGAAGTCGTTCTCGTCGACGGTACGATCGGACGCGGCGCGTCTCCCTCCGGTGCGTCCACGGGCGAGTTCGAAGCGCTCGAACTGCGCGACGGCGACAAGTCGAAATACGGCGGCAAGGGCGTTTCCAAAGCCGTCGAGAACGTCAACGAAAAGATCGGCCCCGCCCTTGAGGGACTTGAGGCGGCGGACATCTACGCCGTGGATCAGGCGATGTTCGACGTGGACGGCACGAAAGATAAATCGAATCTTGGCGCGAATGCAATCCTCGCGGTCTCCATTGCGGCATCCGATGCAGCGGCGAAGTCCGAGGGCATTCCTCTCTATCGCTTCTTCGGCGGACTTCAGGCGAATGTCCTGCCCGTGCCGATGATGAACATCCTCAACGGCGGCGCACATGCGACGAACTCCGTGGACACGCAGGAATTCATGATCATGCCCGCGGGTGCACCCACGTTCCGTGAGGCGCTCCGCTGGTCGACCGAGGTGTTCCACGCGCTCCAGTCCCTCCTCAAGAAGGAAGGCAAGACCACGGCGGTCGGCGACGAGGGCGGCTTTGCGCCCGACCTTGACTCCGACGAGGATACGATCGAGCACATCCTGAAGGCAATCGAGGCGGCAGGCTATAAACCGGGCGAGGACTTCGTGCTCGCGATGGACGCGGCATCCTCCGAGTGGAAGGACAAGGAAAAGGGCAAGGGCTTCTATCATCAGCCGAAATCCGGCAAGAAGTTCACGTCCGACGAGCTCATCAAGCATTGGGAATCGCTCGTCAACCAGTTCCCGATCTACTCCATCGAGGACGGGCTCGACGAAGAGGACTGGGACGGCTGGAAGGCGATGACGAAGGCGCTCGGCCACAAAGTTCAGCTCGTCGGCGACGATCTCTTCGTCACGAACACGGAGCGTCTGAAGAAGGGCATCGAGATCGGCGCGGCAAACTCCATCCTCATAAAGCTCAATCAGATCGGCTCCGTCTCCGAAACGCTCGAAGCGATCAAGATGGCGCACAAAGCGGGCTATACCGCCGTCACCTCCCATCGCTCGGGCGAAACCGAGGACACGACGATCGCGGATCTCGCCGTTGCACTCAACACGGCACAGATCAAGACGGGCGCACCGTCGCGTTCCGAGCGCGTCGCGAAGTACAACCAGCTCCTGCGCATCGAGGAAGAACTTGGCGCGAGCGCCGTTTATCCGGGCAAGCGCGCATTCAGCTTCATGAAGTAAGAGTCCCTTTAGGACAATAGAAAAACCACCGCTGCGGCGGTGGTTTTTCTTGTGGGGTGCGCGTATCTTCATAGGACTGTTACAATCTCCGACATCTCCTTACGCACCTCGTGACGCGGCGAGGGGACGCCGTTTTCCGCCGGATAGCCGACGGGGAAGATCGCGATGAGGTCATAGTCCGCCATCTCGGGGAAGAACTCCTTGAGTTTCGGCGCGTCAAAATGACCGACCCATGTCGAGCCGAGCCCCTCGTTGTGAATGGCGAGCATGATATGCGTTGCGACGATGGCGGCGTCCACGTCGGCGAAATTGCGTGCGTCGTACTGCCGTATCCATGCCTCGCCCGGCTTGCCGCCGACGACGAGGAAGAGCCCCGCGCCGAAGGTGAATTTCGTCGTCTCCGCGAGTTTGGCACAGGCCTCCGGGCTCTCTACCGCCCAGACTTTGAATGGCTGCTTGTTGACTGCCGTCGGCGCAAGCCGTGCCGCCTCGAAGATGCGCCCCATTACGTCGTGCGGGATCTGCTTGTCCGAAAGTGCGCGGCAGGAGAACCGCTCTTTGATGAGTTCGCTGTATTCCATATGATGACCTCCTCGATTACCGGATACATTCATTATACCACAGGACGAAAATCTTTTTCAGCAGAAAATAAGAAATCCATGTTATTCTGAGCACATTATCATATGGGGAATGAGAGGTGCAATATGCGGAAGAAATTCTCTGCGGCGCTTGCAGTCGCCGTCCTTGCAGCGGGGATGTTTGTTCCAATGCCGCGCGCGCAGGCAATCGACGCGTGGGCGATCGCGGCACAGGCACTCGGCGTATTCGGTGCATATAAGTCGTCGCTCGCCGCCGTGCTTGCGATGGGCAACGATGTCCATGCGCAGGTGGAAAGCAAGCGGCAGGATCTCGCAGAGCAGGGGCGGGCAAAGAACGAAAGCGACATTCATCTCGTGGACGGCATCATGGAACGTCTCGTAGAGCACGGCGATTATGTGCTGCGTGCGAACTCCCTGCCCTTTACATGGGCACTGACAGACAGTCCGGTCTTTAATGCGGCGTGCTATCCGACCGACTACGTGACCATCAACCGTGGACTCGTTCATGGGCTGAACGGGAACGTGGACGAGCTCGCCGCCGTTCTCGGGCATGAGATGACGCACGGGCTCCGACAGCACAGCGCGCATAACTATGCAAAGGCGGCGGCACAGTACTACGGCATGGCGTTCCTCAACATGAACACGGGACTCATGGACTGGGGAAAGATGAATGCACTTGTCAACTATTCGATTGCCAAGAATGTTACGCTCCCTACGGAGTACGAGGCGGACGAGGGGGGCTTCCGCATCATGACGAGCGCGGGGTTCAATCCCGGCGGCGGCGCGGCGGCAATGGCACGTATGGGCTATTATCTCACCTACGAGACGCAGGAGCTGCAGGAGTACCAAGATCCGACGCAGAAAGATCTGCCGCAGGATGATTTCTCTGATCATCCCGCGACGGAAAAGCGCGAAAACCGTCTCGCGCAGTATATGACCGACTACAGTGCGGGGCACGTTACGGTCAAAGACCGCAAAACGGTCTGCATCGACGGGACGCCGCTCTTTACCGTAACGTGGACGGACGAGAACTACGACAACAGCCCCGAGAACGCATACCTTGCCGCAGGAGCGCTCGCGCGTGCCTTTCATGACTTCGATGCGGCGGAGGATTGGGGGCTCGCCCTCACGCGGGACGGCGGCGCGACGCTGCGCGGCGACGCGCGTGTGAACGAGCTGCTTTACTATTTTTTGAAGACGTCGCATACGGGCGGACAGCTGCGTGACCTCGTGCAGGCAGCGTATGCGGGCGAGGCGGCGAGCGGTGCACGGGAGAAGCTGCGTGCCGAGGAACAGTCGCGTGCAGATGCCCGGGCGAAGGAACGAGCAGCGGTGGAGGCGGCGGATGCCAAGGCGATCGAAAAGATGCGCGAAAACAGCGACGCCTACAGCGACTACGGCGACACGGCGCGCGCCCTCGCCCTCATGGAGCGCGTCTTTGCCTCCCCCAATGACAAGGATCGCGCGCTCAGCTATGTGATTCGTGCGCGTGCCTATGCCGCGCGCGGCGATGCTGCCGCTGCGCTCCAAGATGCCGATCGGGGCGTCGCCGAGGGCGGGAAGAACGTCCTCACATGGGTGAACCGCGCGGATGTGCGCCGCACGCTCGGCGACCGCGAGGGCGCGCTCGCCGACTGCATGAAGGCAATGGAAGTGGACGCGAAGAGCCCGTATGCCTACCTCATAGCGGGGGAACTTTATGACGAGATGGAGGATACCGCGCAGGCACAGACGTATTTCAAGAAACTCTACGAGGTCGAGCCGCGTGCCGTTGCGCGTATTCCGGACACATACTTGAAGGACATTGACAAGAAAGCATACGATAAACGCATAAAGGAGCAGAAACAAGCGCGCGAAGAACGGGAAAAGGCGCTGCGGGAGAAAAATAAAAAGGAAAGCAAAATAAAATCCTGAGCATTCGAAAAGGGCTGCTGCACGCGCATATGAAACGCCGTGCAGCAGCTTTTTTATCGGATGATGTCTGCACAGAGCTGCAGAGCTGTCGCACCTCATTATCGGTACACCTCGTATGGGAGCTCTGTGCTGCGCGGTTATATATTCCGGCATATAAAATACATATACAATAAAAGGTTTTTTGCAAAATATATCGAAATAATAAAATTATTGTGCATTCATTGTAACCATACGACTTCTTTGTTGTCTTACACAATAAGATGAAGTCCGCAGTCAGGAGGAATCGTTATGACAAAAGAACTGCCGAAATCCCCGCCGCCAAAACAAGAGGTCGGCGTCATCCTTGGATGGATCGAGCGCATGGGCAACCGCATCCCCGACATCACAATGCTGTTCATCTGCGCCTTCGTCATCACCTGTATTTTATCCGCAATCCTATCGCAGATGCATTTCGACTACATCCATCCCTCGACGCACGAACCGATTGCGGTCAATAATATGCTGGACCCCGCCGCGCTCGTCACGTTGCTCACGAAGATGGTGACGAACTACACGGGATTCCCGCCGCTCGGCATGGTCATCGTGGCGACGCTCGGCATCGGCATCGCGGACGGCTCCGGCTACATCAATACGGGGCTCAAGAAAATCCTCGCCGTCACGCCGAAACGCCTCATCACGCCCATCGTCATCCTCGTCGGCATGGCGAGCCACCTCGCGCCGGACTCGGGCTATATGATTATCATCCCCATCGCCGCGTACATGTTCTATGCTTCGGGCAAGCATCCGCTCGCGGGCATCGGCGCCTCCTTCGCGGGCATCGCGGGCGCCTTCGCCGCCAACTACACGCCGTCGGCGATTGACCCCGTCATTCAAGGGTTCACGCAGATGGCGGCGCAGATCATCGACCCGACTTATGAGGTCAACGTCCTGTGCAACTACTTCTACGCGCTCGGCTCGACGTTCATCGTCATCGCGGGCTGCTGGTGGGTCACGGAAAAAGTCGTCGAACCGTGGTGCCGCAAGGCCTGCCCCGTGGACGCGGACATCGACGTCCCCGCGCAGAACCTCTCCGTCACGCCGCGCGAGAACCGCGCGTTCTATATCGCGAGCGCGTTCCTCGTGCTGCTCCTCGTCGGGCTCGTCCTCGCCCTCCTGCCCGAGGATTCCATCCTGCGCGACCCGGCGGGCAATATCGCGAGCTTTAAGGCGCCCGTCATGCAGTCCATCGTCGCCATCATCTTCCTGCTCGCGGCGGCGGTCGGCGTCGTCTACGGCATCATCAGCGGCAATTTCCGCAGTTCCAAGGATTTCACGCATTCGATGGAGGAGATTACGAAGACGCTCATTCAGCTCATCGTGTTCTACTTCTTCGCCGCACAGTTCATGTATGTGTTCGGCGCGTCCGGCATCGGCGCGCTGATTGCCATCGCGGGCGCGGAGTTCCTGAAGTCGCTCGCACTGCCGCCGCAGGTCACAATCTTCGGCATCATCCTCTTCGTCGGTATGCTGAACCTCATCATCACCTCGGCGTCGGCGAAGTGGGCCATTCTCGCGCCTATCTTCGTGCCGATGCTCATGGCCGTCGGCATCGCGCCGGAACTGACGCAGGCGGCGTTCCGCGTCAGCGACTCCGCCGTCAACGTCTGCACGCCGATGTTCGCGTTCTACCCGCTCATCATCGTCTACTGTCAGAAATACTATAAGGCGACGGGCGTCGGCACGCTCAGCTCGCTCATGCTGCCATATACGGCAACGCTGCTCGTCACGCTGACGATCACGCTCTATCTCTACTGGTTCCTCGGCATTCCGCTCGGCTTCCAAGCCGACTATGTGTATCCGCGCGTGATGTTTTAACACCTGTTGAAAGGAGACTCTCATGACCGACCGCGAAATCGAAGAAGCGCTTGTCGAGCGGTTTCTTCGCTATATCAAAATCCCGTCGCAGAGCGAAGCGAACGGCGGGACGAAGGTGCCGAGCACCGAAAGCCAATGGGATATGGCGCATTTGCTCCAAAAGGAACTCGCGGAGCTCGGCGCAGAAGACATCTCTCTGAGCGAGCACTGCGTCCTCACGGCGCGCCTGTCGGCAAATCTGCCCGCAGGGGCGCCGTCCGTCCCCGCCGTCGGATTCTGCGCACATATGGACACGGTGGACGTCTCGCTCAGCCCCGTCGTAAAGCCGCGCCGTCTGCACTATGAGGGCGGCGACATCGTGCTGAACGAGGAAAAAAACATCGTCATGCGCGCAGCGGAGCACCCGGAACTCGCGCCGTACGTCGGGCAGGAGATTATCGTGACCGACGGCACGAGCGTCCTCGGCGCGGACAACAAGGCGGCCATCGCAAACGTCATGACCGCGCTCGCGACGCTCGCGGGCGACGCTTCGCTCCCACACGGCGATATCTACGTCGCCTTCGTCCCCGACGAGGAATGCGGCCTATGGGGATCGAAGCACATGGACTTTGCGAAGTTCCCCGTCGCCTACGCCTATACGATCGACTGCTGCGCCCTCGGCGAGGTCGTCTATGAGACGTTCAACGCCGGCAGTGCGACCGTGACCATCCAGGGCGTGAGCGCGCATCCGATGAGCGCAAAGGGCGTGCTCGTCAACCCGACCCTGCTCGCCGTTGATTTCGTCAATCTCTTCGACCGCAGTGAGACGCCCGAATGCACCGAGGGGACGGAGGGCTATATCTGGTGTCAGACCATCCGCTCCAATCCGAGCACGGCGGTCGTCGAGCTCAACATCCGCGACCACGACAAGGCACGCTACGAGGGGCGCAAGCGACTCATCCTCGAAAATATCGAAAAGCTGCAAAAGCGCGAACCGCGCGCGCGCGTGACCTACACGATGGAGGACACCTACGGGAATATCGCGGACGCGGTGACGGACGCGAACCGCAGCGCCATCGACAACCTGTACGAGGCGATGAACCGGCTCGACATCACACCCAAGACCATCGCGATGCGCGGCGGCACGGACGGGTCTTTCATCTCGACGAAGGGCATTCTGACGCCGAATTATTTCACGGGCGCGCTGAACTTTCACTCGAACTGTGAGTTCCTGCCGATCCCCTCGCTGCGCAAATCGTATGAGGTGACGATGGAGCTGATTGCACTGGCGTGTGAAAAGGCGCAATAGTCGGCGAAGCGAAAGAACTTCTGATATTGTAAAAAGGCTGCTGCATGAATGCATTTTAGCACGCGTGCAGCAGCCTTTTTTTGTCAATCAGCCGCGCCGCCACCATGCATAGCACAGAGCCGCACACGCGACGACGGCGACGTCGACGACGCCGTAGGTGAAGGGAAAACCGCAGTTGACGGCGACAATGCCGAGCCCTGCCGCGGCGAGTCCGACGCTGATGTCGAGCGACCAAAAATAGGTCGCCGTTGCAACGCCTGCGCGTGCGGGCGGCGCGCTGCGCACCGCGAGCGTCTGGAATGCGGGCGTTGCTGCGCCGAACCCCATGCCGAGGAGCACTGCCGCCCCGAGCAGAGACAGTATGTCCGA
Source organism: Selenomonas sp. oral taxon 137 str. F0430 (assembly GCF_000183625.1). Taxonomy (NCBI): domain Bacteria; kingdom Bacillati; phylum Bacillota; class Negativicutes; order Selenomonadales; family Selenomonadaceae; genus Selenomonas; species Selenomonas sp. oral taxon 137. The sequence continues at coordinate 435,845 of NZ_AENV01000005.1, forward strand.
TGCATGTCCGAGACAGAAGAGACCGATCGCAAAGAGCAGCAGCCCCGGATAGACCACATAGTCCGCACCCTTGCGGTCAAAGATGCGCCCCACGAAGGGGCGCGTCACGACGATCGCGCCCGCATAGCACGCGTAAAAGAGACTTGTCTCCTCCGCGAGCCCGAGCGAGCGCGCATAGAGCGGGATGAAGGTGAGCACGCTTCCGTAGGCGAAGAACGTAATGCCCGCGACGGCGGCGGGTGCAAGGGCTTTTCGTTCGATGAATGTTTCGACAGAGAGCTTCCGCGTTTGCCCCTGCGGCAGGATGATTTCATCCGGCAGACGGAATGAACTCGCCGCGATCGCACAGGCGGCGAGCGCGGCGAGCAGGGCAAAGAGCGTCGCATCGGAAAAATACGCGAGCAGCAGCAGACCTACGAGCGGCCCCACGACCATGGCGAGATTCGTCGAGAGGGCGAAATAACCGATGCCCTCGCCCTTGCGCACCGCCGGGAGCATCATTGCCGCGAGCGTCGCCGCCGTTGTCGTCGACACAGCGAAGATCACGCCGTGCAGCAGCCGCAGACTGTAGATCGCCGACAGCGATGCGGCAAAGACGAACGCCGCCATCACAAGGAAGAACGCGAGGAGCACAGCGTGCATGAGTTTTCGCTTGTTTACTGCGTCGATGACGAGCCCCGCGAACGGCCGCGCGCTGATCGTGCCGATTTGGAAGAATGTCATCGCAAGCCCCGCCTCCACTTCGCCGCCGCCGTACTCGGTCATGATGACGATGGGCAGCGCCGCGATCATCGCATACTGCGCGATGTAGAGGAGGAAATTGCTCAGACTGATCCCGAGAAATTCCTTCGTCCATAATGGTTCACGCGGTTGTGTATTCATGTATGCCTTCCCCGTTCCGATTCCCGGATCCAATATACTACGACTGCAGCTGTCTGTAAAGCCGCACATAAAAATGACTGCATAATTCTTCGTATGAGATGATATTCTCATGAAAATAAAAGAAAAATGTTATTAAATATAAGTAACAAAACGCCGTTGATCTTATCATTGAGGGATACAGTGAAGATAAACGGTATTTTTTCGATAATGATTTATGGGAAATAAGTCCGGGGGAACTTATCCAAACAGGGAGGAATACGCCGATGTGTTACATGGGGAGCGGCGGAATGAAGATACGGAAATACTTGTGTGCGGCGCTCGCTGCAGGATGCGGTCTGTCCGCCTTGTGGGGAACAGCCGCCGCCGCGGCGGCGGAACCGCTCGCAGAGACGGCAAGCCCGCAGAAGTCCGGCATTTGGGTGAGCCGCTATACATTTATCGGTGAGAATCTTGTACCGGAGGAAGAGCTGCAAAAAATCCTCGTCATGCATCGGCATCGCTGCATGACGCCGGAAGAGCTCGACGGCACGGCGCAGGAAGTGACGAAATACCTGCGCTCGAAGGGGAGCTTCGTCGCGTTCGCCTATGTGCCGCCGCAGCGCTTTGAACGCGGCGTCGTGGAGATGCGCATCGTTCCGGGGCACTACGATACCATTATCATTAATAATACTTCTTACTTAACAGATCACGCAATTCGCCGCGAGATGGGCGTCACGACCGGCGATGCGGTGAAAAAAGAACCGCTGAACCGCGGCGTGTGGCTGACGAGCGACCTCTCGCGCGTTGAGGCGCGCACACAGCTGAAGGCGGGGAGCAAGCAGGGGACGACCGATCTTGTCGTAAATGTGAAGCCCAAGGGCAACCGTATGTGGGGGTACGTCGGTATCGACAACGGCGGGTACCGCTACACGGGGCGTTACCAGTACAGCGCATTCTTCAACTATGCGAGCCCGTTTCGGCAGGGCGACCTCTTCTCCATCGGCGGCGTCCGGAGCAACGGCGACATGTGGTCGGGCTCGGTTTCCTATGTAACGCCCGTTGCAAAGCAGGGGGAGAAGCTCGGCATCAGCTACGCGCGCTCGCATTACACGCTCGGCGGCGCGTTCACCGCGCTCGGATATATCGGCTCTGCCGAGACCCTCAGCGTTTGGTGGCAGCACAATTTCCGCCGCAGCCGCAATTTCAACCTCTACGGAACCGTGCGGCACGATTGGAAGGATCTGGACGAGAGTGCGTCGAGCATGTTCTACAAGAACCCGAAAAAGGCAAGCAACTGGGTCTTCGGCATCAACGGCGACAGCATCGACAGTTTTTGGACGGGCGGGCGCAGTACCTTCGCTCTGAACTACACGCACGGCGATATTCGATTTGACGATGAGATGCAGCGCCTCGCCGACCGCATGACTGCGCGGACGGGCGGGCATTTCGGCAAGTACAATCTCTCGCTTACGCGCCTGCAGAACGTGCGCGATCGGCTTGCGCTCTACCTCAGCTACAGCCGCCAATGGGCGGAGAAGAACCTCGACGCATCGGAGAAAATGTCACTTGGCGGTCCCTACGGCGTGCGTGCCTATCCGCTCGGCGAAGCGTCGGGCGACGACGGTTGGATGTGGACGTCCGAGCTGCGTTGGAACCTGCCTACGGGCGAGGGGGATAAAAATATCTGGCAGCTCATTGCCTTCGTCGACGGTGGTCATGTGATGAGCGTCCACAGCGGCGCGCCCGCGGGACAGCCGAACGGACGGAGTTTATATGGGGCGGGCATCGGCGTGAACTGGAGCAATGAGGCGAACTGGGTGGCGCACCTGCACTACGCGCGGCGCATCGGCGGCGCGCGTGCACTCTCTGAGCGCGACATCGGCGGACGGTTCTGGTTCCAACTCTATAAATTTTATTGATTCGTAATATCATATCGTGGGGAAATATGCGGCGTCCGGGGGGATATCCGCAGCTTGGCATCAATGGGGGAAATGTTATGCGTATCCAAAGAACACGCCGTCGGGCTGAAAAACGAAATACTTTTTTGGTGACACTACAGGATCGGATTCGCCGGCACCTCGGCGGCGGCATCGGTGCGGTCACGGCGGGAGCATTTATGCTCGTGGGAAGCGGACACGCCCTTGCACTGCCCCAGGGCGGTGAGGTCGCTGCGGGCGCCGCAGAGATTGCGCAGCACGCCGCGGAGATGGCGATCACGCAGGCGACGCAGAATGCCGTCATCAACTGGAACTCGTTTAACATCGGCGCGGGTGAGCGCGTCAATATCCTTCAGCCGAACGCACAGGCGGCGCTGCTCAACCGCGTCCTCGGCGGCAGCCCGTCCGAGATCTTCGGCACATTGCAGGCGAACGGGCGCGTGTTCCTCGTCAACCCCGCGGGCGTCCTCTTTGCCCCGGGCGCGCATGTCGACGTCGGATCGCTCGCCGCGACCACGATGAACATCACGAACGCCGACTTTATGGCGGGACGCTACGCCTTCCTCGGCACATCGGACGGCAAGGTCATCAACCGCGGCTCCCTCATCGCGCAGAATGAAGGAACGATCGCCCTCCTCGGACAAGACGTCCGCAACGAGGGCGTCATTGTCGCACGCAAGGGGACGGTCGCGCTCGCTGCGGGGGAAGCGGTGACGCTCGACTTCAACGGCGACGGCAAGGTCGGCGTGATACCGGGGAAAGCCGCGCTCGCACAGGTCGTCGAGAACAAGGGGCTCGTCGAGGCGGACGGCGGACTCGTCTTTATGTCCGCGGCGGCAGGCGATGCGCTCACAAGCTCCGTCATCAATCAGGACGGCATCGTGCGTGCGGGCAGTGTGGACGGCAGGACGGGCACGATCCGCATGACTGCGGGAGAGGTGCGTCTTGGCGCGGGAAGCCGTACGGACGCGGGCGGCGCATCGGGCGGACATATTGAGATCGGCGGCGGTTGGCAGGGCTCGGGCGACCTCGCACACGCACGGAATGTGAACATCGTGCAGGGCGCAGAGGTGCATGCCGACGCGCAGGCGGACGGCGGCACGGGCGGCACCGTCGCCGTATGGTCAGACAGGCGCACGGACTTCCGCGGCGCGATCTCTGCGCGTGGGAAAGGCACAGGCGCGGGCGGAAAAATCGAGACCTCGGGGCGCAGCGTTTATATCACGGGCGATGTGAACGCCTCCTCGGAGGGCGGCAAAGCGGGCGAATGGCTGATTGATCCGGGCAACCTTGTTGTACGCAACCTTACGGGGAGTGAAACGGAAACGGATTCGCTTACCGATGCGCAGCGCGTCAGCAGTACGCTGAGCGGCGGGACGTCGGTAACGGTACAGACGGCAGGCGGCGATAACGGAGCTAATGACTACAGCTTGACCGTGCAGGACAACATCACGAAGACGTCGGGCGGCGACGCAACACTGACGCTGAAGGCGACGGGAAGTATTGCATTGAATGCCGACATCACTTCTGCGGCAGGGAAGCTGAACCTTGACATCACATCCGATACGAACCATCTGGGCGGGGGCAACTTCAGCATCGCAAATGGCAAGCAGCTCAAGACATTCGGCGGCGACCTTAAGATCCACGGCGGTGTTGTAGAGAATGATATCGGATTTGCCAATTCACCAAATATGGGGACATCCGGCGTAGATATTGGCAGCGCTGTGATTGATACACGCGACGGCGGCGGCACGGGCGGTAAGGTCGAGATGGCGGGCAGTACGACAACGGCGGACGCGGGCGTGAAGCTCTCCGGTACGCAGATTCAAACCGGAACGGGCAAGGTCACGATCATCGGCAAGTCGGGAAGCGGAAAAGGTATCTCCATCGACGGCGGTTCAAACATCACAACGCGCACCGTCGAGCTGCGCACGGATTCGCTCGATCTGCAAGGGACGATCACGGGCGATGCCGATCCCGCAGGCTCAGCGAAGGTTTGGACGCTCACAGCAGGGAAGACCATCAATTTCGGCGCGGGTTCAGGCGAGCTTGAGCTCGCGGGCAATACGTTCTCGAGCGCGGGCAAGATAACGAATTTCTACAAGAACATCGTCGGCGACGCGAATCAAGCGGCAAATATCACGGTAAGCGGCGTGACGGCGGATCATGACCTCGCGATGTACTCCGGCGCGGGTACGCTGACGGTCGGCGGCGCGGTCAGCGCCGCAGGTCATGCGCTGACGCTCGGGGCGAAGAACGCGATCGCGGGTGCGGGCGTCCTCACGGCGGATGAGCTCGTGCTCGACGCGGCGGATGCGGATGTGAACCTCATGGGAACGCATCAGCTTGGCAAGCTCGACGGCGCGGCAAAGGGGCTCGCGCTCAAGAACAGTACGAACCTCACGGTCGGCGTCGATACGGGGTTGACAACGGCGGCGGGCGGCGCAAGTCTTGACGTAACGGGCAATCTCACGGTCGGCGCGCATGGCATGACGAACGGCGCGGGCGCGCTCTCCTTGAAGGCGAGCGGCACGCTGACGCTCGACCCGAATGCCGCGGTCAAATCGACGGGTGCGGCAGCAACAGCGCTCGAAGCCGGCGCCGTCAACTTCGGCGTGGCGAGCAAGGTATCGACCGTGGGCGGCACAATCAAAGTCAAGACGGATGCGCTGACGCTCCCCGCAGGAGCGCAGGGCACGCTTTCGAGTGCAAACGGCGCGGTCACGGTCGAGACCAGGACGGCGGGCAAGACAATGTCCGTCGGCGCGGCTGCCGCCGACGTGCACATGTCGGACTTCGGATTTATCAACTCCGGCACGGGCGAAGTGCACCTCGGCAACGCGAATACGGGCAACATCGACGTCGGCGCGGCGGACGTGAAGGCGCCGCTGACTGTGGAATCCGGTGCAACCGTCAAGTTCACGGGCGCACTTACGAACGCGAACGGAAAGAATACGACTTTTAGCGCCAACGCCATTGATTTCGGCACGGGTGCAAGCCTCGCGGCTGGCGCGGGCACGATGACGATGACCGCCGACAGCATCACGAATTGGAGCAACGTTACCTTTGCCGACACGACAGGTAAGGGGACACTCGCGATTAAGCCCAAGACGGCGGGTGCGTTTTCCGTCGGCGGGACGAGTGCGCTTGTTTCGGATGCGGGATTTAGCAGGATCAAGGCGGGCAACTTCTACAACGTCGCGATCGGCGACAAGACGAACGCGGGCACGGCGACGATCGATGCCATTTCGAGCGGCAACCTGCCCTCCTATACGAGCATTTTGACGAACGGGGCGATCTCCGTCGTGGGCGCGGTGCAGGGCACGGCGGCGGATACGCTCGCCCTGCACGGCGACGGGCTGACCGAGACCGCGCCGATTGAGGTCGGGAACCTGCTGCTTCTCGGTAAGGGCGCGATGGATCTCTCCACGCAGCCGAACAAGATCGGCAACATCGCCGCCGATATGACGGAGGGCACGCTCAAACTCAAAAACCAAACGGATATGAAGGTCGCGGTCGTGGAGAACCGCACGGTCACGCCGAAGGCGAACGTCGACGGACTCAAGACGAAGTCCACGAATATTAAGCTGGACACAGGCAAGAAACTCACGGTCGCGGGCAACTTGAATTCCACGGACGATACGCAGCTCGAAGCCGACAACATGGATCTTGGCAATAAGGTCAACGTCGGCAAGACACTCACGCTCGAAAAGGCGGACAAGACGCAGACAATCAACGTCGGCACGGGCGCAAGCGATTGGAACATCGACAACGCGAATTACGGGAAGATCAAGATCGGCGGCAATACGCAGACCGGCAATATCAACGTCAAGGGCGCGACCTTTAAGAAGCCCTCGGACATCGAAACGACGGGCTCTGTGAAGCTCACGGGCGCGACGAAGGCGGGCGCGGACGGCAAGTCCGACATGAAGATCAAGGCGCACGACGCCGCGCTCCCGACGGCAAGCGATACGCTCGCCGTGAAGAACCTCGACCTCGACCTCTCGGGCGGCATCGACCTCGGGCATGGAAAGGTCATCGGCCAGAAGGACGGCAAGGTCACGGCGCGCGGCGCGGCGGCGACGCAGGACATCTATATCTCGGACAACGCGGCGGACGCGCCGAGCGCGGACTACCGCATCTCCTACCGCTCGATCAACGACACACTGGACGGATTCGGCGGCTTTGACATTGCGGGTGAAAAGCATGTCTACTTCTACGGCGGCTCGGTCAAAAAGTCCATGAATGCCGCAGGTAAGCTCGGCGTCGAGGTGCGCGATAACGTGACGATCGAGGGCGAGGGGACAAAGCTTACCGTTGGTTCGGATCCGTCCGCGACGCCGTCGAATCCGGAAACGATCATCACGGGCGGCTTTACCGTCAAGAGCGGCAAGAGCGTCAGCGTCAAGGGCAAGGGTGCAGCGATTGACATCAACACCGACGGCGACATTACGCTGGAAAATAACGCAAAGCTTCTCGTCGAAGGAGACAATGCGGACTTCAGGCTCAAATCGCGCTCGCACAACGTCATCCTCGGCGACGATGCTGCGGTCAAAGTCCTCTCGGGGACGGAAGTGCACGGAGACGTGACGGGTACGACGCTGAATCTTGGCGCGCGTGCCGTGCTCAATACGGGCGCGGACACCGTCGGCGCACTGCGCGTGCATGTGGATAATATTGACACGCCTGCGGCGGACGACGGCGTGACGAATATTGAGGGCAAGAGCGGGCTCGTCATCACGACGCGCACCGCCGGCAGGGGCATGGTCGTCGATAATTCGACCGCGGCGACGCCGGGTGCGCTGCACGTTACGGCAGATCAGCTCAACGGCAAGCTCTTCGGCAATCAATTTGTCGCGCTCACCCTCGGCAACGGTCAGACGGGCGACGTGACGATCGACGGCGTGAACGTGGACAACCATGTCGCGATCGGGACGGGTTCCGGCAATAAGGTCACGATCGGCACAGGCGGACTCACGGTCGCCGCGAATCGCCGCGTGACGCTTAAAACAGGCTCGATTGAAAACTCGGGCGGCTCGGGCACGATGTCGGTCGGCGCAGGCGGCACGTTGACGCTCAACACGAACAGCATCGCGAACCTTGCGGCGAACGGGTCGAGCCCCTCCGTCACGGGCACGGGCACGCTCGGCATCGGCACCTACGACGGCTCGAAGAGCATCGGGCTCGGCAACGCGGCGACGGGCGACCTTTTGCTGCCCGATGCGAAGTTCGGCACGGTCTTCGACCCGGGCTTCACGCACTACAGCATCGGCGACGGAACGCAGGGCACGATCAATGTGAACGGCTCCTCGCTCGCCAAAGACGCGACGCTCCAAGCGAATACGATCAATTTTGCGGGCGACCTGACGCTCGCTGCGGGCAAGACACTGACCGTCAACGCCAAGACGGCGGCGCAGCAGGCGGCGGGCAAGATCACGGCGACGAATCTCGCCGCGCTCGGTGGCAATATCACACTCGACAAAGCAAATAATATCGGCACGCTTGCGGCGGACGCGCTCTCCGTGAACGTGAAGTCGAACGCGCTGACCATCGGCACGGTGACGATTCCCGCAGGCTCGCCGACCGCGCAGACCGCTCGCACACTGAGCGGTATCAAGGCAGGCGAGTCGGGCGGCACGGCGGGAGACATTGTGCTCAGTGCCGACACCATGACCTTTAACGAAGCGGTCGAGGGCAAGGGCAACCTCACCGTACAGCAGGCGACAGATACCACGAACCTGAACGTCGGTACGACGGGCGCAGGGCTGACACTGCCCGAGACGCTTTTCGGCGGCAATAAAATCAAGGACGGTTTCAAGCACGTCTACCTCGGTAGCGAGACCGCGACGGGCGCGGTGAAGGTCGGCGGCAGTCTGAACTTCGTTGACCCGACGACGATCCGCTCGGGCAAGACCTCGGGCACAATGACGCTTGACGGCACGGCGAAGATCGCGACGAACGGCAACGCATTTGCGCTCGAGTCGAAGGATCTGACGACGGCGGCAGGCAGCGAGGTGAATACCGGGGCGGGCGATCTCACGCTCAAGACGGACAAGATGGATCTGAACGGCAAGATGAAAGGCGTGAAGGCGCTCAATATCCTGCCGCTCTCGCACACACAGGATATCAGCCTCGGTGCGGATGATCCCACGAAACTATCCTTGCTCGAGAAATATTTCAACGGGAATGACCGCGCATTCTGGGACTATGAGGTCATCAACATCGGCGACAAGGACGGCGGCGGACACCTTTACCAGAGCGGTACGATCAACATGCCCTTTACCGTCAACATCCAACAGGCAATCACGAGCGGTTCGGGCGGCGTCAACATCACGGGCACGATCAATACGAACGGCAAGGACTACACCATCGGCAGCCGCGAGGTCAATTTCAATAATGCGACGATCTCCGCAGACAATCCGGACGGCGTGCACCACGGCAACGTCTCCATACAGGCGGACGAGCTCCATCATACGAACAGTAAGATCACAGGGCACGGCGACGTATCCTTCGACACCTATACGCCGGGCAAGACGATTTCCTTCGGTACGCCCGGCGGGGGCGGCTCTCCTGCGGGGCTGGTTCTGCCCTCCGATATTTTCAGTGGCACCGGTCTGCTGCAGAAGAATGCGGACGGCAAGGGCTTCCGCAAGATCCGCATCGGCGGGGAACGCGCGGGCGACATCTCGGTCGGCAACGTGACGCTGCCCGGAGGACTCGCCGACGGCGTCGCCATCAAGACGGCGGGCAATGTGACCTCGACGGGCGTCCTCAAAACCGTGCCGACGCTCGACGTCGACGCGCATTCCGTGAACCTCACGGGTGCGAACGAGATCACGAATCTCGGCAATATCACGTCCGCGACGGGCGTTGCCGTCGAAACAAAGGGCGGCACGACGGTTGCGGGCACGATTACGGGCAAGGACGCGCCGATTAAAATCACGAATACGAACGGCGGCAATGTGAGCATCGCGCCGGGCGGCAAGATCGTCGGCACGGGTACGTCCGACGTCCTTATTGAGGCGCGGGGCGGCGCATTCAAGAACAAGGGCGGCGCAAACGCCATTCAAACCGCGCTGGGGCAGCGTTACGTTGTGCATACCGAGGACTCGGTCGAGAACGAACTGGACGGGCTTGTCTTTGAATTCCGCCGATACGGAACGCCCTACGGAACGACGGGCTCGATCACGATCCCCGCGGGCAAGAACGCGATGTTCTATGCCTATCAGCCGGAGATCAAGCTCTACAGTTCACGCGCCTACGGCGACGCGAACTCAGCGTTCTTCAACGACGGCTCGGGCTACCATATCGTCGATGACGGCAATCTGAAGCGCCGCGAACTGGATAAAGTGGAAATCAAGAAAATTCACGATACGCGTGCAGACTCGGGCAGCCATTCCTTCGGTATGGGGATTAATACATCGACGAACGTCAACGCAGATATTAATACTGCGACAGGCGAAGTTGCCAAAGCGGATATCGATACGACGATGCGCGCGGGCGCACGCACCTACGGCTCGGATGCGACGAATCCCAACGAGAAGATCTCGTTTACGGGACCGAACGACCTCAACTACAAGGTCACGGTCGATTACCGCATCGTCCCGCGTACCGTCACGGTGAAAGGTATCGCTGATACGAAAGTCTATGACGGTACGGCAAAACAATACAGCGGATATAACGGTGTTACGTTTGCAAACTTTGCCAACGGTCAGACGGCAGCGACAGCGGGTATTATTAGTTCGACCCATGTGGTCTATACGCCGAATGTCGATCCGACCAAGACAAACGGGTTTGCAGAGGGCGCGCTTCACGCGGGCAATTACACACTTGGCGTGTCGGGGGATCTCCGCGCAAACAACTATAAGTTCAAATATGAGCCGGGAACGCTGACGATCACGAAGCGTGACCTCAGGTTCACTGCTCCGAGCGGCACACGGGTTTATGGAGCGCCTAACGACACAGTAGTCCCGGGAACAACGGGGACACTTGCTTCCGGAGATACGCTTGCCAAATACACGGTGCGGGCAATGGACGGTGCGAACCCGGTGACAGAGCGTACAAATGTCGGACACTATACGATGACGGTAGAGGGCATTGGACTAGCGCCGGGGAGCCGCGGATACAGCTCGGACTATGCCGTCACATCGACGCCGGGGACACTGACCATCACAACGCGTCCGCTTACACTGCGTGCGGGCAATAAAGCGCGCGCCTATGGTGCAGAGAATAGTACCGCTGTCTATACGGGCGGCACGAGGAAATTCAACGTCGATGCTGCGACGGCAACAACGGGACTTGTCAATGGAGACAATATCGGCGACGTTGCGGAAACGATCGATCCTACAGCAACCCTGACGACGGACGCGGGGACGCCCGGGCTTTGGACAGAGATCAATGGAGCGCATTTTAGCCGCGGCGCAGCATCCAATTATGCAATTAACTATATACGGGGCAGCTTTAAGATCCTGCCGCGTGAGGTTCAAATTGCGGCGGGCAATGCAAGCCGCTATGTCAATGAGCCGAATCCCACGCCGACCTATACGATTGAACGCGGTACATCGGCGGGGAGCCGCGGGCTGCTGCCGGACGACGATATTACCGGCATCATATCCGCTTATGCGCCGTCGATGACGGAGAGTACGCCGTTTGGCACCTATGAGGGCGTGATCAGCGTTGCGCCGGGAACATATGTCGGCGGGACGAACATGGCGAATTACCGGTTCAACTATATGCCCGGGACTCTCGTCATCCGACCGCGCGGCTTCGACAGCAATACACCGGGCGGGAGAGCCGTCGTTTCAGGTGCCGCGGTCAACACGCCGCGCAGCGCGGCGGACGGCGGTACATCGGCTGCGGGTGGAAATGCACCGGGCGTACGCGTCCCGGATGCGCGCGTCACCGCGGAGGATAATTCCGGTGGTGTGACCGTTCCCTCGGGCGATCTGCAAAACCGCGTGGGGGCATGGGAGAACCGTGTCGTCTCCGGCGGCAAAACCCTTGAAGCACATGAGCTGATCACGGGGGCGGACGGTTCGTTCGGCTACGACCTCGCACGCGACCGCGGGCGCACCGGCATTCCGGATGAGCGCATCCCGGGCGGTACGGCGGAAGCTGTTCCCGTACTCTTTACGGACGGCGGTACGCGGGATCTTGACGGCATTTATGCCATCAATTACAACCCCAATAAACTTTCGATTCAGCCCGCCTCGAAGAAGGTTGATATTCCGGATCCGAGCGAGATTCGCAGCGACTCGATCGAGCCGATGCAGTTCCTCTATCGCAACCAAGGCGGTGAATTCAAGGTACTCTTCGGCAACGGCATCGTGACGCTTCGCCCGCAGAACGACAAGGCGCTTTCCGTCGTGAAGGATAAGGACAAGGCGGCGGAGCGTGCCGTCCTTGCATCGGGGCTTTTGGCTGCAATTGAGGATCTTGGGGTAACGCCGGTTGAGATTCGGGCGGTGTATATCTTTAACGTTCTCGAGGAGGATGAGGAGTGACGGGAGGATTTTTGCGCGCTGTGTCATATCATTGACAACCTGATATGGCGCCGCGCCCGGCGGTGATTTATATACGGGTTACGATATGAACGACGCATCTCCTTCTATTTGATTGACGGGTTCCATATAAAACAACAAAAACTGCCGCATTGACACTGTTTTACGTCGGTGCGGCAGTTTTGCGTTGCAAAATCTTTTTTCTGTGATAGAATAGCAGGAGTTTTTTGGAAAGGGGCGGGACTATGGGGGAATACAAAAATATCGGTAACGCACAGGTACATGCGGTGCGCGCTTTTTTCTTTATCGGGGGATTCGGGTCGGCATCGTGGGCGCCGCTTGTGCCGCTCCTGCGGGAACGGCTCGCCATCGGCGACGATGTGCTCGGTATGTTGCTGCTCTGCGTTGGGATTGGATCGCTCGTGACAATGCCGCTGGCGGGGGCGCTCTCCACGCGGCTTGGATGCCGCAAAGTGCTGACGGTGACGGCAGTCGTTTATGTGGCGGTACTCGTTGCAATCTGCGCGGTCGATTCTCTTTTGCTCGCCGTTCCGGTGATTCTGCTTTTCGGCGCGCTGATGGGATGTGTGGACGTCGTGATCAATGTTGCGGCGGTGATTGTCGAGCAAGGCATTGGGCGGCGCATTATGAGCGGAACGCACGCCTTTTGGAGCATCGGCGGGTTTGTCGGCGCGGGGCTGTACGGTGTCTGGGTCGGGGCGATGGGGCTGACTCCGATGCAGTCGACGCTGATTGCGGCGGGCGTTATTCTCCTCTTTACGGGGCTGTTTGGCAGCCGGTTGATCCCCTACGGCGGCGGGGGCGGCAGGCTCATCGCCATACCGCGCGGTATCATTGTATTCATCGGCATCGCGGCGTTTATTGCGTTTCTCAGCGAGGGAGCGGTGATGGATTGGAGCGGCGTTTACCTGACGACGGTACGCGGGTTTGATCTTGCGCTCGCGGGCGTAGGGTTCTCGGTGTTCTCGGCGGCGATGTTCCTCATGCGTCTCCTTGGCGATGCCGTCGTGCAGCGGCTCGGGCAGCGTCGGGTTGCCGTGGGGGGCGCTCTGCTCGCGTGCGCCGGTATTTTGCTCGTTATGTTCGCGCCTGTGGATGCGCTCCCCTATGCGGGGTTCTTTGCGATCGGTATCGGGGCGGCGAATATTGTTCCGGTCTTTTTCTCTCTCATGGGGAAACAGAACGTTATGCCGATCGGCGCGGCGGTTTCTGCCGTGAGTACGATGGGCTACCTCGGTATCCTCGCAGGTCCCGCAGCGATCGGCCTTGTCTCGCATCTGGTGAATTTGCAGGCTGCATTTGGGATTTTGGCGGCGCTGTGTTTACTTCAAGCTTGTGTCGGTATGCATGTTTTCCGACGCATCTCCTAGTGTGACGAGGGGGGGACGCCAAAATCCCGCGTCAGGTACGCCCTTATGCCGTAACCCTAGTGATGCGCCAAAATCCCTCATCACGTCCGGCGCAACAAAAACACCGTTCCGATGATTCGAAACGGTGTTTTTCTATGATTACTGTGCCAGCGCGTTGACCTTTTTGGCGAGACGCGACTTCTTGCGGGCTGCGGCATTCTTATGATAGACGTTGTTGGCAGCCGCCTGATCGATGGACTTGTATGCTGCGACGAGGAGGTTCTTCGCCTCGTCCGCATTGCCGGCAGCAACGGCGTCGTTGACACTGCGGATGGCGCGGCGAACGCGCGTCTTCTCCGCGACGTTGCGCGCACGACGCTTGGCGTCAGACTTTACACTCAGGATAGAAGCTTTGATATTCGGCAATTCGTTCACCCCCTCGACGAAAAATGTACTCGGCTATTCTATCATACGGGTATGGAAATTGCAATCTTTTTTTCCACAGGCGTAATTTTCACATTCCAATAAACAAAAATAATGCACATATAAATAAAAATATATCCGTTTAGGACGATTTTACCGTCCTCAATTATAAATTGAAAAAAACGGTGAAAGTACGACAAAGCTTTGCAGGAAATCGGACGTATTTATCGAATTTAGTTATCAAGATATATAATAAATAAGGTAGGAAGGAGGATATGCAAACTGCAACTCAAAATGAAGAGAACGATTGTAAATGAGCTAGAAACACGGTGTATCGGACGGATGTACGTCGAGTCCGACCGATTTGCCATAGCATATATCATGGGGATACCGCCCGGCCGGTATCCGTGAGGGGAGAAATACCTTATGAAAAAAACAGAGTGCTTGGCAATGATTCTTGCAGGCGGTCAAGGCAGCCGCCTTGGCGCGCTGACAAAGCGCGTCGCAAAGCCCGCGGTACCGTTCGGGGGGAAGTACCGCATCATTGATTTCCCGCTGAGCAACTGCGTCAATTCGGGGATCGAAAAGGTCGGCGTTCTCACGCAGTACCGGCCGCTCGAGCTGAACCAGTATCTCGGGTCGGGCAGCGCGTGGGATCTCGACAAACGCGACGGCGGGCTTTTCGTCCTGCCTCCCTATGCGCGCGAAAAGGGGGCGGAGTGGTATCGCGGTACGGCTGATGCGATTTACCAGAACCTCAATTTCATCGATATGTCGGATCCCGACTACGTGCTCATTCTGTCGGGCGACCACATCTACACGATGGACTATGCGTGGATGCTCGAGCATCACAAGAAATGCAAGGCACAGGCGACGATCGGCGTGTTCGAAGTGCCGTGGGACGAGGCGCCGCGCTTCGGCATTATGAATACGGACGAGAGCGGACGGATTGTCGCGTTTGAGGAGAAACCGGCAAAGCCGAAGAGCAACCTCGCCTCGATGGGTATTTATATCTTCAACCGCGACTATCTTGCGAAGTATCTGACGGAGGATGCAAAGAGCGAGACGTCGAGCCACGACTTCGGCAAGGACATCATCCCGAAGATGCTCGCCGACGAGGGGCGGCTGTATTCTTACGCCTTCAACGGATACTGGAAGGACGTCGGGACGATCGAGAGCCTGTGGCAGGCGAACATGGATCTCCTGCAGGACGAGCCGCCGTTTGAGTTGTCGGGCAAGTGGCGCATCTACTCGTTCAATCCCTCCATGCCGCCGCAGTTTGTCGGAAGAGACGCAAAGATCACGCGCTCGATGATCAGCGAGGGGGCGATGATTCTCGGCACGGTCGAGAACTCGGTGATTTTCCCGGGCGTGCGCGTCGGCAAGGGTGCTGTGGTACGCAACTCCGTGCTCCTGCCGGGAGCAGTCGTTGCGGATGGGGCGCTTGTCGACTACACGATCCTTGCGCAGAACGCTCTGATCGAGTCCGGCGCGCAGGTCGTTGGTGAGGAGACGCAGATCACCGTGATCCCCGAGGGCGAGACGGTGCTTTCGGAGGCATCTCAGCAGCGCGTCGGCTGACGGTTCGGAAGAGAATGGAGTGAAAGCAATGAACAGTGTCATGGGTCTCATCAACCTGCAGGAGGACGGCAGCCTCATTCGAGAGCTTGCCGATCGCCGCGCCGTTGAGTCCATTCCCTTCGCCGGACGCTATCGTCTGATCGATTTTGCCCTCTCAAGCATGGTCAACTCCGGCATCAACAAGGTTGGTATTATGCTGCCCGACGAGCCGCGTTCTGTGCTCGATCATCTGCGTTCGGGAAAGGATTGGGATCTGGCACGTCGCCACGACGGCCTGTTCTACCTTCCTGCCTCGCAGGAGGACGCGATGCGGCGCAAGGGAGATCTCAAGAATTTTTATCACAATCTTGACTTCATTGAACACTCGTCAGCGCGCTATATTTTGCTGACAAACGGCAGCTTTGTCTATAATATAGACTTTGACAAGATACTGCGGTTTCATCAGAATACGGGCGCGGACATTACGCTCGTCTCGCATACGACGATCGATGAGAATACGGGCAACAACATTGTCATTGAGACGGCGGAAAACGGGCTCGTGCGCGATATTGCAGAAAAGCCCGTCGCTTATCAAGGAATGAAGGTGTCGATGGGCATCTATCTCATGGATAAGCGCTCCTTTGTCGACATTGTACGCTATGCTTACGAGCACGGCGGGCAGGACTTTGTCCTCGACGGCATCATTCGCCGAGCGGCAGACTATACGATGTTTGCGCACGAGCACGACGGCTACATGGCGCATGTGGATTCGATGTCCACCTACTACCGTGCGAACATGGAGATTCTCGATCCGGAGGTGTGGGAGAGCCTCTTCATGGGAGATCGCCCCATCTACACGAAGATCAAGGACGGTGTGCCGGTGCAGTACAAGGAGACGGCGAAGGTGACGAACTCGCTCATTGCGAACGGCTGCGTCGTGCGCGGTGAAGTGGAGAACAGCATCCTGTTCCGCGGGGTTAAGGTGGGCAAGGATGTGAAGATCAAAAATTCCATTATTATGCAGAAATGCGATATCCGCGACGGCGCGCTCGTCGAGAACGTCGTCTGCGACAAGAATGTCGTCATCACGGCAGAAAAATGGCTCAAGGGGGCACAGGAGTATCCCCTTGTCATCAAGAAGAATATCACGATTTAACACAGCATGTTTTGCCGTTAGAGTCATTTCTCACCCGCCTGCAGGGGGCGGGAAGGTGCTTTAGCGGCTTCTTGTTTCCCGGGGACTCTCATGGGGATGTCGCATGTGCGGCGAGGGATAGGGGACGACGCTTTTGGAAAAGGAGTGGACGATTTGGCACAAAAGGATCATGTTACAAGCCCTAAGGGGAAAGCGCTTGACACAATGAAGAAAATCTTGAAGAGCAGGTTCATCACGACGGCACACGTTATGTTCGGGCGTGATGTGGATCAGCTGACGGAGATCGAAATCTACAAGACGGTCGCCGCGACTGCCAAGCAGTCCATTTCGGACAACTGGGTCAAGACGAATAAGCAATACTCCGAGCGCAGGGAAAAGCAGATTTACTATTTCTCCATCGAGTTCCTGCTGGGGCGCCTGCTCAAGGCAAACCTCATCAATCTTGGCATTGAAGAAGCGCTCAAAGAAGTGCTTGAGGATTTTCACCTCAAGCTCAGTGACGCCTACGAGGCAGAACCTGACGCGGGGCTTGGAAACGGCGGTCTCGGTCGTCTCGCCGCCTGCTTCATCGACTCGCTCGCGGCGCATCGCCTCCCGGGACACGGATGCAGCATCCGCTATCAGTACGGGCTCTTCGAGCAGAAGATCGTCGGCGGCAACCAGGTCGAGATCCCGGACAACTGGCTGCGCGACGGTTTTGCGTGGGAGTACCGCAAGCCGGATAAATCCGTCGATGTCAAATTCGGCGGCAATGCGTACATGCGTGATGTTGGCGGCGGTAAACTAGAGCTCGTGCACGAGGATCCCATGATTGTCATGGCGGTGCCGTACGATATGCCGATCGTCGGCTATCACAACGCGACAGTCAACACGCTCCGGCTGTGGAACGCGGAGGTCAACCGCGATTTCTCCGACTACGGGATGCTGACGCAGGAGCAGATCCAGCAGCGCAACGACTACCGCAGTTTCGTCGAGGCGATCACGCGCTACCTCTACCCCGACGACAGCACATACGAAGGGCGCCGCATGCGCCTCATTCAGGAATACTTCTTCGTCTCTGCGGGCGTACAGAGCATTGTGCGTCACTACAAGAAGACGGGGATGAGCATCTACGATTTTGGCAAGAAGATCGGCATACATATCAACGATACGCATCCGGCACTCTGCGTGGCGGAGCTGATGCGCATCCTTGTGGACGAGGAACAGCTGACCTGGGAGGATGCGTGGGCGATCACGCGCGACACGATCGCATACACGAACCACACGATCATGCCGGAGGCGCTTGAGACGTGGAGCATTGACATGTTCCGTCCCCTGCTCCCGCGCATCTATATGATCATCGACGAGATCAACCGCCGCCATCTTGAGGAGGTGCGCCGCCGCTACCCCGGCAACGAGGAAAAGGTACGCGCGCTCTCCATCATTCAGGACGGCGTTGTGCACATGGCACGCCTCTCCGTCGTCGGCGGGCACAGTGTCAACGGCGTGGCGAAGATTCACACAGGCATTCTGAAATCCACGACGCTCAAGGATTTCTATGACTACACGCCGCGCAAGTTCAACAACAAGACGAACGGCATCACGCATCGGCGCTGGCTCATGGGGGCAAATCCGGAGTTGTCGGCACTTATCGACGAGGTGCTCGGCAGTCATTCGTGGCACCGCCACCCGGAGCAGATGCGCGGGCTGCACGACTATGTGGACGACAAGTCGTTCCGCGAGCGTTTGATGAAGATCAAGCATCTGCGCCGCGAGGGGCTTGCCCGCTACATCGAACAGCACAACGGGATAAAGCTGAACCCGGATTCGATGTTCGATATTCAGGTGAAGCGCATCCACTCGTACAAGCGCCAGCTCATGAACATCCTGCACATCATGTACCGCTATCACCGCGCGCAGAGCGATCCTGCGTTCCTCTCGCAGCCCGTCACCTATTTCTTTGGCGGCAAGGCGGCACCCGGCTACTACATTGCAAAGGAGACGATTCGTCTCATCAATACTGTGGCGGAGAAGATCAATAACGATCCAAATGTCTCGAAGTTCATGAAGGTCATCTTCATTGAGAACTTCGGTGTCTCCATCGGTGAGCTGGTCTACCCCGCGGCGGACGTCAGCGAGCAGATCTCGACGGCGTCGAAGGAGGCATCCGGCACGGGCAATATGAAGTTCATGATGAACGGCGCCATCACGCTCGGCACGCTCGACGGCGCGAATGTCGAGATCCGCGAGGCGGTCGGAAACGATCACTGCGTCATCTTTGGCCTGCGCGCCGAAGAGGTTATGAATTACTATGCGGGCGGCACTTACTCCGCGTGGGATGAGTACCATGCGAACGAGAAGGTGCGCACGGTGATGAACCAACTGGTCGACGGCACTTACGGAGATTTCCGTTCCATCTACGACTATCTCCTGCACGCGAACGACGAGTTCTTCATCCTGAAGGATTTCAACGCGTATGACGACGCGCGCCTGGAGGTGATGCGCCGCTTCAAGGACAAGGACGGCTGGGCACGCACGGCGGCAATGAATGTCGCGCACTCGGGCGGGTTCTCGTCCGATCGTACGATTGATGAATATGCGCGGGATATTTGGGATATCCACCCCGTCGTCATCTCGTAACAGCCGCTTTCAGATCATATTTAGGAGGGGATTTTGTGAAAACATCAGCGTTAAGTGAGTTTGATCTTTACCTCTTTCATCAGGGGACAAATTATCATGCACAGGAGATGCTGGGTGCGCATTTCCTCGAGCGGAACGGAAAACGCGGCGTGCGCTTTACGGTGTGGGCGCCGAACGCGAAAGCCGTCAGTGTTGTCGGCGTGTTCAATGATTGGAATGCCCTTTTGAACCCGATGAACCGTATTGCCGACGGCGAGATCTGGGAGACCTTTGTCGAGGGACTCGGCGAGGGCGAGATCTATAAATACGCCATCGAGCCGCAGTGGGGCGGACCGCGCATCATGAAGGCGGATCCCTACGGGTTCTATGCGGAGAAAAAACCGCAGACGGCGTCGCGCACGTACGACATGACGAAATACGAATGGCAGGACGGCGCGTGGCAGGAGCAAAAGGCGCGCGAAACGTCGTACGAGCGTCCGATGCTCACCTACGAAGTCCATGCCGGTTCATGGCGGCGCACGCTCGAGGGCGAATACCTCTCCTATCGTGAGATGGCGGATCAATTGATCGGCTATGTCAAGGATATGAACTACACACACATCGAATTCATGCCGCTCTGCGAGCATCCATACGACGGCTCGTGGGGCTATCAGGCGACGGGCTATTTCGCCGTGACGAGCCGCTACGGCACACCTGACGATTTCCGCTATCTCGTCGACACTGCGCATCAAAACGGCATCGGCATCATCATGGACTGGGTGCCGGGGCATTTTTGCAAGGACGAGCAGGGGCTGCGCCGGTTTGACGGTAAGAACCTCTACGAATCCGACAACGAGACGCGCGCGGAGAACCGCGAGTGGGGTACGACGAATTTTGACTACGGGCGGACGGAGGTGCAGAGCTTCCTCATCTCGAACGCTCTCTTTTGGCTCGAGGAGTTCCACATCGACGGACTGCGCATCGACGCGGTCGCGAACATGCTGTACCTCAACTATGGGCGCAGGGACGGCGAGTGGCAGCCGAACAAATATGGCGACACGGGCAACCTCGAGGCGATGGATTTCCTCAAAAAGCTCAACGAGACGATCTTCAAGTATCATCCGCATGCGCTGATGATCGCCGAGGAGTCGACCTCGTGGCCGCTCATCTCGAAGCCCGTCTACATGGGCGGCATGGGCTTCAACTACAAGTGGAACATGGGCTGGATGAACGATATGCTCGACTATGTGAGCCTCGATCCCATCTACCGCAAGTGGAACCAGGACAAGATCACATTCTCACTCATGTATGCGTTCTCCGAGAATTTCGTCCTTCCGCTCTCGCACGACGAGGTCGTGCACGGCAAACGCTCGCTTATTGAAAAGATGCCGGGCGACTACTGGCAGAAGTTCGCAGGACTGCGCGGGTTTTTTGGCTACTGGATCGCGCATCCGGGGAAAAAGCTGCTCTTTATGGGCGGTGAGTTCGGTCATTTCATTGAGTGGAACTTTGACGACAGCATGGACTGGCATCTGGTGGAGCAGTACCCGATGCATACGAAGATGCTTGCGTATTCCAAGGCGCTCAATAAGTTTTACGTCGAAAATACATGCTTTTGGCAGGTGGATTTCGACTGGAGCGGGTTCCAGTGGATCGACTGCAATGACAATGAGAACAGCATCATCGCGCTCGTGCGCCGCGCGGACGATCCGAGCGACTTCCTCGTCTGTGTGCATAACTTCACACCCGAGGTGCATCAGGGCTACCGCATCGGCGTGCCGACGAAGGGCACATACGTCGAGGTGTTCAACTCGGACGAGGAGGCGTACGGCGGCAGCGGCGTCGTCAATGCGGGGGATCTTGTGAGCGAGGACTATGCGTATCACGGGCGCGAGCAGTCCATCGTCATCACCGTCCCGCCGCTCGCATCTACATTCTACCGGCTGAAACGGCAGAGCGGGGCGGGTACGCCCGTCAGCAAGCTGCCCGAGATCGCCGATGCCGTTGCAAAAAAAAAGTAACGTCCGCTAAGCCAAAAGCGGCGGCCGCCCGCAAGAAGAGTACCGCAGCGGACGAGGGGGCTAAGCCCGCCCCGAAGAAGAAGGGGCGGTGAAGGCAAAGGCAGAGACCGCGGCAGAGGAAAAGCCCGCGCCGAAAAAACGCACGGCGGCGAAAAGACCCGCCGCAGCGGATACCGACGCCGTGCCCGCGCCGAAGAAACGTGAGAGCGCGAAGAAGAGCACCGCAGAAAGTGATGCCGACGCAAAGCCCGCGCCGAAGAAGCGCGCGGCGGCGAAAAAGCCCGCCGCAGAGAAAGTAGGCGCACAGGGCATGACCGCAGTCAAGAAAAAGACCGTCCGCAAGACGGCGCAGGGTGCGGAAGACGCGCCCCAAAAAGCAAGAAGCACGAAGGGATAGACAGATACATCCCCCGCGTGCGGGAATAGGAGAGAAAGAAGCCACGAAACAGATATAAACGGCGCGCGGAGCGGATGATTACGGCATCGCCCGCGCGGATCAAAGGAGGATATAGGGATGAAGGTTCTATATGTTGCATCGGAAGCAGTTCCATTCGCTAAGACGGGCGGTCTCGCGGATGTGGCTGGGGCACTCCCGCCTGCGCTCGTCCGGGACGGGGTCGACTGCCGCGTCATTTTGCCGAAATACGGCGCGATCTCCGAGGAGATCCGCAGCTCCATGGAACACGTCTACGACGGCGTACTGAACGTCGCGTGGCGCGATAAATTCGTCGGCATCGACAAGTATGTATTGGACGGCGTGACCTATTATTTCGTCGACAATGAGGAGTATTATAACCGCGAGGGATTTTACGGGTATCCCGACGATGCGGAGCGGTTCTCGTTCTTCTGCCGCGCCGTGCTGAACTTCCTCCCCGCGCTCGACTTTTGGCCGGACATCATCCACGCCAACGACTGGCACGCGGCGCTCGTCCCCGTCTTCCTGCGCCTTGAGCACATGGACGATCCGCGCTACACGGGCATCAAGACGCTCTTTACCATCCACAACCTCAAGTACCAGGGCGTCTTCCCGAAGGATGTCATGACCGACGTCCTGGGGCTTGATTGGCAGTATTATAACAACGGCGACTTTGAATTCTTTGACGCCGTGAACTTTATGAAGGCGGGCATCATCTACGCCGACTATGTGTCGACCGTCAGCAAGACCTACGCCGAGGAGATTCAGTATGAATACTACGGCGAGCATCTTGACGGTCTGCTGCGCAGTCGCCGCGCCGCGCTCTCCGGCATCGTCAACGGCATCGACTACGGCATCTACAACCCGGAGACGGATGCGAACCTCTACGTCAACTACGGGGTAAAAAATGCCGTCGAGGGCAAGAGCGACAACAAGGTGCGCCTCCAGCGCGACCTGGGACTCCCCGAGAACCGCCGCACGCCGATGGTCGCCATGGTTACGCGGCTCGTCGAGAACAAGGGGCTCGACCTCGTCGTGCGCGTGCTCGACGAGATCCTCCAGCACGAGGACGTCCAGTTCGTCCTCCTCGGCACGGGCGACCGCGGCTATGAGGACTGGTTCAAGGAGCTCGCGTGGCGGTTCCCGAACAAGGCGTCCATCAACATCCGCTTCTCGAACGAGCTGGCGCAGCGCATCTATGCCGCGTCCGACATCTTCCTCATGCCGTCCATGTTCGAGCCGTGCGGGCTCGGACAGATCATCGCCATGCGCTACGGATCGATCCCTGTCGTGCGCGAGACGGGCGGGCTGAAGGACACCGTCGTGCAGTTCGACCGCGCGGATGTCGACAAGGGGAACGGCTTCCTCTTCTACGAATACAACGCGCACGAGATGATGTACGCCTTGAAGCGCGCCCTCGCCGCCTATGCAAACCTGCGCGAGTGGCGGCAGCTCATCTACACCGCGATGCACAGCGACTTTAGCTGGACGCGCGCGGCGAAGGACTACGAGAAACTCTACGACCGCATCATGATCGGAGAATAAGGGGACTCCGGCATAAGAGACGATTGCGTGCAGCGCATGGAAATGTTTGCTCTGACGCGAAATTCAGGAAACCGCCGATGAATACACCCGAATGATAACATTCGATTCATCGGTGGTTTCTGTGCGTTTATTTTCAGGGAAAGGAGAGGCGCTATGCTCGAACAATATCAAGTGGAGCACAACTCACAAAACATCTATTACCGTTCCATTGTCGGAGCGGCGGAGGCGGGCGCGCGGCTGCGGCTCGGCATCCGCATCCGCACCTATGAACCGATCAGTCAAGTGCTCGTGCGCCTGTGGCAGGATCGGACGGGGGAGCGTCTTGTTCCGCTTGAGACGAAGGACACGGAGGGGGAGCAGTATTTTTATACCTGTTGGGTAAATCTGCCGGATCACGGCTGTCTCCTATGGTACTATTTCATCATCACGGCGGAAAGCGGCACCTATTTCTACGGCAACAACGAAGAGATGCTCGGCGGCGTCGGCACGCTCAGCCGCACCGCGCCCGCTTCGTATCAGGTGACGATCTACAACAAGGGCGCGCACACGCCCGATTGGTTCAAGAACGCCGTCATGTATCAGATCTTCCCGGATCGGTTCGCGCGCGCGGGGGACGAGATCGTCCGCAAGAAAGGCGCGGTCATTCGGACGGACTGGACGGACGATCCCATGTATCTCAAAGACCCGGATACGAAGGAGATCATCGCCTACGACTTTTTCGGCGGAAACCTCAAGGGGATCGTCGGCAAGCTCGACTACCTCGCCGATCTTGGCATCTCGTGCATCTACTTTAACCCCGTCTTTGAGTCCGAGAGCAACCATCATTACGATACGGGGGACTATCATAAGATCGACCCCATGCTCGGCGACATCGAGGATTTTCGCACGCTCGTAAAGGAAGCGCGTGCGCGCGGCATTCGCATCATCCTCGACGGCGTGTTCAGTCACACGGGCAGCAACAGCATCTACTTCAACCGGCGCGCGCAGTACGGCTCGCTCGGGGCGTACCAGTCCGAGGAGTCGCCGTATTACTCGTGGTATCACTTTCGGAATTACCCGAACGAATACGACTGCTGGTGGAACTTTGACACGCTGCCGAACGTCAACGAGACCGATCCCGCCTATATGGACTTCATCATCACGAGCGAGAACAGCGTTCTGCATCATTGGATGAACGAGGGCATCGCCGGCTGGCGTCTCGACGTCATCGACGAGCTGCCGCCGACGTTCTCCAAGACGTTTTTCTCGGAGCTGAAAAAGCACGACCCCGATGCCGTGATGATCGGCGAGGTGTGGGAGGACGCGTCGAACAAGGTCGCGTACGGCACGCCGCGCGAATACCTTTCGGGCAATGAGATGGATTCAGCGATGAACTACCCGCTGCGCACGATCCTCTTTGATTTTCTCACGGGGAGTGCGGACGGCGCTCTGACGGCGCGGCGGCTCGCAAGTCAGATCGAGAACTACCCGAAGGAAAACCTCTATGCGATGATGAACCTCATCGGCAGTCACGACGTACAGCGTGCCGTCACCGTGCTCGCGGGCGTGCCGTACTATGAGGGGATGCCCGCGATCGAGCAGTCGCGCGTGCGCATGACGCCCGAGCAGTTTGACCTCGGATCGCGCCGGCTCCTCATGGCAACGCTGTGGCAGATGACCTATCCCGGCGTGCCGAGCGTTTACTACGGCGACGAGATCGGGATGCAGGGCTTCAAAGACCCGTTCAACCGCCGCCCCTACGACTGGGCACACGGCAATAAGGAGATCCGCGGCTGGGTGGAGCGGTTCATCGAGATGCGCAACAAGAACGATGCCCTGCGCACGGGCGACATCCTGCCGCTTTACGGGGCGGGCGACGCCCTCGCCTACGCGCGCACGATCCGCTCCGGCTACGACGTGTTCAACCGGGAGAAGGAGGACGGCGTATTCATCGCCGCGTTCAACCGCAATACCGAGGAGAGCATCACGATCGAGGTGGACGTCAGCGACTTTGCCTGCGGCACGTTCGAGGACTGCTTCAAGCCCTCGCGCACCTACGAGGTCGAGCGCGGCCGCCTGCGGATCAAGATCCCCCCGCTTTACGGGCTCCTCCTGCGCGAACGCAAAGAACCGCGCCGCTACGAGCGCAAGGCGGGCGTGCTCCTCCATCCGACGTCGCTGCCGTCGAAATACGGCGTGGGAGATTTTGGCAGAGAGGCGTATCGTTTCGTCGATTTCCTCGCCGCGGCCGGGCAAAAGGTCTGGCAGATTCTCCCGCTCAGTCCCGTCGGATACGGATACTCGCCCTATCAGTCGATCTCCGCGTTTGCGGGCAATATCATGATGATCGATCCGGAACAGCTCGTGGAGGCGGGTTGGCTGACGGAACAGGACCTCTTCCTGCCCTACCAGGCGAATACGGCGTTCGTCGACTGCGACCGCGTCAAGCAGTTTAAGAAAAAACTGCTCGAGAAGGCGTTCGCGGCGTTTCGGGAGGAGAGCGAGGGCAATGAGGACTATCGGCTCTTCTGCTCGATGGAGGCTTACTGGCTGAACGACTACGCGCTCTTTCACGCGGCGAAAAAGGAATACGACCGCGCCCCGTGGACGGAGTGGCCGGAGAAGATTCGCCGCCGCGATCCCGCCGCGCTCAAAGAACTCGCCGAAAAACAGCGGGATGAGATCGAGCTCGACCGGTTCAAGCAGTACATCTTCCACACGCAGTGGAACCGCCTGCACGACTACGCAAAGAAAAAGGGAATCGAGATTCTTGGCGACATGCCCATCTTCATCGCGCGGGACAGCGCGGACGTATGGGCGCACGCACATCTCTTTGACCTCAATGAGGACGGCACGCCGCACACCGTTGCGGGCGTACCGCCCGACTACTTTGCCGCGAGCGGGCAGCTCTGGGGCAATCCCCAGTATGACTGGGACGCCATGGCGAAGGAGCAGTACGCATGGTGGAAGGATCGCTTCCGTAAACTCAGCGAGCAGGTTGACATCATCCGCATCGACCATTTCCGCGGATTTGAGTCCTATTGGTCGATCGACGGCAAGGCGGAGACCGCAATCAACGGGCGCTGGATCAAGGGACCCGGCAAGGTGTTCTTTGACGAGATCGAAAAAGAACTCGGCACGCTCGACATCGTCGCCGAGGATCTCGGCATCATTACGAGCGAGGTAGATCGACTGCGCGAGGACTGCGGATTCCCGGGCATGAAGATTATCCAGTTCATGCTCGCGCCGAACGAAGCGGGGCGCGTTGGTTTCGCCGTGCCGGAGAACACGATCATCTACACCGGCACGCACGACAACAACACAACCGTCGGCTGGTACATGCACGACATCGACGAGGTGATGCGCGAGACCCTCGCGAACATGGTCGGCACAACGTCCGACCGCCCGCAGACCATCTGCAAGCGCCTCATCAAGACGGCGTACGCATCACACGCGCGCATGGCGATTATCCCGATGCAGGATCTCCTTGCCCTCGACGAGCGCGCGCGTATGAATACCCCCGGTACCGTCGGCATCAACTGGCGCTGGAGTCTCAAAAAAGACTACCTCCTCCAACTCGACCCGCAAAAACTCAGGGCGCTCTGCATCCAATATCACCGGTAGCAAATCGGCCGCATATATGGAGTCGCCGTACCGTATTGCAGGGCGGCTCCGTTATGCGGCGGCATATTGTCTCGGATTATTATTTACATCGGTAAACCATGCATTGTGGTCATGAGAGGATTTTAAGGCATCATGTCGAAATATCCTGCATATGGAATTTTATGATGAAGGAGGGAGTTTATCATGAAATGGCTTGCGGCAATTCTTGCTTTTACTTTTACGTTTGGTCTCATGTCCTTCTGTGCAGCTTCAATTTCTATTGATGATTGTGTGTTGGGCGGAATTACAATAAGAAGCAATGCAGAGTATGTGAAAAGCGTTTATGGTGAGCCGACACGGATAACTCGATCGCTCATGCATGATTTACCGATGTATGAGTATGGTGATTCATTTTATATTGTCTTTAGCGATGATATGAACTTTGTTCAGGTGATGGGGACAACCGCGAATAACGGCATTGCGACGTCCAAGGGCATCTCCGTAGGCATGAAACGCATGGATGTGCTGGGAGCCTACGGTACACCGACGAAGACGGGGTATGATAATAAGCGGCGCGTTACTTCATGTTTTTACGATGCGGGATACAGTTATTTTGGTATCGTATTCAAAATTAATCCGGAAACGGATCAGGTAACGGATATCTTCGTTGGGATGCTTGATTGATTTGGAAAAACGATAAATGTACATAGAAAAAGCCTTTTGTTCACGGCACTGCCGATGGCAAAAGGCTTTCTTATTCTATATATCCCAGTGCAGCGTCTCCGGATTCGGCGTTGCGCGGTCGATTTCGCGCAGAATCCATGCGGCATTTTCGTGCGCGGCTGCAAAGGCGTCCGCGAGGGGCTGTTCGCAGGCGGGCGGAATCTCCATCGCGTGAATCGCCATGTGCATATAGTCCTTGGCGACGAGAGGGACGCCGCGCTCGGCGGCGAGGTGCGCCTTGAACCGATAGCCGTAGTAGAGATAGCTGTTGTGCGGCACGTCGGCGTCCAGTCCGTCAAAGGCGGCGATGCGCTCGTCCGCTTCCTGCTCGGCTTCCGCGGTCATCTGCATCTTGTGCATGAGGTTCCACCGATCCGCCCACAGCTCGCCGCGCAGGATGTATTTGTAGAGAAAATCGGTGGATTCGGCACACTCGATCGCCAGATTGATATGTTCGAGCGCCGCGTCGCGCAGCTCCGGGTTCTCGGACTCTGCGGCGGAAAGGGCTTGGAGCGCGTAGACCTTCTCCTCGACATCCTGCGCGAGATCTTCGTTGACCTCCGCGTCGGCAGTACTTTGGAGGAGCGCGATGCCGTCGGCACGGTGCTCGGGCATCTGTAAAAGGAAGTGGGCGAGCCGCGCGCGCGAATGCCAATCGTCCGCACCGCCCGCAAAGAGATCGTGGGGCGGCGCGGATGCGCCGAGACGATCGAGAACAACGTGGACGAGCCGGTGAAATATTTCTTGATTCATAGCCGTATTACCTGTTTCATATGATCCAGCAAGGGCAGATCATGCGTGATGACAATAAGTGTGCGCCCTTCGGCGCTGAGCGCCGTGAGGATGGCGCGGATGAGGCGTTCGCCGAGTTCCGCATTCAATCCCGCCGTCGGTTCGTCGAGCAGGAGGACGGGGGCGTCCGAAGCAAGCGCAAGCGCGGTGAGGAGCCGGTTGCGCTGTCCGCCCGAGAGCCGCGCCGCATTCTCGCCGAGCGGTTCGTCAAGGCCGCGGGGCAGGGCGCGTACGACGTCGGCGAGCTGTGCCGTTTCGAGCGCGCGGAGGATGCGCGTCTCGGTGATTCCCTCATGCAGGCGCATGAAATTATCGCGGATCGATGTGCTGAAGAGATAGCTGCCTTGCAGCGCCGCGCCGAAGAGCGCGCGCGTCTCGGCGAGCGAGAGCGCGTGTGCCGGAACGCCGCGATAGCGGATTGTCCCGCCGTCGCACTCCCATAGGCGGAGCATGAGGCTTGCAAGCGTCGTTTTGCCCGCGCCGCTTTCCCCGATGACGGCGGTATGTTCGCCGCATTTGATGGTAAAGGAGAGATCGCGCAGAACGGGAAGCGCGGGATCATAGCCGAAGGAAAGATGCCGTACGTCGACGAGCGGAGCATCCGTCTGTGCTTCCGGGGGAGGAGCGTCGGCGGTTTTTAACAATGTGCCGGATGTGTCCGTATGTGCCGGGGCATTGCCGTTCGGCAGAATCGTCTCCGCCGCGCGCCGTGCTTCGGACATGCCGAGCGCGGCGGCAGGCAGGGGGCGATACTCGGCGAGCACCGCTTCGAGCACGAGCACCCATACGGCGAATGCCACACCGCTGATATTTCCCGCCGCGACGTGCGGGATGAGCAGGATGATGAGCGCAATCCAAAGTCCGGTGCGCAGCACGTCGAGCGCGCAGAAGAGGCGGTCGCGGGACAGACTGCGCCGCCGCGTACTGCTTTGAAAAGCGGACGCCGCGCGTGAGAGGTGTTCCTCCGCGTGTGGAATAGCCCCCGCCGCGATCAGCTCGTCCCGCCCTGCCGTGAGATCGAGCAGGACGCCGCGGTAGGCGGCGCTCTCCTCGCGCAGACTGCGTTCGCGCAGAATGAGCACGGGGAGGACGAGGTGGAGCAGAAAGACGGCGGCAAGAGCCGCCGCGCCGAGCGTCGTTAGCGGCAGGAGGGCGGCACAGGTCATCGCCGTCAGAATCCCTGCGATGACGGGCTGTGGCACGGTGCGCAGGTAGAAATCGCGCAGTGTCTCACAGCCCGTGAGCAGGTCGTGCAGGAACGTGCCCTCGCGCACGCCCCCCGCACGCAGGGGAATCGTCTCCGCGGCACGCGCATAGGTCTCCCGCTGGAGCTTTTCATAGCAGTCAAAGGCGAGCACGTGGGAGAACCAGCGGTCGAGATAGCGGAACACGGCGCGCCCGATGCCGCAGGCGCGCACGAGCGTAATGGCGAGGGCGAGCGCCGAGAGGGGCGGGCGGAGCGCGGCGCTTGCGATGATCCATGCGGCGGTGCCGATGAGCCCCACGGCGCATAGGACAGCAAGCGTTCCTGCAAGGAGCGCGGGGAGCGCCTTTGCGGGCGCGGCAAAGGCGAGCAGGCGGCGCAAAACGGACACGGTCTGCATCACGTCTCACCTCCCAGCGTAATGATTTCATCCGCCCACGCCATGACCGCGGGGCGATGGGAGGATACGATCAGCGTGCGCCGATGAGCGAACGCCGTCAGCGATTGGAGAACGCGCTCTTCCGTCTCTGCGTCCAGTCCCGCCGTCGGCTCGTCAAGGAGCACGACCGGGCGGGCGGCGCAGAGGGCACGCGCGATGCCGAGACGATGCCGCTGACCTGCCGAGAGCGGATGCCCGCCTGCGCCGAGCGGGGTATCGAGTCTCTGCGGCAGGGCGCGCAGGAAGTCGCCAAGCGCCGCGCCCTCGAGCGCGGCGGCGGCGTCCTCCGGACTGCGGTTCTCCTGCCACAGCGTGACGTTTTCCGCGAGCGTCGCGGCAAAGATATGCGGCTCTTGCGGCACATAGCTGACGAGGGCACACTTCGTGTTCTCCGAGAGCGTTGCCAAATCAAAGGCGTGCGCCGCGCCCGCGCCGTCCGTGATCCGGACGCTTCCTTCCGTCGGCGCGGCAAGCCCCGCGAGCAGGGTGAGCAATGTCGTTTTTCCCGTGCCGCTTGCCCCTGCGAGCACCGTCCGTTTTCCGGCAGGAAATATGATGGAGAGATGCGTCAGCACGGCTTCTTCCGTCAACGGATAGCGGTAGGTGAGTTCCGACGCGGCGAGTGCGGGCGGGGAGAGGACGCGGCTTTGCGCGCCGTCCGCGGGCACTGTGCGGCTGAGATAGGGGCGCAAGGCTTCCTCGGCAGTCTTTGCCTCCATCGCCGCGTGGAACGCGATGCCGCCCTCGCGCAGCGGCTGATAGAAGAGCGGCGCGAGGATGAGGACGAAGAACGCCGTCCAAAAATCCATCATGCCCTCGACGAGCCGCAGACCGATCGATACGGCGATGAGCGCGATGGAGAGCGTCGTGATCAGCTCCAGTGCAAAGGAGGAGATGAACGCAAGCCGCAGGACGCGCAGGGACGCCTCGGAAAAGGATCTGCTCATGCGCGCGAGATGCTTGCCCTCCGCCTCACTGCGGCGAAAGATCTTCAGCGTCATCGCCGCACGGATCAACTCGCCAAATCCCGATGTGAGCCGTGACATCTCGTCCCACTGCCGCTCGCTCGCGCGCCGCGTCGCGCGCCCGATGAGGTAGAGCAGGAACGGCGCGATGGGCAGCGTTGCGAGGAAGAGCAGGGCGGAGAGCGGATCGAGGATCGCCGCAACGATGAGAATCAGCGGCACGAGCACAGCGAACGAGATCGCCGTCGGCAGTACCGTGCGAAAATATTGATCGAGCGCATCGACCCGCTCGAGCGCAAGCGTCAATAGCCCCGACACATCGTGCCGTTCCGCGAGCAGCGCCGCGTGGAGTTTCTTGCGGCAGGATAGGCGCGCCGCATCGGAGAGCCGCCGTTCAAGACGTGCCTTCGGCATACGCAGGAGCGCCGTGAAGAGCAGGCACAAAAACAGCACCGTGAGGTCCGGTGCTGTTTCCGCGCTCCCGCGCCCCTCGATGAACACGAGGTTCACGACGGACGCGGTTTCCCATGCGGCGGCGACGACGAGCAGTGAACTGATCAGTTCGGTGCCGATGCGCGCATAGAATATATTCTTTTGTGTCTTTAACGTATCAAATAGAATGCGTCGTTTCATATCCGTTTGGGATCAATACTCCGTATGTGCGGCGCTCTCAGGCGTGATGCGCTTGCGGAAGATATAATACGTCCAAATCTGATAGATGAGGACGATCGGCACAAGGATTACCGCTGCGACCGTCATGATCGAGAGCGTGTACTCCGTGGACGACGCGTTGCGGATCGTCAGACTCCAGCCCGGATTGAGGCTCGAAACCATGAGACGCGGGAAGAGCCCCGCGAAGAACCCGACCGTCGTGCCGACGATGGCGAGACCGCCGAGGATGAACGCCGGCTTTTGTGCGCGCATATACATCGCGCCGAGTCCCGCGACAAAGAGCACCGCCGAGACGAAGAGCGCCGCGCCCGCGACCGTGCTGTCATAGAGATCCGTCTCCGTATAGGTGAGGATCATGCAGAGCACATAGAAGACCGCCGCTGCCGCGCCGAATTTCAGCGCGAGCGTGCGCGCCCGATCGAGCAGGTAGGTGTTCGTCAGGCGGAGCGAGAGGAACGCCGCGCCGTGGAACGCGAACACGCAGAGGAAGGTCACGCCGCCGACGACGGTATAGGGGGTGAGGAGGTCAAAGAACCCGCCTTGATAGACCATATTCGCGCCGATGGGGAGTCCCGCGATGAGGTTCGTGACGGCGACGCCCCACAGGAACGCCGGGATCACACTGCCGAACGTCAGCGCGCACGACCAGCGGCGTTTCCACTCGTCGTCGTCGCGGTGATGACGGAACTCGAACGCCACGCCGCGCAGGATGAGCGCGACGAGCATGAGGAAGAGCGCGATGTAGAACGTGCTGAACATCGTCGCGTAGACGTGCGGAAACGCCGCGAACATCGCGCCGCCCGCCGTGATCATCCATACCTCGTTGCCGTCCCAAACGGGACCGATGGTCTGAATGATCTGCGTGCGATCCTTTTCATCCTTTGAAATAAAATGGAGCAGCGTGCCGACGCCGTAGTCAAAGCCCTCGAGGAAGAAGAACCCCGTGAAGAGCACGGCGATGAGGACAAACCAAAGAATATTGTAATCCATTATTGTGCGCCTCCTTCCGGTGCCGCCGTGATCTGCGTGCGGCGGATGAAGCGGAACGCGATGTAGAGCGCCGTCACGATGAGCAGGAGATAGAGCACGGTGAAGCCGAGCATCGTGAACCAAATCTCAGGAGAGGTGAGGTTCGGCGACACGCCGTCCACCGTCTTTTGCAGACCGACAACAAGCCACGGCTGACGGCCCATCTCCGCGACGATCCATCCTGCGGAGTTCGCGATAAAGGGGATCACGACGAGCCACGGCAGCGCAAAGAGGAGTTTCTGCATCGACTCCAGTTTGTTCTTCTTTGCGAAATAGTACACGAGGAACGAGACGAGCACCATGAAGAACCCGGCGCCAACCATCGCGCGGAACGCGTAGAAGAGGAGCGTGACGTGCGGACGGTAGTCGCCTGCACCGTACTTCTCGACCGCCTCCTTTTGCAGGTCGTTGATGCCGCGCACCTCGCCCGAGGGCTTATCGTGCACCATGAACGAGAACATGTAGGGAATCGTGATCTCAAAATCGTTCTTGCCCTGTTCCATATTGGGGTAGGCGAGAACGGCAAAGGGCGCGGGATCTTCCGTGTCCCACAGCGCCTCCATCGCGGCGAGCTTCATCGGGCTTGCCTGCGCCAGATACTGCGTGTGGAAATGACCGCTCGCGATGACGCCCACGACGCCGACCATCGTGTAGATCGCGCCCGCCTTGATCGCCTGCGTAAAGGCATAGCGCGACGCGCTGTCATTGAGGAGCTTCCACGCGGAGACCGCCATGACGACAAAGCCCGCCGTTGTGATGCCCGCGAAGAGCGTATGTGACTGCTCGCCGAGGATGTAATGGTTCGTTATGAGCTCGCCAAAGCTCGCCATCTCCGCGCGACCGTTGGCAAGCGTGTAGCCGACAGGATGCTGCATGAACGAGTTCGCGACGAGAATCCAAAACGCGGAGAGGTTGCTGCCGATGGCGACCAGCCAAATGCACGCGCAGTGCGCCTTCTCGGAGAGCTTGTCCCAGCCGAACATCCAAATGCCGAGGAACGTCGACTCGAGGAAGAACGCCGTCAGTGCCTCGAGCGCGAGCGGTGCGCCGAAAATATCGCCCATGAAGCGCGAATACTCCGACCAGTTCATACCGAACTGGAATTCCTGCACAAGACCCGTAACAACGCCCATGGCGAAATTGATGAGAAACAGTGTGCCAAAAAAATTCAGCAGCTTGCGGCAGGTTTTCTTCCACTCAGGATTCTTCGTCCGCACATAGCACGTCTCGAGCAGCGCAACGAAAATCGCCATGCCGAGCGTGAGCGGAACGAAGAGAAAGTGGTAGATCGTCGTGATGGCAAATTGCCATCGCGACAGCAGCACTTCTTCCATTTCCAAAACCCTCCTAAAAAGATAAAATAAAATGACCTGTAATATAATACCCCGGGCTTTCGTCTATATGTTTAAGACGAAAGCCCTGAATTGGATGAATTATATCATAGGTCAAAATGAAATACAAGTTAAGTTGATATATTTTACTATATAAGAATAATTTTTATTATAGCCGTTATCTTAGGGCATTTACCGCGAGCAAAACAAGCATTATAACGAGCGAACCAACGACGAAAACGAAAGGAAGTGCGATGCCTCCGAAGAAGGCGGGGGCACCTGCCGCAAGTACGGTGAAGAAAAGGAGGAAGAGGAATGCCAGCCCGCTGTTTTGTTTGGCGCGGGAACGAGCGGCATCTCCGGCATCGAGGAGCGCGGCGAGTCCCGGCAGTCCCTGTACATCGAGTATGATGTCGGGGGTATAGTTCTCCGTGCGTCCCTGGCTGCGCAGCGCCTGAGCCTCGAAGTATGCCGCATCCTCAGCCGGCATCAGAGGCTCGACGGGCTGCGCCGCGGGGGTGTCGGCATCAAGAGAACTGCGCAGAAGTTCTTCGTGCAGCGGATCTTTTTCTTCTGTTTCCGCATGCGGGCGAATGAATGAGGAGGGGCAGCCGATGCTGATGTCGGCGGCGCGCAGTGCGGGCTGATCCGCCTCCGGATCCCCAACCATTGCGACGACTGCGCCGCGCGATTGGAGCAGCCGGATCTCGCGCGCCTTGTCTGCGGCGGTGAGGTCACCGCGCACCTCGGCGATGTGGAGCTCCTTGCCCGTAGCGTTCGCAAGGCGCTTTGTCTCGCCCGTCAGCAGCATGAGGGTGAGCCCGCGGCGCCGCAGTTCGCCGAGCGTGCGCCTGACATCGGCACGCACGTCGTCGCGTACGGCGATGATGCCGCGCGCATATTTGCTTGAGCTGACGAAGAGCGGTGTCTGTCCGCTGGTCGCGAGCTGATCGGCACGGGTGAGGAGTGCGGCGCTGATCTCTACATCCTCATCCTGTAAAAATTCCTTCTTGCCGACACGTACGGGTGTACGTGCAATCAGTGCCTCCACGCCGAAGCTCTCGGTTTCGCGTGCAGCGGAGTGTCGCTGCAGGTGCAGACCGCGCTGCACCGCCGTATCGTAGATCGCATGTGCATATGGGTGCGACGCTTCGCGCTCCGCGCTTGCGGCGAGGGAGAGCAGAGAGCCTTGCGTCATGCCCTCTGGGACGAGTCCTGAGATAAACACACTGCCCTCCGTCAGCGTGCCGCTGCGGTTGAACGCAACGGTATCGACACGCATCAGCTCCGTGAGAGCGGCGGTTCTGCCGCACGTCACGGCGGATGCCTTGAGGCAGCGCTTGATGCGCAGCGCGATGAGCCGGCGTGATAGGATGAAGGGAAGCGGCGACGCGGCGAGGAACACGCCGACGAATACCTCAGACGCCGTTTCGAGCGCCATATCGCCCGCGACATACCAATAGCCGGCGACCACCGACGCGAGGATGACACTCCCGATGAAGTGGAAAAAACTCGAGAAATATTTTTTCAAGGACACTCGGCTCCTTTTTGAACGACAATTTTTCGAGAAAATTATACCATAGGCGAGGGAAAGAGACAAATTTATCTCACACGCCGGTGATATGGTAAATCATACAACCGGAAGCTTTCGTACTATGTCGCTTTTGCATCAGGAAACAGATTATTCATTTGAAATCAATTCGGTTCAATGTTAGAATACAGAAGAGTAGAAAAATTTTGTAGGAGGAAGCGGCATGAACACGCATCATGAAGAGGCAAATCGGGAGAAGGTGCTCCGCCTTATGGCGGAGAAATATCCGACCAAGGAGATTGTCTACGAAAAGATCGTCTATCTCCGCTCGCAGCTCATGCTTCCGAAAGGAACGGAGCATTTCATGAGCGACCTGCACGGCGCGTACGATTCGTTCTTTCACATCCTCAACAACTGTTCCGGCGTCATCAAGGAAAAGGTGGACTACTGCTTCGGCGAGCGCATGACGGAGGAGGATAAGGCGGAGTTCTGCACGCTCATCTACTATCCGCGCGAAAAAGTTGAGCAGCTTGCGGCAGAGGGGAAGAATACCGCGATTTGGTACCAGCAGAACCTCGCGAACCTCCTCGAGCTGACGAAGCTCATGAGCTGGAAATTCCCTGCGTCAAAGGTATACAGCTACATTCCGAAACGCTATGAGTCCGTCATCGTCGAGCTGATGAACACGCGTCCCGAGCAGGATGAGGCGCAGCTCTTTTACTATAAGCAGCTCATCGAAACGATCGTTGAGATCGGCGGAGGTACGGATTATATCGAGGCGTTCAGTGTCCTCATCAAGCGGCTTGCCGTCGAGCGCATCCACATCGTCGGTGACTTCTTTGACCGCGGTGACCGCCCTGACGGTATTTTGGACCTCCTCATGGAGCACCCCTCCGTCGATATTCAGTGGGGCAATCATGACGTTCTATGGATGGGCGCGGCGCTCGGCAGCGAGGTTTGCATCGCAGGCGTGATCCGCAACTCTCTCCGCTACCGCAATACCGACGTCCTCGAACGCGGCTACGGCATCAGCCTGCGTCCGCTCTCTACATTTGCCTCGCGCATCTATCCGGACGAAAACCCGATCAAGGCGGCGGAGCGCGCCATAACGATGATGATGTTCAAGCTCGAGGGCGCGCTCATCCGCCGCAATCCGGATTTCCGCATGGAGGATCGTCTGCTCCTCGATAAGATTGACTTCCGCTCGTCCTATGTCACGCTTGGAAACGGGCGGCGCGTTGAGCTAGAGAGCGCATATTTCCCGACCATTGACGACGGTACGGACTGCTACGAGCTGACCGAGGAGGAACGGCACATCATCGAGGATCTGCGCTCGTACTTCCTCGAGAGCAAAGTGCTCCAGCGCCATGTGGACTATCTCTATCAGCGCGGCAGTATGTATACGCGCTATAACGGCAACCTGCTCTTCCACGCCTGTGTCCTCCTCGACGAAGAGGGCGAGTTCCGCACCGTCACATATAAAGGAAAAGAATATCGCGGGCGTGCATGGATGGATTTCTGCGAGGAAAAGGCGCGCGAAGCGTGGAACGCGCGCACGCAGGAAGGGCTCGACTTCATGTATTTCCTGTGGTGCGGCCTGCTCGCGCCGACATCGGGGCGCTCGTTCACGACCTTTGAACGCTCGTTCATTGCCGACGAGAGCACATGGGAGGAGCCGTCCGATCCATATTTCCGCCTGATCAAGGACGAGCGCATCTGCGAGAAAATATTGGAGGAATTCGACCTCGACCCGAAGCGCGGGCACATCATCAACGGACATGTCCCCGTCAAGGTGAAAAAAGGGGAGAGCCCCCTGCGCGCGGGCGGTCGCGCGCTCGTCATCGACGGTGGATTCGCCGCCGCCTTCCGCGCCAAGACGGGCATCTCCGGCTATACGCTGATCTACAACTCGCGCGGCCTGCGCCTGCTCCAGCATCAACAGATCGCGAGCGTCAGAGACGCGCTCAAGGAGAACCAAGACATCGAGTCCGTCTCGCAGACCGTCGAACTCCAATCGCGGCAGACCATCGTGCGGGACACTGACCGCGGCGCCGTGATCGCCGCCGAGATCGCCGACCTGCATGAACTGCTGCGTGCGTATCAGAGCGGGCATATCAAGCCGGAGTGAAAGAGGAGATTACGTCTGATAACAAAAAGAGACTACTGCACGAACCTTCCTCGTGCGGTAGTCTCTTTCTGATTGTGTTACAGGCTGCCGGCTTTGATGACGTCTTCTAAATGGGTTTTATTGCTCGCGACAGCGGCAGAAAAATCATGATAGCTGCGATAGGCGCGTATCAGATTGACGGGCGCGATGAGCAGCGCTGTGAACCAGTGAAAAAGAGCCAGATTGCCGGCGGCGGAAAACGATGTGGGGACATATGGGTCGGGGGCGCCTCTCATCATGTAGAGGGAAATGGGGAACGACAGTATCCAAAGAGCAAGCAGCAGGAGCTCGGTCAAGTCTGAGAAGCTGCCAATGCCGCGTACATAGGGAAGTACAAAGAGTACGACCAAGACAATCCCTACAATGAAACGGCGGCGCAGTGATCTTATATGTTTTTCCTGCATCGCAATGAAGTTGGAGAAACATGTTGGGCAGAGGATGAATGAACCCAGATCAACGGCGCAAATGCGGCATAGGTGCTTATGACACTCCTCGCAGGACGCAACGGAAGGCGCACCGGGATGGTTAAAACATTCCATGAAAGTCTCCCAAAACGATGCGATTATTTTCCTGCAAAAGAAAAGGTGAGTCCCTGCATGAGCGAGGGGACGCTGCCGCCCTCGACTTCGATCTGCCCGGGCATCGAGCCGGTTGTGTTAAAGAGCAGTGTGCAGTGTCCGTTCTCGCGGATGGTATCGTTGGCGTTCTCGCCGACCCGTGTGACCTTGTATTTTTGCTTTCCAACGGTGAGCGTGTCACCGACGGAAATATCCTCCTTCAGCTCGCCCGGGGTATGCTCGACCACCATCTCGGCGAGGTTGGGATGCGTGCCGTCGTCGAGCAGGATCACGCTGCTGTTCGTTTCAAGGAATTTACGCGCCAGCTTGCCGATGGCGGTAGATGTGATTTCGTATTTTACGCTCATTCGTATGACCTCCCTGAATGATGACCCGAAATTCATATGAATCTCATTGTACCACAACGGTTTCTCCTTGTAAATTCTTTCACGGCGCCTTTATTGACAAGTGAAAGGGAACTTAGTACACTTGACTTCAATAGAAGGAATCATAAATTATCCGGGGGATTTCAAGGAAAAATTTTATAGGGGGGATTTGATATGCAGGACGTTCGTATTGACAGCCCGCTGCGCGGGCGGCTCATTCCTCTTTCGGAGGTATCGGATCCGGCATTTGCGAGCGGTGCGATGGGGCGCGGCGCTGCGATTGCCGATCCCGAGGGGCGCGTCGTTTCGCCGGTGGACGGCGAGGTGACGGTGCTCTTCGATACGAAGCACGCCATCGGGATTCATTCTTCAGACGGGATGGATCTCTTGATCCACGTCGGCGTGGATACCGTGAAGCTTGCGGGAGAGCATTTTACGGCGCATGTCGCACAGGGCGATACGGTAAAGCGCGGACAGCTCCTGCTCGAGTTCGATCCTGCGGGCATCAAGGCGGCGGGCTACGAGACAACGACGCCCGTCCTCGTGACGAATGCGGCGGACTATGGGAAGATCACGCTCACGCTGGACGGAGCGGAGATTTCCTCGGGCGGCGATGACGCTGCGGAAGAGCCGGCAGGCTCTGCGGAACGGGCATCCGTCATGGCAGCAGCGGAGACCAACATCGACCCTAATCTGCCGAAGGAGGAGCGCGTCGCAAAGCTCATTTGGAAATACGTCGGCGGGGCGGGGAATGTCCGCAGCGCGGAGCACTGTGCAACGCGTCTGCGTCTCATTGTGAACGATAAATCGATCATCGACGAGAAGGCGATTGAGAACATCGACGGGGTGAAGGGGCAGTTCTTTGCCGCCGCACAGTATCAGATCATCCTCGGCACGGGCTTTGTGGATAAGGTATACGAGGCGTTCGTCGCGGGGACGAATCTCGCGGGTGCATCCAATAGCAAGCAGGAGGCGTACGATCAGATGACGCCGCTGCAAAAGATTTCGCGCACGCTCGGCGATGTCTTTGTTCCGGTCATTCCGGTGCTTGTTGCGACAGGCCTTTTCATGGGACTGCGCGGGATGGTGCAGAGTCTCGGCATCGAGATGAACGAGAATCTCCTGCGTATGAGCCAGATCCTCACGGATACGGCGTTTGCATTCCTCCCCGCGCTCGTCTGCTGGTCGACGATGAATCGATTCGGCGGGACGCCGGTCATCGGCATCGTGCTCGGGCTGATGCTCGTTGCACCGCAGCTCCCGAACGCCTACGCAATTGCATCGGGCGACGCCGTACCGCTCAGCATGGAGCTCTTCGGCATTCCGATCCCCGTGGTCGGCTACCAAGGCTCGGTGCTCCCCGCACTTGTGCTCGGCATCTTTGCGGCACGTCTGCAAAAGTGGTTCAAGACCTTTGTGCCGGACATCATCGATCTCATCGTCACGCCGTTCCTGACGCTGCTCGTCTCGATGCTGCTCGGTCTGCTCGTGATCGGTCCCATCATGCACACGCTCGAGATCGGGATCTTCGGCGCGGTGCGCGCGTTCCTTGAACTGCCGTACGGCATCGGCGGCTTTATCGTCGGCGGTGTGCATCAAGTGATCGTCGTCTTTGGCGTGCATCATGTGTTCAACGCGCTCGAGGTACAGCTCCTCGCGACGACGGGCGTGGATCCGTTCAACGCCATCATCACGGGCGCGATCGTGGCGCAGGGCGGCGCGGCGGTCGCGGTGGCTGCGCGCACGCACGACGCGAAAAAGCGTGCGCTTTACATCTCCTCGGCGGTGCCGGCGTTCCTCGGTATCACGGAGCCTGCGATCTTCGGCATCAATCTGCGGTTCATGAAGCCGTTCCTCTACGGACTCGCGGGCGGCGCGTGCGCCGGCGCTGTGGCGGGATTCCTGCATCTGGCGGGGACGGGCATGGGCATCACGGTGCTGCCCGGCACGCTGCTCTATCTGGATCATCTCGCCGAATACATCCTCGTCAACGCGGTCGGCTTTGTCGTCGCCTTCGGCCTGACCTTCACATTCTTCCGTCCCGAGGAGTGAGCGCAGTGGAGAATTTTGACAAAGTGGAGATCGATGCGCGGATCGCGGCGGGATTTCCGCCGGTGCATCATCTGCACAATCGGCTGCACATCGAGATGCCGTTCGGTCTCATCAACGACCCGAACGGGCTCGTGTATCATGACGGTGCGTACCATATCTTCTATCAGTGGAATCCCTTTGGCTGCGCACATAAAAATAAGTCGTGGGCGCATACGTCTACACGCGATTTCTGCACCTACACGATGCCGACGCTTGCGCTCTGGCCGAGCGACGCGCACGATAAGGACGGCTGTTATTCCGGCTGCGGCACGGTGGAGGACGGGCGGCTACGCGTCCTCTATACCTGCAACGCAAAGGACGAGACGGGCGTCCGCAGCTCTGCACAGCGGTTCGGTACGCTCGTGCGGGGCGCGATTCGAAAGGAAGAGATCATCATCAAAGGGCCGCCCGCAGGATTTACGGCGCATTTTCGCGATCCCTATCTCTTTGACCGGGAGGGAACGCGGCATCTCGTCATTGGCGCGCAGACAACGGATGAGCGCGGCTGTGTGCTCATCTACCGGGAGCAGCCCTATGGATGGGAGTGCCTCGGCGAGCTCAAGACGCAGCTGAAGGACTTCGGTTATATGTGGGAATGTCCGAACCTGCTCTCATTCGGCGACTATGATGTGCTCGTGTTCTGCCCGCAGGGCGTACCCGCGCGCGATTATGACCGGCAAAATATCTATCAGGCGGGCTACATCGCGGGGCACGCGTCGATCGATGCGATGGAGATGCTGATGCACGGGCGGTTCAAGGAGCTTGATCACGGATTTGATTTCTACGCGCCGCAGGTCATGACGCATGAGGGGCGGCACATCCTCATCGGCTGGATGGGAATGCCCGACCGCGAGGCGGACTACCCTTCGCGCGAGGAAGGCTGGATGCACAGTCTCACGCTGCCGCGTGTCCTGACGCTGCGGCAGGGGCATATCTTCTCCGAACCTGTGCGCGAGCTCAAGGCGCTGCGCCACCGCGAGACGGAGCGCGCGCTGGAGGCGGCGGGGGAGAGCGAGTTCAGCACAACGCTCTACGATCTGACGGAAATCCTTTTGGATCTGACGCTCGGCGAGGCGTACAGCGTCTCGGTGGAGCTGCTCTTTGGTCTTGAAAAACTCGTGCTGCGGTACGATCGTCTCGCTCAGGTCATGCGCATCGACCGCACGGGCATGAAGCGCGGCGGGCGCGGCGAGCGGAAATTCAAGCTCTATGCCGAGCAGACGCTCTCCCTGCGGATGTACGTCGATCGCGGCGCGGTGGAGGTGTTCTTCCAGCACGGTGAGGAGGCGGCGACGATCGCGCTCTTCCCTGAGAAGAACATCCGCCCAACGATGCGGATCTTCTC
Source organism: Selenomonas sp. oral taxon 137 str. F0430 (assembly GCF_000183625.1). NCBI lineage: Bacteria > Bacillati > Bacillota > Negativicutes > Selenomonadales > Selenomonadaceae > Selenomonas > Selenomonas sp. oral taxon 137. The sequence continues at coordinate 478,045 of NZ_AENV01000005.1, forward strand.
CGACGTCGATATGGAGCAGATTTCGGGCGTCCTGTGGGAACTCGAGCCGCTGCATTTCGAGGGAGAAAGAAACGGGTAGGCGTCTGACGCCGGGAAACACCTCAAAAACAATTTGAAATCAAAAGGGGCTGTAACGAAATGCCCACAACAAAACAGGTATCACATTCAGATACCTGTTTTGTTGCGTTTAGTATTTGGTAAATACACTACATATTGTGTTTCTTACTTCATATAGAAAAAGGAGCTGCAACGAAATTGTGTAAAAACACTATTTCGTTACAGCCCCCCCTTTCTATATACGGAATCAACTCATCCTTGATTGAACTTCGGTTTGCGTCCTTCGAGGAAGGCTGTGACTGCTTCGCGATGGTCGGCGGATGCGCCCGCCTTGGCGAGATTTTCCGCCTCGAGGCGGCTGTAGTTCATGTATTCCCGGTAGAAGATTTCATAGTAGAGCTGCTTCTGCATGGCGATCGCGCCGAGAGGGCGGCGCAGGAGTTTTTCTGCGAAAGTCTGCGTCTCTTCGAGGAGCGATCCCTCCGCCGCGAGACGCGTGGCGAGTCCGAGGTAGAGCGCTTCCTCGCCGTAGACGGGGGCGCTGAATGCCATGAGTTCCGCGGTCTTTGCGAGTCCGACGATCTGATGGAGGTGGTAGATGCAGCCCGTGTCGCCCGGGAGCGCGACGTTCGAGAATGCAGTGAGGAGGTAACTCGACTCGCTCATGATGCGGAAGTCCGCGCCGAGAGCAATGCCGCAGCCGCCGCCCGCCGCCGCGCCGTTGATCATGGCGATGACCGGCTTCGAGCACTTCTTGAGTGCGAGCGAGGCTTCGCCGGTGAGCATGGAGAGCTCGTAACTGATGAACTCGAACGTCGCCATTTCGTTGATGTCGCCGCCTGCGGAGAAATTCTTGCCCGCGCCTGTGACGATGATGATTTTGACCGCGCTGTCTGCGTCGCAGCACTCGACGGTCGCAATGAAGTCGCGGAACATCTGCGTGTTGAGGGCGTTGTTTGCCTTTTGGCGGTCAATGGTGATCGTTGCGACGCCGTCCTCGACGGCGAGCTTGATATGTTCGTACATGAGAGCCTCCTTTTTGGCACAGTCTTGTTCAAAAATCTATGAACATTATAAAATATTTTAGGGCATTTGGTCAATGACGGCATGGAATGCGATATTTTGGCGGTTAATCCATAATTTAATTGAAAAAAAATGCGTCAACTGCTACAATGAGGTATCCTATCAATAGATTTTCGTTGTGTTGACACAGTTTTTGGAGCAGTCCGCCACTCGGGTGCATCCTGCTTATGGACGAGGAGGAAAGGGTTTTGAACAAAGGGAAAAAATTTGCGAAGCGTCTTGCACGGGCACTCGCACTGACTGCGGCGATCGGACTTTTTACGGGGACGGTCTCGGCGGAGACGGTAAAGGTGAGTCTCTCCGACAGCGTCCAGATGGCGCTTGAGAATAACCGCACGATTAAAGAATCCCTGACGGATGTGGACAGCGCACACTGGGCGCTCTCGAAGGCGAATCGGTCGATGGGACCGACGCTCACCTGGGAGTCGACGGCGAACCGTATCGGCGGCGAGGCGTATGAGCAGGCGCGATTGACCGGCATTAAATATGATTATAACTACGGCAATACGGGTACGGTCTCGATGCCCGTCTATAATGCGACACTGAATGCACAGCGGAAAGCGGCACGTTACGGACTGAACTCTGCAGATCTTACACTCGAGCAGACGAAACAGTCGATTCGCCTGACGGCGACGACGGATTATTTCAACATCCTGCAGGCGCGCAATCTCGTGAAGGTGCGTGAGGACGCTGTGGCGACAATGACGACGCATCTCTCGGACGTCAACGCGCAGCTGCGCGTCGGCACGGTCGCGCGCGCCGATGTGCTTGCCTCCGAGGTCGATCTTGCAAATGCAAAGCAGGCGCTCACGACGGCACAGAACAACTATCAGGTGGCGGTTGCGACCCTCAACAATGTCATCGGTCTGCCGACGGATACGGAACTGCAAATTGATGATGAGCTGCGCTATACGAAATACGATCTCGCACTTGAAGACTGCACGGACTACGGACTTCTCTACCGTGCGGATGCAGCGGCAGCACATTATGCGGTAAAACAGGCAGAGGCGAGCGTACGTGCGGCAGAGGCGGGCTATCATCCGACGGTCAGTGCAGCGGCGACACGCTCAATTGCGGGCGAGAATGCCTTTAAGGACGATCATACGAGCAGTAATCAGTGGGCTGCGGGGCTGAGTCTGTCGTGGAACCTCTTCGACAACGGCGTGACCGCAGCGCAGGTACGTTCTGCAAAGGCGTCGCTGCGCAAGGCGGAAGAGGCGCGTGCCGCGACAGAGGAGCAGGTTCGTCTCGATATACGTACGGCATATTTGAATCTGCGTGCAGCGGAGCAGAACATCGCGACGACGGAGACAGCAGTTGCGCAGGCAGAGGAAAATTATAAAATTGCACGTGTACGCTATAATGCAGGCGTAGGGACGAATCTTGAGGTCATGCGTGCATCGGACGATTTGACGACGGCGCGCATGAACTACTATACGGCGCTCTATTCCTACAATACGGGAAAGGCGACCCTCGATAGTGCGATGGGCGTTCCCGTCGATCTTGATGCCATGCAGTACCGCGCGGCGGAGGAAGAAGGCAAGCGTGCCAAAGGAGCACGTGAGGCGGCGCGGCTGCATGATGACGCGCTCTTTGAGACCCCTAAGGGGGATACCGTACGTGAGACGCCCGGCGTTCCTACATCTGCGTCAGCAGCGCAGGCAGTACAGCATGTAAATGCAGCGCACGACGCCTATGATAAGAGTATGAGCAAATAATAGGAGCGAATGATGCTCCCCGCAGAGGAGACCTATGAGACGGAAAGCGTATGTCGGGATTGCGATACTCGCCGCAATCCTTGTCTGCGCGGCAGCCGGCATCCACATCGTGCGCGCACAGGCGTTCATGACGCAGATCGGGGCGATGGCGGAGAGTCTCGCGGCGCAGACGCTCGGAACGGATGTGCACATCGGTGCGGTGCGGATTCTCTCGCTGCATGAAGTGTCGATCGACGATATTGTGATTTACGATAAGCAGGCGGAGGCTGTCCTGCGCGCCGATGAGGCGCGGGTGACGCTGCGCCTGCTTTCGTTGCTTTCGTCGCCCGAAGCATCTGTTGACGAGATTCGTCTCGCAGGGGCGCATGCACATATTGTGCAGCGTGCGGATGGGTCGTGGAATTATGCCGATCTGGTTCCGGAAACGACGGAGCCGAGTACCTTCACGGGGCGCATCCGCGTTGCGGATGCGGAGGCGGACATCACGGCCGACGGTCGTGCGGCGTCGGCAACAGGCATTACGGGGACGGTGGATATTGATCGCGGTGAAGCTGCATGGGATCTCGCCGGGGATCTCTCAGGCATAACGCTTCGGGTGCGGGGAGAGACGGCAGGGGGGACGCAGAAGCTCCTCTGTACGGCAGATGGTGCGGATCTCCTGCCCGTACTTGATCTGCTCCCGCAGGGAACACTTCCTGCAGAAATCACAATTCACACGCTCCGTGCTTCTCACATTGAGGGGCTGATGACGCGCACGGACGGCGTACTTGCGTTAGATGGACGCGCGGACGGGCTGGAAGGGACGGCGCTGCTCTATGGGACGGAAACAACGCTCCGGAGCGCAGCACTGCACTTTAACGAGCGAGAACTCTACATCGCAGCGACAGCGGAGGCAGAGGGGGAAACTGCGCGCATCGACGGAACGATCCGCTTTGACACGGGAGAGCCGTATCTCGATCTCAATGTGCGGGCACAGGATTTTGCCGTGGGGAAAATTCTCAAAAATGCGCCGTACGAAGGCGATGTTACGGCGGATGTCCGGCTGACCGGAACCGTGGGCGATTTTGCGGCCGCAGGCAAACTCACAGCGGCGCAGGGAACCGCTTACGGCGTACCGTTTACGGATGCATCGGCGGATGTCTCCTATGACGCCGGCGTCCTTTCGTTTCATGACCTCTCGGCATCGGCATTTGCCGGCACGATTGCGGGCGAGGGAAGGCTTGATACATCAGACCTTTCTTATATAGCGCATCTGACGACGAAGGGCGTGCAGGTCGCGCGGCTCTCTGCGGACGTCGATGCTGCTCTGCCGGTCGGCATTGAGGGAGCTCTTGATGCCGATCTCGGTATTGTCGGGCACGGCGCGGATCGGACGGCGCTGTCCATATCCGGCAGTGCCAACGTGATGAACGGCATGTACCGCAATATTCCTGTGGAACGTGCGAGCGCATCCTTTGCGATGCAGGGCGGGGACATCACGATCGATTTCCTCAGTCTCAATCTGCCGAATGATACGGATCTTGGCATCGAGGGGCAGATTACAGGCGGTTCTGCGCTTGATCTGCGCTTTTACGGCGGTCACGTCGATCTTTCTTTGCTGAATCGACTTGACGACCGCATCAATTGTTCCGGATTCTCGGATTTCAGCGGGACGGTACGCGGCGATATCCATGACCCTCAGGTCACACTGCAGGTGTCGGCAACGCGCGGCACATTGATGTATCAGCCGTTTGACAGCTTAATCTTTCGCGCAGAGGGATCCCTCTCCGGGATCGGGATTCATGATTTTTCAATGGAACGAAATGGGCGCGTGGTCTGGCTTGTGAACGGTACGGTCGGTTTTACAGGCGCACGCAATATTGATCTGCAAATCGACACCATCGGTGCGCGCATGGAGGATGTCGCGGCTCTTGTGGCACCGGATCAGCCGATTACGGGCAACATCGATAATATCATCAAATTTACGGGAACCCTCGATAACCCCCATGCCGTCGGCTATGTGCATTTCTACCGCGGCAGCTACGGCGGTGTCCTCCTCTCAGGGATGGACGGCGACTATTTCATGGAGAACGGCATCATTCGTCTGCAGGTGTTCCATATCTTCTCACCGATGGTCGATATGGTGCTGAATGGAGCCGTTACGTCACAGGGGATTCTTGACCTTGATGCCGAGGTGCGTGATCTTGACATGAAGCGGTTCCAGCACAAACTCCCCTATGAGGTGGAGGGACACGGCACGTTTGACGGCAAGATTGTGGGCTCCATTTCTCATCCCATTTTCCGCGGAGATCTCAAAGCGGACCGCATCGTGATGAACGGCACCGAGCTGACGGAGATTCGGAGCATCGTTCATTATGAAAACGGTATCGTCGAGATGGATCATACCGGATTCCGTCAGGGCGAGTCCGGCAGTGTGACGGCAAATCTGCGTTACGATACGCAGACGGAAGCCCTGCACGGGACGATGGATATGGAAAACTTTGATGTGGGAGCGCTCCTCGCGCTTGCAGATCAAAAAGAGGATCGCATCGCGGGTAAAATTACCAGCCGTGCATCCTTTGGCGGAACCCGGGACAACCCGTCCGCCGTGCTGACGGGGACAATTTCAGAAGGGACGGTCGCGGGCTATCCCGTGACCGACGTCGCAGTGGATATTTCATATGTCAACCATGTATTGACGATCAAGACGCTCGCGGGGAAACAGGGAAGCGGAACGTTCTCCGCTGCGGGAACGGCTGATTTTTACGGCACGTCGAACGTAGACATCACAGCGTCGGATATTGCGCTCGGCATGTTCACCGGGCTCGCAGGCATCCCCGACGAGGTGACGGGAACGGCGTCGGCCGCAGTGCATATCGGGGGCAATACGCAGAGTCCCGAGGTGGATATGAATCTCACGGCAGTGAACGGCGGCATTCACGGTTCCGCCTTTGACGAGCTGACGGGAGCGGCACAGCTGCGCGGCTCCGTCATTGAACTCAGCAGCCTTACGGTGAAAAAAACGATCGATGGTGTTGCCTATACGGCAAGTGCCCATGGAAAACTGCCCGTGCGCGCCCTGACGGCGGAGCGCGGCGAAACGCTCAGCTCCTACGAGCAGATCGATCTCACGCTGTCGCTCGACAACGCCGATCTCTCGCTGCTGCCTGTGTTCTCAGACCGCGTGGAATGGGCGCTCGGCAAGACGGAGGGCGGCCTGCATGTGCAGGGATCGCTCGCGGCACCGCGCATTGAAGGTTCTCTGCGTGTTACGGGCGGTGCCGTTAAAATTAAGGGCGTAGAAATTCCTATAACAGAAATGCAGGTGCAGATCGATGCACTCGGGGATTCCCTTGCCGTGCGCACCTGCACGGGACGGATGGGATCGGGCGGCTATATGCTGACGGGACAAACAAAGCTGAGCGGCGTCCGTCCGACTGCCTACGATTTCACACTTGTCATGAACGCGCTTGAGCTCAAAACATCGTTCTACGACGGGCCTTTTACCGGGACGCTGCATCTCACGGAGGATACCTATTGGGGAGAGACGCTGCCGAAGATTTCGGGCACGATCGATATTGACCGCGCGCTCATCTCCATTCCATCACTTCCGGATACGGAAGATACGCTGCCGAATATCATCCTGGATGTGGATCTTTCGGTCGATCGCCATGTGCATTTCTTTAGTCCAAATCTCTACGATATGCATCCCTCGGGGCATGTGCATTTTGGCGGGACGACCCGGCATCCGCGCACGACGGGACAGATCAGTGTGCGGCGCGGCGATACGGTCAGCTATCTGCGCACAGTGTTCAAGATTCGCGAGGGTACGGCGACGTTTAATCAGATGGAGTCGTTCCTCCCGGAGATCGATTTCTATGCGCAGGCGCAGCTCTCCCGTACGCGGGTATACCTCTCTGCACACGGACCGCTCGATCATATGGATTTCAAGTTGGGGTCATCGCCGGAGATGTCCGAAGAGGAGATTATTCGGATGCTCACATTGCGCAGTGCCTATAACAATGGAGAGAGCGGCATCACGGCGGCAGATCTGTTGTCGATAGGGCTTCAGATGAGCATCCTTTCAGAGGTGGAGGATACGGTGAAGAACTTCCTCCGGCTCGATGTGCTCCGCATTTCGAGCGGCAGCGGTGCGCTGTTTGAAACCAAGGATGATGAGGCGATCAAAAAACATGAGGACGAGTATAACATCGAGATGGGGAAATATCTTGGCGACCGCGTGCTTGTCCGCTATGTACAGGGACTTGGCGGCGCGGCAGATAAGCATCGCTATGGCGTCCAGTATGATTTCAATGATAAATTCGGCATATCCTACGATCGCGACGAAAGCGGGAAGCATCTGCTCGGCGTAGAGGCGCGGATTCGGTTCTAGAATATGCTTCAGGAAAAGAGGTGAGACCATGTTTGCAGATTATGTGAAAAAACTCTCCGCCGTCGAGAAATTGCGCCCCGACGAGGAGCGTGCGCTCTGGCGCGCTTATAAGGAGAAGGGAGACGAGGGGGCGCGGCGGCGCATCATCGAGGCATATCAGCCGCTCGTCTTTCGGGAGGTGATGCCGTATCGTGCACTGCCTGCCGTCATGGATGCGGTACAGGAGGGAACCATCGGTCTCATTGAGGCGGTCGAGCGCTATGACCCGGCGCGCGGTGTTGCCTTCAGCCTCTATGCGGTACACCGGGTGCGCGGATGCATTCTGGATTTCCTGCGGCGTGAGGGAACGGTGGATCTCCCCTGTCTCGAGGCATCGGATGAAATGCATGAGACGGCAAAGGAACTGATCGCCGCCGTGCAGCCCTCCGTCCCCGAACTCGCAGAGCATCATGCGCTCGTCGGTGTGCTTGGTGATGCGATGGCACGTCTGCCGCTGCAGGAGCGCCGCGTCTTGGAGGGCGTTACCATCGGCGGAACCCGGGCGCAGACGATGGCGCAGATGCTCGATGTGACCCCCGCGCATATCTATCGGCTGCAGCAGAGCGGCATTCGCCGCATACGCGGAATGCTCTCGCGTTTTATGCAGTACTGGTAAGACTTGAATCTATTACCCTGCTTGTAGTATAATCTAAGATATCTGTGCAAAAGGAGGTGCGGCGATGGATGCGGATCGCCAAGAACGGCAGAAGTCTATCTGTGCTGCCCGTGACTGGCTCTCGGGTGCGGCGGATGCCATTGCGGGTGAGGACGACCTCGCAGGTGATCTGAAGGTCATGCTCGCGCATGCGGAGCTCTCCCGTCTCGCCGCAGCGCGCAGAAAACGAGTGCGCCGCGTCCTGCGGTGGCTCGTTCCGCCCCTTGCGGCAGCGGCCGTATGGGCGGTGGTGTCGTGGAGCGGAGCACCGCCCGCAGAGCGGGCGCAGGCAGTACCGCCCCCACCCGCTGCTCCGCCGCAGGAGCAGCGCATTGAGACACGTGCACCTGTGACGGTACCTGTGCAGACGGAACAGGCGGCACATACCGCCGCGGAAACCGAGGGAGCAGCGCAAACGGCAGCAGCCCCCTCCGCACCGCAGGAGGAGCGTGTGCCAAACGCCGCTCAGCCGCAAGAGACGCAGGCGCCGGCGCCGCAGACAGGTTCCCATGAGACGATTCCCACCCGCGACATGCAGCGTCTGATGCAGGTCGGCGGTAAGATTTTAAGAGAATAGCCGAGTAGGAGGTTTCCCTTTGAACAGTAAAAGATATCAAAGACTTGCATGTGCCGTAGCTCTTGGACTTGGTGTGTCCGCATCCGGACTCCCGCATGGATTTGCGGCAGAGGAGACACAGGACGCTGGTGCGGCAAGCGCCGCCGCAGAGATGGCAGGAACGCCTGCGCCCGCGGCAGCGGAGACTGCCCCCGCACAAGCTGAGCCATTGACCACCGGCGATACCGTTGTATCAACGGATGGGCGTGCAGCGGCATGGGCGGAGAAACGTCCCGCTGAGGAAGCGATCGAGAGCAGCATGATGTCCGTTGTTGGAAAAACCATTGTGGAGATCAACTTCAAGGGTGCAGCCGAGGTGACCGAGTCGGCGGCACGCGGCGCATTGACACTGCACGTTGGAGATACGGTGACGGAGGAGGGACTGACGAAAGACCGCGATGCGATCTATGCTACGGGCTATTTTTACGACCTCTATCCCGTATTTGAATCCGTGCCGGAAGGGATTGTACTCACCTACTATGTCCTCGAGAACCCGCTGCTCAAGGAAGTGAAGATTGAGGGCAATACCGCCGAGTCTACGGAGACCCTGATGGGGCTTATCACGGTGAAGCAGGGGGAGCTGCTGAACTCGCGTACCTTACAGGAAAACGTGCAGGCGATTCAGGAGAAATACCGCGCAGACGGTTATATTCTCGCAAAGATCACGGATCTCAACATCGCACAGGACGGCACGCTCACCATTAAAATCAGCGAGGGCAATCTTGAGGGGTACAAGGTCAAGGGGAATAAAAAGACAAAGGATCGTGTGATCCTGCGTGAGATGCGTCAAAAACCTGGCGAGCCGTTCAATGCGAACATGGCGCGCCGCAGTATGCAGCGCGTCTACAATCTGGGCTACTTCGAGGATGTCAATGTTAAGATGAACCCCGGTATTGAGCCGAATGCGGTCATCATGGAGATTGACGTTAAGGAGAAGCGCACGGGATCGTTCGGTATCGGTGCAGGGTACTCGAGTCAGGACGGCATGGTCGGTATGATCAGCATCAGCGACACGAACTTCCGCGGCGTGGGCGATACCATCAGCATCAGCTACGAGATGAGCGGCGACGATACGGATGCACGCGGCTATACGTTCATGTACCGCCGTCCGTGGCTCGATAAAAAGGAGACTGCGGGGACCCTGCGTCTCTACAATCGCACCTACGAATATGACGACTATGATGCGAACGGCAATCACAAGGAGTCGTTCATGCGCAAGTATGCGGGCGGAGAGTTCACGCTCAGCCGTCCGATGAGCGAGTATTCGACCAACTTTATCACCCTGCGCAACCGTAAGGACGAATATGTCAAACATACGGAGACGGGCAATGCGGGCGATCGCAGCGGCGATATGGTTTGGCGCAAGAAGAACTTTGGAACGACGCGCAGCATTACGCTCGAACATGTGACGGATACGCGCGACAATGTCTATGAGCCTACGATGGGCGCACGTGCCTCGATCTCGGCGGAGTTTGCAGGTTTTGGCGGTGACTTCAGCTTCCGGAAATACACGATCAGCGACACGCATTATTTCAAGGTGGGACACGCGCAGGTCTTTGCTGTGCGGGGACAGTACGGCATCGGCAGCGGGTCGATCTCGGAGTACAACCAGTACCGTGTCGGCGGACAGGATACGATTCGCGGCTACCGTGAGGATCAGTTCCGCGGCGACCGCATGGCGCTTGCCTCGATTGAATACCGCTTCCCGATCGTCTCGAAGGTGACGGGCGCACTCTTCACTGATTTTGGCGGTGCGTGGGACAGCGGCTTTAAGCCGTCCAATATGCACGGCAGCGTCGGCATCGGGCTCGGGCTCAATACGCCGATCGGTCCGCTGCGCCTTGACTATGGGCGCGGCTCGCAGGGCGGACGCGTACACTTCCGCGTCGGCGGCACGTTCTAATGCGTGGGGGGCATCCCCCGGCGGTACTTCCGGGGTGGGTGCGTGCATTCGTATGCCTGCTCGTTCTCTTCTGCGCATCGCCCGTCTTTGCGGGAGAGCTGCGGGTGGATGGGGCGACGGCAGTTGTGACGGGAGCGCAGCCTATCCCACCGCTCGTACGTGCGCGCATGGAGCGCACGGTCGCGGCAATCGCGGCGGAACGCATGGAAGGACGGCGGATCTCTGAGATTGCTCCTGCAGAGGAGGAGCAAATCATCGGTGCGGTCTTTGACCGCCTGCTCGTCGGCTATACCGTCACCGGAGTGCATGTCCGACCGGATGTATCCGCTGTTGTTGAGATCACGCTTGCCCCGTGGGCGGACACGATTACGTCGGTCACGGTCACGGCAGAGGTGGAGGGAATGCCTCCCGCGGTGGAGGCGCTCGTACGAGAGGATTTGACCGGCGCGGAGCAGGTCTTTTCCGATGCGCTCATTGGCCTGCCTGTTGCGGCGACGGACTGGGCGTCAGGCGCGTTAAAGCGCCGATTGACAGATTATATGGAAGAACACCTGCCGTCGTTTCGTGCGGATTATGATATCGATGTGGATCGGACGGCACATGTGCATCTGACGGTTTATCCGCGGCTGCCCGTTGTGCGGACGGTCGATCTTTCGATGCGCTCCGACACCATACCGAACGTAATGCTGCTCACGCGGCGCTCTGTCCTGGAGGCGGAGGTCAACCGCCTGGTGGGTGTGCCGGTTGCCTTTATCGAGCAGCACCGCACGGATTTTGAGCGGCAGCTTTCCGGTGTGATTGACAGCGGGAGTGACTTTCGACGGCTGCATCTGGTTTCGCATGTTGAGATCACGCCGGGCGAGCGCATGAGCGTTATGTGCCGTACGGATACGACGCGCTATCGGCTGCGCCTTACCGGGTGGCTTGATATTGGGCGTTCGGCGCAGGGGAACGACCACACACGGCGCAATCTGAACGTGCGTCTGCACGCAGGGCAGATGCTCAGTGCTCGCGAGGAACTCTATGTGGAGGCGGATGTTGCTCCGGAGGATGTTCGCTTTGACGGGCGGATCGGCTATGCGCGCACACTCCTGCCGCATTTAACGGGAGAACTGCGCTGCGACCTGCGTGGGGGGGGACTCTCTGTGGCGGGGTTGTATGCATTCCATCCGCGCTGGCTGCTTCGTTATGAGCACTTCACGAAGAGCGGCACAGGGGAACTCGAACTGCGCTATAAGCTGCACGACTTCCTTAGCCTTGCGGGGCTCGTTGACCGACACGATGCATGGCTCCGATTGATTGGTAACTTCTAGGGAAAGCTACCGTACAACAGGGGAGAGGAGGCACAGACTGCATAGTGAAACGAATTTCCATTGTTGTTCCCGTTTATAACGAGGAGGGGAACATTGCGCATTTTGCTCGCAGCATCGCCGTCGTAATGGCAGCGCTCCCCTATGATTACGAACTCCTCTTTGTGGACGACGGCTCCCGCGACGGCAGCAGGGAAATCCTCCTGGAACTCGGCGCGGCGGATCGACACGTGCAGTCGATTTTCTTGGCGCGCAATGCGGGTCACCAGATCGCGCTGACCTGCGGCATCGACCATGCGGACGGCGATGCCGTGATCACGATGGACGGCGACATGCAGCATCCCCCCGAACTTCTGCCGGAACTCATCAAAAAATGGGAAGAGGGCTTTGAGATTGTACAGACAGTACGTCTGACGACCGAGGGCGTGTCCCTCCTCAAACGTCTGACGTCAAAATATTACTATCGTCTTCTCAACGCACTTTCGGATGTAGAGATTCAAGAGGGCGGGTCGGATTTCCGTCTGATGGACAGGAAAGCCGTCCTTGCACTGCGCCGTTACCGCGAACATGCACGGTTCATCCGCGGTATCGTCGGCTCGATGGGATTTCGTAAGACAATTGTGGAGTTTGTGGCACACGAGCGATTCGCCGGGCAGTCGAAGTTCTCCCTGCACAAGATGATTTCGTTTGCACTCGACGGTATCCTTGCGTATTCGGTGCAGCCGCTGCGCGCCGCGTTCTACGTTGGAATGCTCTCGGCGCTCTTTTCCGTACTGCTCTTCCTGCATGTTCTCTTTGAGACCATGCGCGGTGAGACGGTGCCGGGATGGTCGACTATCGTCGTCTGCTGTGCTTTTTTCGGCGGGATGCAGATGATGATGCTCGGCATCTGCGGAGAATATATCGCGCGCATCCTGCAGGAGGTCAAAAACCGCCCGCTCTACCTCATCGCGCAGGATAACCGGCAGGGGGCGGCGAAAGAGGAGGAGGTATGAACGACAGTCTGAAATACGGCGGCACGCTCTTTCTGCTCGCCGTTCTCTACTTTTGGGGCAACGCTGCCCTGCCCGTTACGGCACCTGTCGAGGTGAACTATGCCGAGACCGCGAAGGAAATGCTCGCTGCGGGGGATTATCTCTCGCCGCAGATCTATGGCAATTATTGGTATGATAAGCCCATCTTCTTTTACTGGGAGCTGATCGCGGCGTTTTCTGCGTTCGGTGTGACAGATTTTGCCGCGCGGTTTTTCCCCGCCCTCTTCGGTGTTTTCGGGCTTCTCTTGACTTACGCCTTTGCGCGGCGCCTCTATGACGAGCGGACAGCCTTTTGGTCGACGCTGATCCTCGGCTCCTGTGTGCTCTATGCCGTGCTTGCGAAGCTCATTCTTACGGATATGAGCCTTTTTGTCTTTTTTGGGGGGACGCTTGCGGCGTTTTTCCTCGGCTACGAAACGGGCGGGCGAGGATATTTCTACGCCGCGTATGCCTGTGCGGGATTGGCGACATTGACCAAAGGACCCATCGGGATTCTCCTGCCCGGTCTGGTTATCTTCGTATTTCTCGTACTGCGGCGGGACTTTGGTGCACTCGTGCGCATTCGGATTCTGACGGGGCTCGCGGTCTACCTCGCGGTCTGCGCACCGTGGTACTGTTATATGTATCTGACGCACGGCGCAGATTTCGTGAATACGTTCCTGGGAATTCACAATGTCCTGCGCGCGACGGTCTCCGAGCATGCACAGTGGAACGTGTGGTATTTCTATCTCGGTATCTATTTCCTCGGCATGTTTCCGTGGAGCTTTGCGCTGCCGCTCGCACTCTTTCGCGCGTGGCGCGTGAGCCCTGTGATCGATGTGCGCGCGCAGTTCCTGCTCGTTTGGGCGATTGTTGTGCCGCTGTTCTTTCAGTGTATGGCGACGAAGTACCCGACATACAGCTTCCCCGCTTTTTTGCCAACGGCGATTCTCACGGCGCGTCTGCTGCTGCAAAATCCTCGCGTCCTGCGCGCTGCAGGGACGGTGGGCGTCGGGATGTACCTCGCCGTGGTGCTCCTCGTGACGAATTACGCGATGCACGACGGGCATTTCAGCGGGAAGGAAGCGGCGGAGCTCATCCGCCCGCAGATACAAGCCGACGATCTGCTCGTTTGTTACGGCGACTATACGGCGACCGTTCCCTACTATACGGGGCACACGATGTATGAGCTCGCGGCGCGCGAGGAGATTGCGGCGCGTGCACCAAAGGAGATGAGCTGGAACAGCAAGAACGTTATGCCGTTCCTTCCGCTCGACGAGCTGCCGCGTGACCGCACGGTCTATCTTGTGGTGGAGCGGCACGCCTTCGACGCTTTTACCGAGAATTTTGCGGCGGAGGAGTGGGAGCTGCTTGGCGAGATGCCTGCGCAGAAGACGAAGCTGCGCATCTACCGGCGTGCGGCACAGAAGGAGTAAGCGGTTTTATGTGTTTATCTTGCGGAATTACGCCGTATGGTGTATGATTGAGACATAACTATTCTGCGGGGAATTGTTAGGAGAGTTGTGCCCGTAAGGGCACGGAGAAAGAGGGGAAGCCATGGTGAACATTAAAAAGCAAGGTCTTGCAGCCGCCGTCTTTGTTGTCTCGTCCATGCTGATCATGGGCTGCGGAGGAAAGTCGGCGGAGCGTGCACCGGGATCGGGGGCTCTTCAGGGAGAACGCGACCCGCAGCAGGTGATTACTGCTGAGAATTTTGCTTCTATCGAACCGGGGATGACGCGCGGCGATGTCGAGGCAATGTACGGAAAGGGACGCCACGTTGGCAAGAGTATCGAGAGCGGCGTCTACACGGATACCTATGAGTGGCAGGACGGTCCCTACAAAGTGGTCACATGCACGTTCCTGCATGAGAATTGGCTCAACAATCCGCTCTCTTATCCGCGGCTCGTCAGCAAGGAGCTCCGTGCAACGGATGAGATTGCCGAGACGGTGAACGGTTCCGTGACCAAGGCAAAATACGATACGCTCACCTACGGGATGAACCTTGTGGGCGTACGCTATGCGCTTGGTGCGGACGGAACAAAGCTCGGCGAGAGCGTCGTCCCGGGAGCCGAGACAGAGACCTACGGGTGGGCGGTACCCGACGGACGCGTAGCCCGCGTGACCTTTCAAGACGATAAGCTGATCGCGATGAATCTTGAAAACGCGCTTTCCTCTTATCGCAAAGTAAAATGATATTGAATTGCGGCGCACTCTTTGTTATAATGAGTGCATTCGGCATTCGTGCCGGAGTTTCTTATAGGAAAAGGAGATTTTTTCATGATCAAACTTGAGAAGAAGCAGGTTAAATTCATCAGCATCCTCATCGCCGTCGTCTTCGTCGGCTCGGTGGTTGCGCTCGCGCTCACGCAGAGCGGCTCGGGCATTGCGTCGGCGGCGTCGTCCGCGGTCGGTGTTGTGGACTACCGTCAGGTCGGCAGCCAGCATCCGCAGCTCGCGGCGGCCAGTGCAGAGATGCAGAAGGCTGCGCAGGAGGCACAGGCGGATTTTGAGTCGAAGTCGGCAAACATGAATGATCAGGAGAAATCCGATTACTATCAGCAGACGAGTCAGCGCCTTCAGCAGAAGAATGAAGAGCTGATGGAGCCGATTGAGAAGAGCATTCAGGACGCCGTGAAGAGCGTCGCGGAGAAGAAGGGACTCTCCGTCGTCATCGATAAGGGCGCTGTGGTCTATGGCGGACAGGACATCACGCAGGATGTCATCAAGCAGCTCAGCAAGTAATCCACATCCTACGATATTGACATGCGCATATGTACCGGGCAGAGCGCTGCTCGGTACATTTTTATAGGAAAGCGCGGGAGGAGACGGGCGTATGCGCGAACTTTGGCACACAAGGCGCGGGCAGATTCTTGCGGGGGGAGCGGCGCTGCTGCTGATTCTCCTGCTCCTCATGTTCCTCACTCCCAAAAAAGAGCATGCTTCCGAAGAGAGCGACATTGCTTTCCTTCGGATCACGGAGGTACTCGCGGCACACCCCGCCTATGAACGTCTCGTGCAGCTTCGCGCCGAGGAACGCATGCTTTCGCTGCGCATAGAGGATATGCCGGCCGCACAGGAGGTTACTCCGCCTGATGCAGATCCCGCGCCATTTGATGACTCCGTGTGGCAAAAGAACGCGCAGACTGTCATCGGGGCGCGCGTCGCACTTGAACGTGAGCGCAAACGCCTGATGGAGGTCTATGCAAAGGAAACGGAGGCGGACTACAAGGCGCGCAGCAAGGCGATCGACGACGAGTATCTGAACGCGATCCTCAACCTCAACCTCAAGATCGACAATCAGCGCGCCATGCACGGGCTGCGCGTCTCCGAGGAGGAGCTTGCTCGCGAGCGCGCGGGCTGGGAGCAGCAGCTAGATGCGCTTAAGACCGAGCGCGGGGCGCGTCAAATTGCGCTCTACAATGCGTGGCGGGATGAGATTGCGGCACGTGTCGCGGCGCGCATCGAGCCGCAGGAGGCAGCATGGACGGCGCGCGCGGGGGAGACCGTCGCCGCGCAGAAAGCGGAGGCGGATCGTCTGCGCGCCGCAGCGGAGGAACGCGGCGCGCAGATGATGAAGCGCGCGCAGGAGGCACAGGAAGCGCGCAGTGCGGCGGCGCAACGCGCCCTGCGCTTGGCGCAGGTACGCAGCAGTGCGGATGCCCTTGAGGAGCAGATTTTACGCGATGTGCGCAGCCGCGCGGCAAAGCTCGCGCTCATGCATAAGCTCTCCCTCGTCCTCGCCGCGCCCGAGGAGCGCGCCGCGGCACATCTGCCGGGGGCAGATGCATTTGCTCCCGTGCGGCGAACTCCGCTTGTCTCCGTGACGGCGCGTGATATCACAGCGGAGATGGTGCAGGAAATGCAGAGCATCAAAGAATGAAAGGAACTTTATCCATGAAATATTTCAGCGCAGCCCCTGCGGCTGTCCTTCTTGCGGCGAGTATCTTTACGGCGGGCTGCGGCCAGGTGCATGTCGGCACGGTCGATCGTGAGCGTGTGCAGAATGAAGCACCGCAGCTGCAATCTCTCGTTGCGGAAGCCAATACGAAGCTCGCCGAGGCACAGGCGGAGGCACAGCAGCGGTTCCAGGCGAACCCCAATATGACGCCGGAGGAAGTACAGCAGGTACAGATGGACGCCCAACGCAAGATGGCGGGGCTGAACCAAGTCTACAGCGTTCAGCTCGAACAGAAGATGGACGCTGCCGTCCAAGAGATTGTAAAGGATAAGAAACTCGACGTCGTGATGGACAGCTCAAAGAAGTACCCAACCGTCATCTCCGGCGGCACAGATCTGACCGATGAAGTCATTCAAAAACTTCAATAAAAGGGGAATCATGCATGGAAAAGACAGTCGGTGAGATTGCTGTACTGGTTGGCGGCAGGGCGGGCGGCGACACCGGACGCATCATAAAAAGCCTTGCCGCTCTCGATGAGGCGGGCGTGGACGATCTCGCCTTTGCCGTGCCCCCGCATATTGATGAGGCACGCGCCTGCGAAGGGCGCGTGGGTGCCCTCCTTCTGCCCGGCGGCACGGAGGGCTTTTCGTGTGCGGTGATCTATGTGGACGATCCCAAGGCTGCGTTTGCAAAGCTGCTCGCGATCTTTACTCCTGCGATCGAACACCCGGTCGGTGTGAGCGACGAGGCGTACATCGGCGCAGGCGTCCGCATCGGCGCGGGCGCGACCGTCCTGCCCTTTGCCTATGTGGACGACAACGCTGTGATCGGCGCAGGCGTGACGCTCTATCCGCATACCTACGTCGGGCAGTACAGCGAGATCGGCGACGGGACGACGCTCTACCCGAACGCCGTTGTGCGCGAGCACTGCCGCGTCGGGGCGCGCTGCACGATTCACAGCTGTGCGGTCATCGGCGCGGATGGCTTCGGCTTTACGACGGAGCGGGGCGTACATACAAAGGTGCCGCAGGTCGGCGGCGTCGTCATCGAGGACGACGTTGAGATCGGTGCCCATGTCGGCATCGACCGCGCGACACTCGGCGCAACCGTCATCGGCAAGGGGACGAAGATCGACAACCTCGTCCATATCGGGCACAACTGTAATATCGGGGCGAACTGTCTTATCGTTGCGCAGACGGGCATCTCCGGATCAACGAAGGTCGGGCACAACGTTACGTTCGGCGGGCAGGTCGGCACGGTCGGGCACATCAACATCGGCGCAAACTCGGTCTATGCCGCGCGCTCGGGCATCATCGGCGATATGCCGGAGGGGACGTTCGGCGCAGGGTTCCCGGTGCAGTCTCATGCCGAGTGGCTGCGCGTACAGGCAGCGATCCGTCGTCTGCCGGAGATGGCAAAAAAGCTGAAGGCGCTCGAAAAGAAGCTCTCCGGGGACGCCTGAGATGCTTTCCTACTATGCGGTAAAACTCCTCAGCCGTCTCATCTGTCTGCTGCCCCATACCGCGGCGATGCTGCTCGGCGAAGCGCTCGCAAAAATCGCATGGATCTTCGTCCCGGCAAAACGCAAACGGCTCGCACGCGAACAGGTCATGCGCTGCCTGCATACGGACGCGGCGCAGGCGGATCGCATCGCGCGTGCGAGCAGCCTGCGCTTTGGCACGATGCTCATGGAAGTGCTGCGTTTCCCGGTGATGAAGGAGCACATGTCGGACTATGTGACGATCGTCGGCGCGGTGGACGAGCTGAACGCCGTCATGGCGGAGGGCAAGGGCGCGATCTTTGCGACCTCGCACAGCGGCAACTGGGAGCTCATGGGAGGGGCGTTCGCCTGTGCGGGCTACCCGCTCGTCGGCGTCGCCAAGAAGCAGTCCTCGGCGGGGATGGATCGCTTCATCAATGAGTACCGCACACTCGTCGGGATGCACATTACCTACAGCAGCAGTGTGCGTGAGATGTTCCGGATGCTCGCCGAGGGCTGGATCATCGGACTCATCAGCGATCAGGATCCGAGTCTGCGTGACGGCATCATCATCGATTTTTTCGGCCGGGAGACGAACGCGTTCACAGGCGCGGCGTCCATCGGACGGTTCCGGAGCGTTCCGATTTTCCCCGTGTTCATGCATCGGGAGCCGAACGGGCATCATGTGCTCCTCGTCGAGTCTGCGATCCGTGCGCCCAAGACCGAGGATAAGGAAGCGGATATCCGCCAAACGACGCAGTACGTCAACGATCGTATCGAGGCATGGGTGCGGAAATACCCGGAGGAATGGTTTTGGCTGCACGATCGATGGAAATCTATTCGTGAGCGCAGCACTTGACAAGAATAAAATCAATGTTATAATAAGCGCAAATAATATAGAATGTGCAGAGAGAGCGGTGCACGCAGCATCTTGCGTGGTGTACCGCCCGTACTGCACGGGTTGGGTATCCGCAAGGATTTAATAGAGAAGCCGGAGCGTTTCCGGCGCGGTCACGCCACCGTATTGGGGAGCAAATTTGCAGAAAAGCGCGATGTTTTTGCCGAAAGGTGAAAATGTGCGTCTTTCGATAGAGCCACTGAAGCTGTTGCTTTGGGAAGGTGCAGAGGAGCTGTGAACCTGAGCCGGGAGAACTGCCCTACCGACAGTCACCGTTTGACCCACGAGCGATGGGGAGGGGATTTGCAGCGTCGGCAGAGCATTGACCGCATTGTGCCGCAGGTCGGCGCGTAGAATCCACCGAGGGGTGGATTTTTTTATTGTCCGCGGCATCATAACAAGGAGTTATCGGCGTTATGCATATCGCCTTTTATACCAACGTATCGAGAAATTATTATATGGCGGGACGTCTCGCGCTGCCGGAGGGCGTCTCCTGTGCGGCATACTATGTGCAGGGCGAGGACGAATGGTCGCCCGCCCACATGCGCATCTCGGCGGCGGCGGATGCCGTGCTCTTCCTATGGATGGGGACGGGGCTGGATCGCCCCTTTCTTCAACGTGCATCCGCCTATCTCCTGCGCGCGCGGAAATGCCATGCGTTCCTCGTAGAGAACAGCGGGGCGGAGCGTATTTCGCATGGCATGACGGATGACGATCTGATGGAGCTGCGCCGCTATTTCCGCTTTGACGGGGAGGAGAACGTGCGCGGTGCGATGTTCTATCTCGCGGCACGCTTCGGGGGCTATACGGGAGAGGTGCCGCCGCCGCAGGAACAGCCGTGGCACGGCGTGTGGCATCCCGACTACCGGGGGAACTGCGCCGACATCGCGGCGTACCGTGCGGCGCACGTCGACCCTGCGCGTCCGACGGCGGGCATCGTATTCTACCGCTCCGAGTGGATCATGGGCGATTTCACCTATCACACGGCGCTCGTGCGCGCTTTTGAAGCGGCGGGGCTGAACGTCATCCCTGTATTTACGAATACGCTTGCGAACGCAGAGCTCGGTTCGCCGCCGTTTGCGGAGACGCTGCACCGTTACTTTTACCGTGACGGGGAGCCGGCGGTCGACGTCGTCGTGAGCTGCTTGAAATTTTCCCTGCACGCGGCGGGGACGCCGATCGAAGAACTCGTACGGCTCGGTGTGCCGTGGCTGCAGGCGTATACGATACTCGCCGAGCGCGTGGAGTGGGAGGACTCCCTCATCGGGATGAACGCGATGGAGGTCTCCATCAGCGTGAGCCTGCCGGAGTTCGACGGCGCTATCCACGCCGTGCCGATCGCGGCGAAACAGCGCATGGAGGACGGGCTGTCCGTCTATGTCGCGCTCCCCGAGCGCATGGAGCTCCTCGCGCGGCGGGCGCATCGCTATGCCGTATTGCGGCGCAAAGAGAATGCCGAGAAGAAGATCGCCGTTATTTTCCACAACTATCCGCCCACGAACGCGAGCATCGGCAGTGCGGCGGGGCTGGACTCGCCCGAGAGCGTCGTGCGTCTCCTGCGCGCGATGAAGGAGGCGGGATACCGCGTCGAGGACATCCCCGAGACGGCGCAGGCGCTCATGGACGAGATCACGGCGCAGGCGACGAACGACCGCCGCTGTCTGACCGACGCGCAGATTCAAAATGCCTGCGGGCGTCTCCCGGCGGCGGATTACCGCGATTACTTTGAAACGCTCCCCGCACGCGTTCGGGAGCGCATGTGCGTCGACTGGGGCGAACCGCCGGGCGACGTGCTCGTTGCGGACGACACCTTTATCCTGCCCGGCATCGAAAAGGGCAACATCCTCATCACCATACAGCCGCCGCGCGGATTCGGCGAAGATCCGGGGAAACTCCTCCACTCGCCCGACGCCGCGCCGACGCATCACTATCTTGCGTTCTATCACTGGCTGCGCACGGTACGCCGTGTGGACGCCGTCGTCCATGTCGGCACGCACGGCTCGCTTGAATGGCTCCCGGGCAAGAACGCGGGACTCTCGCCCTCGTGCTACCCCGACATCTCCATCGGCGACCTGCCCGACATCTATCCCTACTGGATGACGATTGTCGGCGAGGGCATTCAGGCAAAACGGCGCGGCGCGGCGTGTCTCATCAGTCACCTCTCGCCGCCGATGAGCCTTGCAGGCGCGTGCGACGATATTGCGGAGCTCGAGCGCGCACTCGACGAGTACGGGCATTTTGCCCGCACGCAGCCCGAATCGGCGGACGCCGCCGCGGAGCTTGTGCGCGAAGCGGCGCGCGCGGCGCATCTCGAGGACGAGGTGCCCGAGGAGGAGGATTTCGAATCGTATGCGCTGCGCCTGCACAACTACATCACAGATCTTAAAAATCTCCAGATTCGCACGGGGCTTCATGTACTCGGACGGATGCCGCCCGAAGAGGATCGCGTCGATTATGTGAAATCCCTCGTCCGCATGGACAACGGCGACATTCCCACACTCACACGCGTACTCGCCGACGGGCAGGGATATGACTATGACGCACTGCTCGATGCGGGCGGGACACTGCTCCCCGACGGCACGACCTACGGCATGGCGCTTGACCGCCTTGAGCAGTTGGGAACACGGCTCGTCGCCGCATTGATGGCGCAGGATTTCGCACCGGATGCCGTGGATGCGGTTATGGAAACGCTGAGAGAGGAGGAATGCAATGCGGAGATGCGGGCGCAGCTTGCGCGCGTTCTCTCCTACATCTGCACGGATATCGTGCAGAATTTGCGGCGCACGGACGAGGAGATCACGCATACGGTAACGGCGCTCTCGGGCGCATATATCGAGCCTGCGCCGGGCGGCGCGCCGTCGAGCGGCGGGGCAGATTTGCTCCCGACGGGGCGCAACTTCTTCGGCATCGACCCGCGCACACTCCCCTCGCCCGCGGCGTGGGAGCTGGGAAAGCAGCTCGGTGACGCCGTGATTGAGGACTATATTCGTGAGGAGGGGCATTATCCCGAGGCGGTCGGCATCGTCCTCTGGGCGGGCTCAAACATGCGCAGTCACGGACAATGCATCGCTGAGTTCCTCTACCTCATGGGCATACGCCCCGTATGGCAGCAGCCGAGCGGACGCGTGCGCGCCATCGAGGTCATCCCGCTTGCGGAGCTCGGGCGTCCGCGCATCGACGTCACAGGGCGGATCAGCGGACTGTTCCGCGATACCATGCCCGACGGCGCGCGCTGGCTCGATGAGGCGGCACGCATGGCGGGCGCGCTCGACGAATCCCATGAGGAGAACTATATCCGCAAACATATGGAGGAGGACACCGCGGAGCTGATCGCCGCGGGCGAAAATGAAGCGACCGCATGGGAAAAGGCGTCCTACCGCATCTTTGGCGACCCGCCCGGCGCATACGGCGCGGGCATCGGCGCACTGCTCGAATCCAAGGAGTGGGAAACGCTTGACGACCTCGCCGCCGTCTATACGCGTTTTTCCGGACACGCCTACAGCGGCGGCGTGTGCGGCAATTACGAACCGGAGATCTTTCGGCGGCGCATGGCGGGGCTTGCGGTCACAATCAAGAACGAGGACAACCGCGAGACGCACATGTTCAGCTCGGACGATTTCAACGCGTACCACGGCGGTATGATCGCGACCGTGCGCGCCCTCACGGGGAAAGCGCCGCGCTCCTACAGCGGCGACAGCTCCGACCGGCGGCGCACCTGCGTCCGCACGGTGCAGGCGGAGGCAAAGCGCATCTTCCGCGCCGAGGCGATGAATCCGAAATTTATCAACGGCATGAAAAAACACGGCTACAAGGGCGCCTCCGACCTCGCCTCCTATCTCGCGCACAGCTACCAATGGGATGCGACGAGCGCGGTCATGGAGGACTGGATGTATGAGAAGTATGCCGAAAAATATGCGCTCGACGAGGACATGCGGGAATGGATGAACGAGGTGAACCCGTGGGCGCTGCACCGCATCGTGGAGACATTGCTCGAAGCGGCGCACCGCGGACTTTGGCGGGCGCAGGAGGAGACCCTTGCGCAGTTGCGGGAACTCTATCTGTCGATGGAAGGAGAGCTGGAGGAACGTGCGGACGGATAAACGACTAGGCGGCATTTTACTGCTCGTCCTATTTTTACTGACCATCATCGGTGCAGGATGCGGGAGCGATCAGGCGGCAAAGCCCGCGGAGAAGCATTTCGTCACCGACGCGCAGGGGACGAAGGTCGAGGTGCCTGCAAAGGCGCAGCGCATCATGACCTACTCCATGTCGATGGACGAGATCGTGCTCGGACTCGTCGAGCCGGAGCGCATGATCTCCGTCGACGAGCTGCACACCGATCCGATGCACTCAAACGTGGCGGCATACGCGCAGCGCGTGCCGAACGCGATCCCGCGGATGCCCTCGGTGGAAAAGGCGGCGTCCATGAAGCCCGATCTCATCTTTACGATTCCCTTCATGCCCGCCGAGCAGGTCGACGCCCTCCGCGCGCTCGGTATTCCCGTCGTCGCGTGCCGGCAGGTGCGCAATCTCGACGATGTGATCTACAACATCCGTCTTGCGGCGGATGCCGTGGGCGAGCCGGAGCGCGGGGCAAAGCTCGTCGAAATGATGCAGACGGAGCTCGCGGCGCTCAAGGCACGCGTGGACGCCGTACCCGAGGAGGAGCGCGGCAAGAGCGTCGCCTTTATCTCCATCATGGCGGGCTACGGCGGCGCGGGGTGCAGCTTTGACGTCATGTGCGACTACGCGGGCGCGATCAACGCAAAGGCGGCGGCGGGGAATAAGAGCGGGACGGTCATGACGAAGGAACAGCTCGTCGCGGCGAACCCCGACTATATCTTCCTCCCGTCCTATCGGATTCCGAGCTCGAACGAGGAAACCTACGGGCGCGAGTACATGAGCGACCCGTCGCTCGCGCAGATGACGGCGGTGCGCGAGGGGCATATCAAGCATCCGTGGGGGCACTATGTCTACAACGGCTCGCAGAACATCGTGTTCGGCGCGCAGGAGACGGCGGCGATGCTCTACGGCGACGCATTTGCACAGCCGACGAACCGTCATTTGACCGCCGTGGAGGGTGAATGATGAAAAAAATCGACTCTCGATTGCCGTCCTGCTCCTCTTCATGCTCGCGCTCGCGGGCTGCGGCAGGGACACGGCGCAGAATGTGCCGCAGGGCGGCTACGACGTCACCGATATACAGGGGCATGTCACGCATTTTGCAGAAAAACCGAAGCATATCGTGACGCTCTCCCTCAGCACCGACATCACCATGCTGGGACTGGTCGAGCCCGAGCGCATGGCAGCGATCAACGCACTCGCGGATGATCCCGTCAGCTCGAACATTGCGGGGATCGCGCAGAATATCCCCGAGAAAATCGGAATGCCGACGAGTGAGCAGCTCATGGCGCTGCATCCCGATCTCGTCGTCGCGCCCGACTGGGGAGACATCACGATCGTCGACAGCCTGCGCGATCTCGGTATCCCCGTCGTCGTCTGCAAGGGCGTGCGCAGCATCGACGAGATACGAGAGACCGTCACGCTCCTCGCCGCGGCGGCGGGAGAGCCGGCGCGCGGGGAAGACCTCGTGCGGCAAATGGATGAAAAACTCGCGGCGCTGAAGGAAGAGACAAGCAAGATCCCGACAGCGGAGCGCAAGACCGTTGTCCTCATCTCGCTCATGAGCTCGTACGGCGGCATCGGATCGACCTTTGACGACGCGTGCGGTTATGCGGGCGTGAAGAACGGCATGGCGGAGCTGGGGATACACACGGGGCAGGTCATGACGAAGGAACAGCTCGTCGCCATCGACCCCGACATTCTTTTCCTGCCGACCTACAACGCGCACGGCACGTATGATGTCGCCGCGTTCCGTGAGAAATACCTCGGTGATCCCGCGCTCGCAACACTGAAGGCAATCAAGACAGGCGCACTGCGCGAACCGCGCGAGGGCTACATCTACAACGGTTCGCAGGACATCGTATTCGGCGCGCAGGAAATTGCGTACATGGCGTACGGCGACGCGTTCGCGCAGCCCGACGGGCTGCACCTCACGGCGGTCAAGCGCTAGACAGTCGGATCATGCGCGTCCGTTCCTGTATGAGGAGGACGCGATGATATATATCCCGCTTTCAAACATATAGGAGGAACTGAAATGAACGCATGGAACACAAAGAATGCACATCGAAAACTCTCGGCTGCTGTTGCGGTTGCACTGCTGACGGGGGGGTATTGTACTAACGATGTGTATGCAAATGAGGTGCAAGATCGTGATACATATACACTGCCGGATGTCGTTGTGACGGCGGAGCGCGTGCCCACTCAGATTTCTCAGACGGCGGCGAACGTCGCGGTTGTGACCGCCGAGGAGATCGCGGAGAATCACTACCGCGACGTTGCGGAGGCAATCTCACATGTCAACGGCGTGGTTGTTTCGAACAATATGATGCAGGATGCCGTACGACTCAACGGCGACGAGCGCGTCCTCGTACTTGTGGATGGACGGCGCATCAATACCTCACAGGGCATGGCAATGAATCGCGCGACGGCATCGCTCAAGGAAGCCCCGCCCATGTCCATGATCGAGCGTATCGAGATCGTGAAGGGCGGTGGATCGGCACTCTACGGCAGTGATGCGGCGGGCGGCGTGATCAACATCATCACGAAGCGCGGTAAGGAGAATCGTACGACAATCGATGTGGCTGCGGGGGCGTGGAGCACGCAGGAGTATCGCGTCATGCACGAGGGCAGTGCGGGTTCTTGGAGTTGGACGGTCGGCGGCGGTCTCGAACGGCGCGGCTATATGCGGTTCAAATATGACGGAGAGACACGGCGGATGCCCACGAGCGACTACCGCAACAATAATTTGAATCTGCGTGTCGATAAAAAATTCGGCGCGGGGAATTCTCTGACGCTGTCCTTCGACCACCGGGGACTCACGGGGAACAGCTATTATTATGATAATTATGCAAAGAGCTTTGTCCCGTCCTATCATGCGACGCGGCTTTATAACGAGTGGAGCGCCGCGTACAATTTTAAGGAAAATACCGAGACACCGGGCGTCCTGCGCGTTTTCAACAACCATAAATCGATGGAGTTCGGCGGAGCGTTCCAATCGAAAATGACGGGCATCGAGTATCAGAACGGCTGGCGGCTCGGTGCGCATCATCGCCTTGTCGCAGGTGTCGATTGGCATCACAGCAAATCGGCGAATGCGCAGAGCGGCTATGCGGGGCGCACATTGACGAATACGGCGGCGTATGTGCAGGATACGGCGGAGTTTGGAAAATGGTCGATCATCCCCGGCGTGCGCATGGATCGACACAGTACCTTCGGCACACATTATTCGCCCAAAATTGCCGTAAACTATGCGGCGAGCGATAAGACACAGGCATATGCGTCTTGGGGGCGGGTATTCAACGCTCCGAATGCGGACGATCTGTATTACCATGTCGAAGGTTTCGGTTGGGGACTGTATGGGGATCCCAATTTGAGACCGGAGAGCGGCTATACGGCGACCGTCGGTGTACGCCATGCGTTCGACGGGACGAAATCAATCGAGGTCAGCGCGTTCCGGAGCAAGATTCACGATGCGATAAATTGGAAAAGCAGGGGAGCGAATACCTATGCGGAAAATATCGAGCTGGAGAAGAAACGCGGCATCGAGCTGAACTATCGGCAGGAGCTGAGCAAGAAGTGGAGCTATGATCTCGGCTATTCCTATATTCGCAGAGAGCGTGACAGCTCCAATGGCAAAGGGCTTGTTTGGGAGAACAGGGATGCACAGCCGAACGGCTACCGTGCGGGGATTCGCTACAGCGCGGACGCGTGGACGGTCAATCTGCACGCGACGAGAGCTGCGGGGCTTGACAGCGAACAGTTCGGGCGGAAGAGCTATACGGTCGTCGACCTGAACGCGGATTATGCGATCGACACGCACACGAACGCCTATGTGAAGCTGCTCAACCTGACGAACGCCCAGTATTCGGTACTGACGGGCAAAAACTATCCCGGGCAGGGACGTTTCTTCGAAGCGGGACTGACCTATGAATTCTAACAACGACTGAGGTTTTTGATGAAACAGGAGTATATCTATCCATTTGCCGCTATCGTCGGGCAGGACGAGATGAAACTTGCGCTCATCCTGAACGTCATCGACCCGACGCTCGGCGGTGTGCTGCTGCGCGGGGAGAAGGGGACGGCGAAGTCGACGGCGGTGCGCGCGCTCGCGGCGCTCTTGCCGCCGCTGCGCACCGTGCGCGGGTGTCGCTACCGGTGCGCGCCGACGGGCGGAACGCTCTGCGCCGACTGCGCGGAGAAAGTTGCGGCAGGGGAACGGCTCGCCGAAGAGATGCGCCCCATGCGCGTCGTGGAGCTGCCCGTGAACGCGACGGAGGATCGCGTCGCTGGAACTCTCGACATCGAGGCGGCGATCCTAGAAGGGAAGAAGAAATTTGAGCCGGGCATTCTCGCCGCGGCAAACCGCAATATCCTCTATGTGGATGAGGTGAACCTGCTCGAGGATCACATCGTCGACATCCTCCTCGACGCGGCGGCGATGGGCGTCAATACCGTGGAGCGCGAGGGCATCTCCTACGCGCATCCTGCGCGCTTTGTTCTCGTCGGGACGATGAACCCCGAGGAGGGCGAGCTGCGCCCGCAGCTGCTCGACCGATTCGCGCTGTCCGTGGAGATTCACGGCGAGCGCGACGCCGCGCAGCGCGCCGAGGTTGTGCGCCGCCGTCTCGCCTATGAGCGCGATCCCGCAGTGTTCGCGGAGGAGTATGCGGCGGAGCAGGCGACGCTCGCCGCGCGCATCGCTGCGGCGCAGGAGCGGCTTGCATCGCTCGTTCCGGATGATGAGAGCATCGACAAGGCGGCGCGGATCTCACTCGAACTCGGCGTTGACGGTCACCGCAGCGACATTGTGCTCATCAAGACGGCGCTCGCCCATGCCGCTTACGAAGGACGCGACGCCATCGCGGCGGACGACCTGCGCGCGGCGGCGCATCTCGCTCTTGCCCACCGCGTGCGCCGCCGTCCCTTTGAGGAGACGGTCGTCGACTGGGCGCGCGTGGAGGAGATTCTCGCATGAGCTCTTTTCTGTGCGTGGCACCGTGTGACTTGCGGCGTTGGGCAATACGATGAAAAATATTGTTTATCCCATGTCCGCCATCGTCGGACAGGAAGCGGCAAAACGCGCGCTCCTGCTCGCCCTTGTGAATCCGCGCACGGGAGGACTTCTCCTCTCGGGTGCGCAGGGAACGGCAAAAACGCTCCTCGTACGCGCGGCGGGCGCACTCCCGCAGGTGGGAAAGCTCACGCAGCTCCCGCTCGGCGCAACGGACGACATGGTGTTTGGCGGTGCGGACATCGAGCGACTGCTCGCGGACGGCGTACGCAGAGCACAGCCGGGGATTCTCCGGCGATCGGCGGGCGGTCTGCTCCTCCTCGATGAGGCAAATC
The DNA here is from genome assembly GCF_000183625.1 of Selenomonas sp. oral taxon 137 str. F0430. Taxonomy (NCBI): domain Bacteria; kingdom Bacillati; phylum Bacillota; class Negativicutes; order Selenomonadales; family Selenomonadaceae; genus Selenomonas; species Selenomonas sp. oral taxon 137. The sequence goes on from NZ_AENV01000005.1 coordinate 506,558, forward strand.
TATTGCCGCGCCCCTTCCTCCACGCCGCCATTGCTGCGGCGGCGGCGGACACCTCCATCGTTCTCGTCGGGACGATGAATCCCGCCGAGGGGACGCTCCCCGCCGCCGTGCTCGACGGATTCGGTATGTTCGTCTCTCTCTCGGGGGCGGACGATGCGGCGGAGCGGCGTGAGATCGTTCGCCGCGCCTGCGCCTACAGCCGTGCGCCTGAGGCGTTTGCCGCGGACTATTGTGCGGAGGAGGAGGAACTTGGCGCGTCTATTGCGGCGGCGCGGGAGAGACTTGCGGATGTCGCTGTGTCCTCCGCGATGCGCACGCTCGCGGCGGAGTTCGTCGTGCGGGCGCGCTGTGCGGGCAACCGTGCGGAGCTGTTTCTAACGGAGACGGCGCGTGCCGCCGCCGCCCTCGCGGGACGCACCTATCTCCTGCCCGCCGATATGGAGGAAGCGGCGCTCTACGTTCTGCCGCACCGCATGAGCGCGCCGCCCGAGATGCCCGCGCCCCCGCAGAGTGCGGAGGAAAATGAGGGGGACGGTGCGGACGGCGACACGCAGGATGCGGACGATACGGCGCAGGAAGAGCAGGGGCAGGATGCATCGCAGGGCGATCATCCCGAGGTGGGAGATGCCGCAGGGGATGATTCCCGTGCCGACGAGTCCCCGTCGGAGGAGCGCACGGAGGAAAGCGCGGACGAGGACGGCGGCGATTTGGGTGACGCGGAGCCGCCGCAGAATCCTGTCGGGGGCGGTACGGACGCGATATTCGACGCGCTCGCACAGATGACGATGCCGCTGCTGGATTTTACGCGGGAGCGGCGCGCCGTGGGAGCGGGCAGCGGCAAGCGCCTGACGGCGGCGAGCACGGCGGGAGGGCGCATGGTGCGTGATGCCGCCGCGCGCGAACGGGAGCATGATATTGCCCTTGCCGCGACACTGCGTGCCGCCGCGCCCTATCAGCGCCTGCGCCGCAGTGCGGCGGACGGGCGGCGCATCGTCATCGCGCGGAGCGATCTGCGGCGTGCGGTGCGCGAGCGAAAACGCGGTGTGAATATCCTCTTTGTCGTGGATGCGAGCGGGTCGATGGCGGCGCGCGCGCGGATGCGCGCGGTGAAGGGGGCGATGCTCGCCCTCCTGCGAGAGGCGTATGTGCGCCGTGACCGCGTGGGTCTCGTCGCGTTTCGCCGCGATCGTGCCGAGACACTGCTGCCGCTGACGCGCAGCGTGGAGCTGGCACAGCGGTTGCTGCGGGAACTGCCGACGGGAGGGCGCACGCCGCTCGCGGCAGGTCTGTCCGAAGCGCTCCTGCATCTCGCGGGGGCGGCGCGGCGCGGGGAACTCGCGGAGACGCTGCTGGTGCTCCTCACGGACGGGAGGGCGACTGCCGCACCGGAGGGAGAAGACCCCGCGCAGGCGGCGCTCACGGCGGCGGAGACCATCGGGAATACGGGCGTCCGCGCTCTCGTTCTCGATACCGAGCAGGACCTTGTGCGCCTGCACCTCGCGGCGCAGATTGCGGCGCGGATGCACGCGCCGTGTTATACGATCGAAGAGTTGTCGGTACAGAGAATTTTACATCTTGTCAAAGGCGTGACGCGGGATTTTGGCGCCTAGCGTCGTCATTTTTGGCAAACGCTTCGTCGACGTAGGTTATGCCTTACGGCAATCGATACCGAATACATTATTGCTCTTGAAAGGAGGTCTTTTATGAACGCTGTTCTTGAGGCGCGCGATTTGTCCGTCGGCTATGCACGGCATCATACGATTCTGCACCATATGAATTTCACCGTCGGGCGCGGCGAACTCGTCGGCATCATCGGTTCGAACGGCGCGGGCAAAAGTACCCTCCTCAAGACGATGCGCGGGCTGCTCGCGCCCCATGCGGGTGAGGCGCTCCTCTACGGGCGCCCCGTCGATAGGTACGGGGAGAAGGACTGCGCGCGCCTCGTCTCCTACCTCCAACAGCAGGTTGCCATCTCCTTTGGCTACACGGCGCACGACATCGTGATGGCGGGGCGCTATCCCTATCTGAAATTCTACGAGCAGGAGGGGCCGGAGGACGAGGAAATCGTCCGCGCCGCGATGGAGTACACGGGCGTCTGGGACATCCGTGACAAGGCGGTGCAGGAGGTCTCGGGCGGTCAGCGTCAGCGCGTCCTGCTCGCAAAGATCCTTGCACAGCAAGCGCCGCTCCTCCTGCTCGACGAACCGGCGACGGGGCTTGATTTCATCTATCAGGAAGAGATTTTTCGCCTGTGCAGTGAACTCTGCGCCGCCGGGCGCACCGCGATGCTCGTCGTGCATGAGCTGTCCCTCGCCGCACGGTTCTGCTCGCGGCTTCTGCTCATCGGGGCGGACGGCATCGTGGCGGACGGCGCGCCGGAGGCGGTCATGCGCGAGGAGACCCTCTCCCTCGCGTACGGCACGCCCGTGCGCGTCGCGGAGAACGCGCGGACGGGGCATATCGAGGTGTTTACGGAGTCGGAGCGGCGCACGCTCTCACCGCTGCTTGCGGTATCCGAGGACAAAGGAGCGACGGCATGAAGAAAATCGCGTTTTACGGCAAGGGCGGCATCGGAAAATCGACGACCGCGTCGAACGTCTCGGCGGCGTTTGCGGAGATGGGGCGGCACGTCTGTCAGATCGGATGCGACCCGAAGAACGATTCCACGCGCCTGCTGCTCGGTCGCATCTGCAAAGAGACAGTGCTCGATATCGAACGCGAGAAAAAGGGCACGGCGCAGCTCTCGGACATCGTTCACACGGGCTGGCACGACATCAAATGCATCGAGGCGGGCGGTCCCGACCCCGGCGTCGGCTGTGCGGGGCGCGGCATCATCGTCGCGCTGGAGCGGCTGAAGGCACTGCATGCCATCGAGGACGAGGACATCGTGCTCTATGACGTCCTTGGCGACGTGGTCTGCGGCGGGTTCGCCGTACCGATTCGCGAGGGATATGCGACGGAGATCTACATTGTCTCCTCAGGCGAGCTGATGAGTCTCTATGCGGCGAACAACATCGCAAAGGGCGTCGCGCGCTTCGCCGCGCGCGGCAGCGTCCGGCTCGGCGGCATCATCGGCAACAGCCGCAACGTCGCGCGCGAGGAGGAACTGCTCACGGCATTTGCCGCGCGTCTCAATACGCGTCTCATCGCGTTCGTACCGCGCGCGCAGATCGTCCACGCGGCGGAGATTCGGCGCAAGACGGTCATCGAGCACGCGCCCGAGGATGCGCAGGCGGAGGTCTACCGCACGCTCGCGCGCGCGATTGAGACGAACGACCGGCTCTCCGTCCCGCAGTCGATGGAGTTTGAGGAGCTGGAGGCATTGGTGGAGTCCTATGGCAACTGAGGCAAAGCGGCTCATCTTTCGCCGGACGAACTGCAGCTGCGCGATGCCGGGCGTTTGGCGCGCGCTTGCCTATGTGCGCGGCGCGGCGGTCGTGTTCCACAGCCCGCGCGCGTGCGCCCATATCGCGCGTACATTAGAGACCGGGGCGCATTACCGCAGCATGGCGCGCGCTGCGGCGGAGGAACGCGGGGCGGTGCCGCTCTTTGTGAGCGGGATTGCGGAGGACGAGGCGGTCTTCGGCGGCGAGGAGCTGCTGCGCCGCTGTCTCGATCACGTTGTCCGCACGGCGCATCCGGAGGCAATCTTCATCGTCTCGTCCTGCGTGGCGGGCGTCATCGGCGACGATGCGGAGCGCATCGCGGAGGAGACGGCGGAGGAATACGGGATGCCCGTCATCGCGCTGAAATCGCATGGATTTCTCGACGGAGACTATTTCGGCGGCTATTTGGAGACGATGCGTCTCCTCGCGGAGAACTTTATGACGCCGACAGAGGAAAAAAAGCAGGGGCGCGCCGTCCTTCTCGGCGACTGCGGCGGCGCGTCGGGCGAATACGTCCGCGAGGTGCGGCGTCTGCTCGCGGCACTCGGCGTGCGGGATGTCCTTCAGTTCCCCTCCTATCTCTCGCTCGCCGAGCTCAAAGCCGTCCCCGCCGCGGAGTTCTCCGTTTTGCTCGGCAGGGAGGGGGACGCGGCGCACGAACGGGAGGTGCGGGACTTTGCCCGTCTCCTCACGGAGCGGTTCGGCATCGTCTGCGCAGGGGACATCTACCCCGTCGGCATGGGAGAGACGCTGCGCTGGATCGCGCGCATCGGTGCGCTCACGGGACGCGAGGAGGCGGCGGAGGAGCTGATTGCGCAGGAGCGCACGGCGTTTGACGCGGTGCTTGCCGCGGGACGGGACGCACTCGCGGGAAAACGCGTCGTGCTCGCCGTCGGGCGTGCCGTGCGGTATTTTAAGCCGGAACCGCTCTGCCGTCTGCTCGAGGAACTGGGCGTTGTGCTCACGGGCGTGGTGATTCTCGACGCCTATCTGCCGGACGACCGCGCGGAGATGGAGCGGCGCGTGCGGGAGGCGAGTTCCGCGCCCGTGATTGCGGAGCGCGACGCGGAGCCCTTTTACGCGGCGGCGGACTTCGTGCTGACGACGCATGAGCTCGCGAATCCGCGTCTGCGGCAAATCTTCCTCCCGATGCTGCCCGTGGCGGGGCGGCGCGGGGAGGAACTGCTCATCGACTGTATGCGGCGCTGTGCGGCGCGGCGGCGGGAAGGGGGCGTGCTCTATGCCTGAGGACGCGTTTCAAAGCGTTTGCCGGCACTCGGATTCCTGCGCGCTCGCGGGCGCTGCGGGATTTTTCGCAGGGATTCAGGACGCGCTCATCGCCGTCAACGGCCCTATGTGGTGCTATTTTTACGCGATGCGGACGCTCGAACAGGAGTGCCCGATGATTGCGCAGCGCATGATTTCAACGCAGCTCGACAATGACGCCATCGTGTTCGGCGCGGAGGAGTACATCCGCGAGACGCTTGCGCCGCATCTCGACCCGCCGCCCGCCTTGCTCGCGGTGGAAAACAGCTGCGCGGCGGGGCTCATCGGCGACGATGTGCGGAGCATCGCGCGCGGCATGGGCTTTCCCCGCGTCGCCGCCTTTGACAGCGGCGGGCTCGGCGGCATGTTCGCCGCGGGCTACCGAAAAGCCGCCCGCGCCTGTATGGAGGAGATCGCCCCCCGGAGGGCGGCGCGGACGCCCGGACGCGTCAACCTCCTCGGGCTGACGCCCGCCTATCTGCGCGCGGGGAATGATCTGTGCGAGCTGATGCGGCTTCTCGAACTGTCGGGCTATACGATCGGCGCGTCGGTGGGCGGCGGATGTACGGCGGCGGAGCTCGAGACGCTCGGCACGGCGGAGCTGAACATCGTCGTTCACGCCGAACTCGGCGCGGAGCTTGCGGCATATTTGGAGCAAACGACCGATGTGCCGTACATTGCGCCGCTTCCGCCGTACGGCGTCGAGGGAACGCGCCGCTGGCTCACGGAGATCAACGATGCCCTGCGCGCGCCGCGTATCGACGCCGCGCTTACCGAGGCGGAGCGGGTACAGCGGCAGATCTTCTTCCGCATCAACGCGGCAAAGAGCATGTGGGGCGATCTCTGGTACGAGCGCGCCGTTATCGCGGCGCCGCCGTCTGCGGCACTGGGCATCGCTCACGCACTGCGCGGCGAATGGGCGGACATGGGGCGTCTGACCGTGCTGATGGAGGACTTTGGCGGCCTGGCGGAGCGATACGCCGCGGATATTGCGGACGAGACCGCCGCGCCCGAGAGCGCCCCGGGGCGCGCGGCGATTGCGGCGCTCCGTGAGGGAATCTTCCTTGGGAGCGGCAGCGAGACTGCGGGGGTGCCGCCCGAGGATGCGGTCGCGCGCTTTCATATTGCTCAGCCCGCACCCGACGCGGTGCTTTTGACCGATGCGCCGCTCATGGGACTGCGCGGCGCGGCATACGCGCAGGAATATCTTTGGAACGATCATATCCGGCGGGCGATCCGCCGTGCGGAAAAGGGGGGAGACCATGCCTAGAAAATTTTCACTGCGCGCGCTTGCGCCCGTCATGGGAGTGCTGCTTATTCTCGTGTCGTTGTTCTCGCTCTCGTGGGGACAGTTTGATATTTCCTTTGTGCAGGTGCTCGCCTCGCTCGCACACGCGGCGGGGCTGCCCGTGCTCACGGACGTTGCGGTCACGCCCGAGCAGGAAGCGGTGCTCTGGCATATCCGCTTTCCCCGTACCTTCGTCGGGCTGATGGTCGGCGCGAGCCTCGGCGCGTCGGGGACGGTCATGCAGGGCATTTTCAGCAACCCGCTCGCCGACCCCGGAATCATCGGCGTGTCGAGCGGCGCGGCGGTCGGCGCGGTCATCGCGATCTCGCTCGGGCTATCGGAGGAGAGCATGTTCTTTTTGCCGATGTTTGCCTTCCTCGGCTCGCTCGCGGCGGTCTCCCTCACGGTCATGCTGTCCATGCGGCACGGCAAGATTCCCGTGATGATGCTGCTCCTCGCGGGCGTCGTCGTCGGCATGCTGCTCGGCGCGATTACGGCGGGCATCTTGACCGTCATCAGCGAGCAGAAAATGCAGCAGTACCTCTTTTGGACGATCGGCAGTCTCGACTATCGCCGCTGGGAGCACGTTCTGCTCGGCGTGGGACCCATCTCTATCGGGCTTGCCGTCATGCTCTTCATGGCGCGGCATCTTAACATCCTCGTCCTCGGCGACGTTGAGGCGCGCGCCGTCGGAATGCCCGTCACGCGCTACCGGCTCATCCTGCTTGCCGTCGCGTCCATGACAACGGCGACGGGCGTCTGCATCAGCGGAAATATCGGCTTTGTCGGACTCATCGTGCCGCATATGATGCGCATGATCGTCGGACCCGACCACAGGCGGCTGCTCCCCGCGAGCATCCTTGCAGGCGGGATGCTGCTCGTCTTTTGCGACACGCTCGGACGCGTCGTTCTCGATCCCATCGAGATTCGTGTCGGCATCATGACCGCACTGCTCGGCACGCCGTACTTCCTCTATCTCCTGCGGAAGAATCGGAGGATGCTCTCGTGACGGAGCGGCGCGGATGAAAAACTGCAAGCTGCTCGTGCTCGCGCTGACGGGGGACTGCAATTTCGCCTGCCGCTATTGCTACGCGGCGGAGATGCGGCGCGAGACAATGGATTTTGAGACGGCACGGCGCGCAATCTCTCTCGCCGCGGCGGGCGGCACGCCCTTCGTCCTCCAGTTCAGCGGCGGAGAGCCGATGCTCGCGTTTCCCCTGATCGAAGAAATCGTACGCTATGTCGAGGCGGAGCGCATCCCCGCGCGGATGCAGGTGCAGACGAACGGCTCGCTCCTCACCGAAGAGCGGGCGCGCTTCCTGCACCGGCACCGCGTCGGCATCGGCGTCAGCATCGACGGGCGCGCGGCGGTGCATGACTGCCTGCGCAAGCTCCCGAACGGTACGGGTCTTTTGCCGCCGTCATGCGCGGCATGGAGGTGCTGCGCGCCCTGCGGATTCCCGTCGGCGTGACCGCGGTCGTCTCGCGCGAGAATGTCCGCGACCTCCCGGGGCTCGCCGAGCTCGCATACTACCTCGGTAACGTGCGGCGCATCGGGCTCGACCTCCTGCGCGGGCAGGGGCGCGGCAGAGGGCTCGTCCCCGCAGGGGAGGCGGAGACCGCGGCGGCGGTCACGGCGCTCTGCCGCCGCCTCGACGAACTCGCCGCGCTCACGGGCATCCGCATCGCCCTCACGCAGACGGAACGCTGCGGTGCGCTCGCGTGCGGGCGCATGGAGGCGTTCGAGCACTGCTTTGTCCTGCGCGGCGAAGCGGCGTTCGTGCAGGCGGACGGCGGCATCTATGCATGTTCGTCGTTCTTCGGGGACGCGCGCTTCTTCCTCGGCAATGTCATGCAGGGCATCTCCGAGGAACGCGAGCGCGCGGTCGCCGCGCTCGTGCATGACGGCATGGCGCGCTGTCGCTCCTGCGATACACTCGCCGCGTGCGGCGGCGGATGCTTCGCGCGGATGCACACCGCGGGCACGGATAGTGCCGAGTGCGGCATGAAGCGCGCCGTCATCGCCCATGCGGCGGGCGGCGTATAAGGAAGTATCTCTCATGCAAAGAACCGCATGTAAAGATAGATGAACTAATTTTTATAGGGAAAGGAAATGTTTTTATGAAGAAAAGCCTCTTACAGACGTTGGTCGTCACGGCAATTCTCTCCGGTATGAATGGAGTTGTGTCCGCAGGGGGGGGACAAGATACATCAAAACTCGATGAGTATACGCTCGACGATGTGGTTGTCACCGCACAGCGCGTCGAAACCAAGGATTTGGATACGCCCGCGACGACGACGGTGATCACCGCGCAGCAGCTGAAGGACAGCGGCGCGCAGACGGCGTTTGATGCACTCGAGCGTATACCGGGAGTGAATGCATATTCTTACGGTCCTGCAGGCGAGGGGAGTATTGATCTCTCCCGCATCAATATCCGCGGATTGGATAAGGGGACATTGGTACTGATTGACGGCAGCCCCGCTAACCTCATGAACTATAATCAGATGATGAATGCGATCCCCGTCGAGTCCATCGAAAAGATTGAGGTCGTTAAGGGAGCATCCTCCGTTCTCTATGGTGCGGAGGCGATGGCGGGCGTTATCAATATCATTACAAAGAAACCCACTGATGATAAACTTCATGGAAGTGTCACAGGGATGATTGGCAGTCATGAGAAGAACTATGGAATTGCAGTCTCAGGGCAGAATTTTAGCATTCAGTATAAGAAAGAATACCGCAAGGAGATTTCCCAGTATAACCGGATGTTTCCGTACACGTACGCAGGGCGGAACTTTACGCGCAAATCCAGCGATAATTCGATGCGGGATTCCATCTTTCTCAACCTGCGCCTGAGCGATAAGCTGACTGCAAATTATACGTACAATGAAACTGACCGCGGGCATCGGGAGTTTAAGTATGATACGCATGTAAAAGACTGGGTCACGCCGTATAAGCACTATCGCTACGAGTATAAGACCAACCGATTCGCGCTCATCTATGACGACAAGCATACGGGGCTGAAATCAAGCCTTGCCTATCTCAAGCATACGACGCGCCCGCTCAATGCCGACAGCACTACAGACACGGATGCGACGAGTTGGAACTTTGACACACAGAAGAAATGGGATCTGCGCGGCGGGCTTGATACCCTCGTCGCGGGATTTGATTTCCATCGCGAGGGTCATGTGAAACGGCACTCCACGAATCATGGCAGCCTCCATCGGGATCAATACGCCGTCTTTGCCGCGTACACACGTCAAATGAACGATCGATTCTCGGCAACGGTTGGGATTCGTGAGCATTTTGTTAAGGGAAACGGGTACGACCGGGGGCAGAGCATCTTCCTGCCACAGGTGCAGACCCTCTACAAGATGAGCCCACGCGCTTCGTGGTACGTGAACGTAGGCAGGTCGTTTGAAACTCCCGCGGTGAACTCGCCCTACTACAGTGCCAAGGTGTCGACACGGTATCGACTCAATCCGCAGGATGGATGGACGTACGAAACGGGCATCAAGTTCGGCGACGTGAAAGAATCGCTGAAAGTCGCGCTCTTCCATATGGACATCAATAACAAGTTCAAATGGGTGAAAGAGAATACGGTGATTTCGGGCGGTGACCCCAATACGTGGGTACAGACCAATCTCGACAAGTTCAAGAACACGGGAATTGAGCTGGAATACAGCAGGCAGCTCAGCGACCGCCTGAGCATTCGTACCGGCGGTTACTACGGGAATCCCAAGGCAAAGAGCAGCAACGGCAATTGGACACAGTCTGATGCACGGGTTCAGCTCTTTGCAGGGCTCCAGTACCATGTCAATAAGCTGCGCCTTAACACGGATTGGTACGTTACGGCAAAGAGACAGCCGTCGGCGTATCTCCTGACCGGTGTTTACGGAGCAAGCAGCGGGAAGTCGGATCATGCAATACCGAATCGTATTGAGGGAAATCTGACGATGGAATATACGATTTCTCCAGTGCAGACCGTATCGTTCGGCGTTTATAACCTGCTTGACCGAGATAATCCAATCAATGACAATGAGCATTGGTCGCTCCCGCGGAACTATCGTCTGTCCTACACCTATCGCTTCTAAGATAATCATATGCATCGTACAGCGTCTAACCGCATGGAGCAGCGTGCCGTTAGACGCTCGCATAATATGTTGCCCAGAACAATTGAAAAATTAAGGAGGAACAGTTTTGAAGAAACAACTGCTGCAGGCGGCTGTCATCACTGCGATTCTCTCCGGTATAAATGGAGTTGTGTCCGCAGGAGGAGAACAAGATGCCTCGAAACTCGATGAGTATACGCTTGACGATGTGGTTGTCACCGCACAGCGCGTTGAGACCAGAGATTTGGACACGCCCGCGACGACGACTGTAATTACAGAGCAGCAGCTGAAAGACAGCGGCGCCGTTACGGCATACGAAGCGCTTGAACGCGTGCCGGGACTGAACTCAAGCGCCTATGGACATGGCGGCGAGCAGTACGGCGGCATGTTCTCGCGTCTCAGTATCCGAGGACTTGACCGAGGAACCCTTTTGCTCATTGACGGGACTCCGGCGAATTTGCTGAACTATAATTCTATGCTGAACTCGATTCCCGTGGATGCCATTGAGAAAATCGAAATCGTGAAGGGGGCGGGATCGGTTCTCTACGGTGCGGAGGCAATGGGCGGCGTCATCAATATCATCACGAAGAAGCCGGAGGGGAAGAAGGTGCAGGGGCACGTTACGGGTGCTGTCGGCAGCTATGATAAAAACTATGGCGTCATGGTCGGGAATGAGCATGTGATATTCTCCTACCGCAGAGATTACAGAAAGCCTGTTCACCAAACGAGCCGCATTTTTTTCAAAACGCCGACAACAACCACGACACGCAAGAGCCGCGAAGCCGGGACAAAGGACAGTGCGTTTCTCAGCCTGCGTATTACCGATAAACTAACCGCTACCTATGCCTATAACGATACCGATTCCACAACGAACGAGTACGATTACCAATCCGCCCTGCGCGACTGGTCAAAGCTCAAAGCGTCACGGCGGTATCACTATAGACAGCAGCGTGTCGGCGTGACTTATGATGATGCCGATCGGCAGTGGCACAGCAAGTTTGCGTGGATACGGCAGGAAGTTCGTCCCATGACCAAGGATGCCAGCTCCGATACCAATTCCAACGCATATCATTTCGAAGTCCAGAAGGCGTGGAATTTTCGTGAGGGCAAGGACAGTCTCGTCGGCGGACTTGAATTTCATCGTGAAAACTATCTGAATAACGTAAAAACAGAAGCGCATTTGGAACGTGATTCCTACGCCGCGTTTTTCTCTTACACACGGCGGTTCAGCAATCGGTTCTCCGCAACACTTGGCGTGCGCGAGCATATCGTCAAGAAGAATACCTATGAGCGGCGCCAGAACGTATTTCTCCCGCAGATCCAGACGGTTTACAAAATCACGCCAAAAGCCTCATGGTATGTCAATATCGGAAAATCGTTCGAGATGCCGGCGGTCAACTCTTGGTTCACGAAGCGGAACGTATTCAAGCTGTATCCGATGAAACCGCAGGTCGGGTGGAACTACGAGACGGGAGTCAAGTTTGGCGACAATAAAGAATCGCTCAGGGTCGCAGTATTCCGCATGGCGGTCAAAAATCAATTTGTCTGGGCGGTAGAGGAAGACCCGGTTACTCATGAAAAATTTGATATACAGACAAATGGGGACGAGTTCCGAAACATCGGCATCGAGTTGGAGTATCACAAGCAGATTACGCCAAATCTACAGGCACGAATCGGCGGATACTACGCAAATCCGCGTGCAAGAGAGAAGGGGGAATGGAGACAGTCGGATGCGCACCAACAGTATTTTGCAGGACTCCTGTACCGCAAAGATAAGCTGCGCATCAGTACGGACTGGTATGTTACGGCAGGGCGGCAGTGGGCATATTATACACTGACCGGGAAAACCGCATCAGGAAAACCGGATCACAAAATCCCCAACCGCATCGAGGGACAGCTCACGATGAGCTATGAAGTAACGCCCGATCAGACGCTCTCGTTCGGCGTCTATAACATACTCAATCGAGAGAATCCGATCATTCAGCACGAATACTGGTCGCTTCCGCGGAACTATCGCCTGTCGTACACATATCGGTTCTAAAATTAAACATATCGCCGTCATATCTGCATGGATGCGGCAGCACCGTGTCCATGCGGGGCGGTATGTGAATAAATATCGCGCTGAAATGGTGTACAGCGCCAAAAAGGAGGAAAAACTTTGAAAAAGCAACTACTGCAAACAGCGGTCATTACCGCGATTCTTTCCGGCGTGAACGGAATTGTATCCGCCGGGGGGGGACAAGATGCAGACGTCATGCCTGTTTATACTCTGGATGACGTTATCGTCACCGCGCAGCGCGTCGAAACTAAAGAGCTCGACACGCCGGCGTCAACGACGGTAATCACGCGCGAGGAGATCGCGCAGAGCGGGGCGAAAAGTGCCGCCGATGTGCTGAGCAAAGTCAACGGGCTGACCTATAAAACCTTTGGACCCGGCGGCGCGTCGATGGGGACAATGACGAACGAGGTCAATATCCGCGGCGTAGAGGGCGACGCGCTCATCCTTGTCAACGGAAATCCCGTTGCGTGGCGCGGGAAATATAATCTCGACGCGATTGCGGCGGAGAATATCGAGCGCATCGAGATCGTTAAGGGAAGCAGTTCCGTTCTCTACGGCAGCGAGGCGATGAGCGGCGTCGTCAATATCATTACGAAGAAGGGCGGAGAAAATTCCGTTACCGTTGGTGCGGGCAATTTCGGTCAGCGTGCTTATGGCGTCAGTGTCGGCAACGAGCGCTTTGGACTCAGCTATCACGTAAAACGCTGGGGGGAAGTCGGCAGAATCAGTGCGTCCGATTTGAAATTGACGAACGACAGCGGAACCAAATTGCTCTTTGGCGAAAATCATACCGATGTCGATAAGGTAAAGAAGGAGGATCTCGCGCTGAACTACCGCATCAGTCCCTCGTGGGATATGGTGTATCACTATTACAATACCGAGGCGCGGTATAAGCGATTTATCGATCGTGTTGACTATACGCTTCCCACTGCAAGAATCAAAGCAGGAGAACCATACAATACGCGTATGTACGAGACGGATCAGCACACGATGCAGCTGCATTATAAGGCGCATGACTGGAAAGTCGATCTGTATTTCAACACGACGGAATCCAAAGGCGATGGACCGACCTACATCAGTCAGCGCACCGGCAGACGTACGACCAGCACGCAAAAGACGTCTGCCAACTGGTATCAAAGCCGCGAGCGCAACCGCAGCTATGGGGTTTATGCACAGCATGACTGGAAGTTCGGCGAGAAATCAAGCCTGATTGCCGGTATGAGCCTCGCACGCGAGGACTATCGCAAACTCGCAACGATTTCGACAGCGGAAAAAGACACGCTCCATTATGCACGTAATAACTGGGGACTGTTTGCGCAGTGGACGCAGAAATTTGACGAGCGCAACACGGGGGTTTTCGGGATGCGCGAGACGTGGACAACAGGCGAAAGCAACGGTTCAAATTTCAGCAATTTCAGCATGGCAGGACAGTTCCTGCACAAGCTGGACAAAGAGAGCAGTCTGTATCTGAACATTGCCCAATCCTTTAAGATGCCGACATTCTCACAGATGTACAATTCGAATGACCGCGCGACGCCGAATCCGGGATTGAAACCGCAGACGGGCGTCAATTACGAGATCGGCTGGAAGAAAGATCACGGTGCGCACCGCCTGCGCGCGGCGCTGTTCCATATGCGTATCAAGGACAATATTACGGCATCGGTTGATAAAAAGACCGGGTCAGCCGTCTATACCTACGTCAACGAGGACTTCCGCAATACGGGGGTTGAACTGTCAGATACGATCACAGGCAAGCATGGGTTCACCTACAACTGGGGACTGACATGGCAGAACCCCGTGAGCAGGAAATCCGGAGACGCGTCCAAGAGTTACTGGGATCGGAAATTCGGAAAGATTCAGCTGACGGGCGGCATTTCCTATGCGCGCGGCAAATGGACGTCTGCGCTTTCGGCTTCTTATCTCGCCGACCGTGTACAGACCCCTTCCAAGGAGCATTCTTACGCGTGCAAACCTTATCTTCTCACATCGTGGAACACAACCTACCGACCGGATGAGCACAGTGAGCTCTCTCTCTTGATCGACAACCTGCTTGATCGGGAGGATAATCTCGGACACTCCGGGTCGGTTTATTGGTCAACTCCTGTGAACTATATGCTCAATTACACCTATCGGTTCTAAAACGAGTCGCCGTATCGCCTCCAAGGGAGGGGCGCGGCGGCAATGAAAAATCCCGCGCCGGGGAATTTCCCCGCGCGGGATTTTTATATGTATGGGTCGTAACCCATACGAAAAGAGAGCCGCATTTTGCGGCTCTCCGAACGATGTCCTACGAACAAGCTTATTTGGCTTGTTCGTCTCATATTCATTTGGTGGAGATGAGGAGAATCGAACTCCTGTCCGAAGATAACGTCACATGGGCTTCTCCGAGCGCAGTCTGTGCTTTTATTTAGGCGACGCATCCCCCGCAGACAAGGTATGCGCTGCCGATCACGATTGATTTCCCCTGAGAGTTATCGTGCGGTTGCTCCCGGGTATCCCGCGTTTGACCCCTTGCTCCGTCCGTGCGGGAGACGGTCGGAAAGGGGCTGGCTTAAGCCGCCAGAGCGTAGTCTTCGTTTGCTTTTATGTTTAATAAAAGTTTTCACCTTACTAACGGGTTGATGACCCCCCGGCTCGCTGTCCACATACCGCCCATCCCCGTCGAGACCATTACATCCCCGGTACCGGAAGCATGTGATTTGCTTGCCCTTATATTATCAGATGTTATATCGTCTGTCAAATCCCTTGCAAGTTCGGAAAATTTTTAGTATCATGTAACGTGGATTGAAATGCGACAGAATTCGCAGGAGGCGATCGCTTGCAAAAAGAAAGAACGCTGGCGGCGCGTGCGGTCTATGACGGCATCGGGCTGCACTCGGGACGCCGGGTTCATATGGAACTCGCACCGGCGCCGCCCGGGACGGGCATCCTGTTCGGACGCTCCGATCTGCCGGAGCAGCCGCCCGTCGCCGCCGTTGCGGCGAACGTGACGGCGACGCTGCGTGCAACGACGATTGGCGCGGGAGCGCTGAAATTCTTCACGATTGAGCATCTGATGAGCGCGCTGCATGTGCATGGGGTCGATAACTGCCTTGTGACGCTTGATGCGGAGGAACCGCCCGTTGTAGACGGCAGCGCGCGCGCGTTTTTTAACCTCATCGCAGGCGTGGGGACGGTGGAGCAGGAGGCGGAGCGCAAGACGACGGTCATTGACCGCATCTATCGTGTGGACGACGGCAGCCGGTTTGTGATGGCACTGCCGTACGACGGGCTGCGCGTCTCGTTCACCTCGCTCAACGAGCACCCGCTCATCGGCGTGCAGTATTTCGACGTGGAGGTTACGCCTGAGACGTATGCAAAGGAGATTGCGCCGGCGCGTACGATCGCCTATGAAAAGGAGGTCGAGGCGCTGCGCGCGCAAGGACTGGGGCTCGGCGGCTCGCTCGAGACGGTCATTGTCTATAATGACGAGGGGTGGGTGAATCCCCTGAATTTTTCCAATGAACTGGTGCGCCACAAGATCCTCGATGTGATCGGGGACATCCGTCTTGCGGGCATCATCCGGGGGCATATCGTAGCGGTGGCGTCGGGGCACGCGCTCAACACGGCACTGGCGAAGCAGATTGCAGAGAAGGGGAATTAGCATGACTTTGGACATCAATGAGATTCAGCAGATTCTGCCGCATCGTCCGCCGATGCTGCTTGTGGATCGTATCGTCGATCTGGTTCCGTTCAAATCGGCAACGGGCATCAAGTGCGTGACGATGAACGAGCCGTTCTTCCTCGGTCATTTCCCCGGGCACCCGATTATGCCGGGCGTACTGCTCCTTGAGGGAATGGCGCAGGTCGGCGGCGTCACGATGCTCTATCCGGACGAACACCGCGGCAAGATCGCGCTTTTTGGCGGGATGGAAAATGTGAAATTCAAACGCCCCGTCGTCCCCGGCGACGTGGTGGTGACGAAGGCGGAGCTTGTGCGCGTGCGCGGCGTGTTCGGCGTGCTGCACGCGGATGCCTATGTCAACGACGAACTCGTGGCGGCAGCAGATTTCAAATTTGCCCTGAAAAATGGGGATGAACTCTGAAAAAAGAGCCATAAATACAGGATAAAAGGACATAATCCACGCTCAGAAAGGAAAAAGCCCGTTTTCGGCGAATTTTCCGATGTGAATATGCGATGCTCACGCAGGATTATAGCAGAGAGTGGAATATGTCTGCCCCGGCCTAAGTGCCGAGGCTGAAGGAGTTGAAATAGATGACAGGCAGCAGCAAGGTTATCGCCTATATCCATGACACCGCTGTCGTTGCGCCGACGGCGCGCATCGCGCGGAACGTGGAGATCGGCCCCTACGCGGTCATCTCGGATCATGTTGAGATCGGCGAGGGCACAAAGATCGAACCGCACGCCGTGATCAAAGAGTGGACGAAGATCGGCCGGGACTGCCATATTTTTCAAGGAGCCTCCATCGGCGAGGTGCCGCAGGATCTGAAGTTCAAGGGCGAAAAGAGCTATACGTTCATCGGCGACCGCACGACGATTCGTGAGTGCGCGACGGTGCACCGAGCGACCGGCGAGGGCGAGGAGACGCGCATCGGTGACGACTGCCTCCTCATGGCGTATACGCATATTGCGCATAATTGCATCCTCGGCAACCGCATCATCATGAGCAACGCGGCGATGCTCGCGGGACATGCCATCGTCGAGGACGGCGTCGTGATCGGCGGCATGGCGGGCGTGCATCAGTTTGTAAAGATCGGGCGCAACGCGATGATCGGCGGCACGTCAAAACTCGTGCAGGATGTCGTGCCGTTCACGATGGTGGATGGACATCCTGCGCGTGCCGTCGGTCTCAACAGCGTCGGCATCTCGCGCGCGGGCATTCCTATCAATGTGCGCCGCCGCATCAAGCAGGCATATAAGATCCTCTACCGCTCGGGACTGAACCTCACGCAGGCGATTGCCGTCATCGAGCAGGAGGTGGATTCCTGCGAGGAGATCGATCATCTCCTGCGATTCCTCCGCAATGCGGAGCGCGGCATCTGCCGGGAACGCCACGAGGACGAGTAAGGGGAGAGATTCATGGAAAAAATAGGTCTGCTCGCAGGCGTCGGACATCTGCCTGCCGCGTGTGCACGTGCGGCGCGTGCGCTCGGCTATGAGGTGCATGCGGTTGCGCTTCTGCCGGATACGGATCCGGAGCTGAAGGATGCGGCAAATGTCTATCACGAGATCAGCATCGGTCAGATCGCTTCCATCCTTGCGTATTTGCAGCAGGAGGAGATCAAAAAAGTGACGATGATCGGCAAGGTGACGAAGGAACTCCTCTTCACCGGGGCGATCGTACCCGACGAAATGCTGCGCGGGATGCTGATGCAGCTGCCGAATCAGAACGACGATACCATCATGATGATGTTCGTCGGCGCCTTGATGAAGATCGGCGTGACGCCGCTCGATCAGACGGCGCTCATTCGTCCGCTCATGCCGGCGGAGGGGACACTCACGAGCCGCGCACCGAGCGAGGCGGAGCGCCGCGATATGGAGTTCGGGCTCCAAATGGCACGTGAGATCGGGCGTCTCGACGTCGGGCAGACTGCCGTTGTGAAGGACATGGCGGTTATGGCGCTCGAGGCAATCGAGGGGACGGACGCCTGCATCCGCCGCGGCGGGCAGCTTGCGGGCAGCGGCGCCGTCGTCGCGAAGGCGGCAAAGCCGCAGCAGGACAGCCGATTCGATGTGCCCGCGGTCGGGCTGGATACCATCGAATCCCTTGTTGCCGTCAAGGCGTCGGCGCTCGCGATCGAGGCGGGCAAAACGCTCTTCATCGACAAGGAACGCGCCGTTGCACTTGCGGAGGCGAACGGCATCACGATCGCGGCACTCTAAGAGAAGGAGGTCTTGCCGGTGAAGATCATGCTGTCGGCGGGCGAGACTTCGGGCGACCTGCACGGGGCGGCGCTCGCGCGGGAACTGCGGGCGATCGATCCGGAGGTTTCGCTCATCGGCTTCGGCGGGGCGCGGATGGCGGAGGCAGGCGTTGTGCTCCGCCAAAACTATACGGACTACAACGTCATGGGCATCTCGGCGGTGCTGATGAATCTGCGCCGCATTCTTGCCCTCCTCGACGACCTCACGCGGCTCATGGAGGAGGAGCGTCCGGATGTGCTCGTCATCATCGACTATCCGGACTTTAACTGGCGGCTCGCAAAGCGGGCAAAAGAGCGGGGCATCCCCGTCTTTTCTTATATTCCCCCTTCTGCATGGGCGTGGCGCAAGGGGCGCGCGAAGGACTGCGCAAAGATCGCGGACGAGCTCGTGGCGATCTTCCCGCATGAGCTCGCGCCGTATGAGGCGGCGGGGGCGAACATCTCGTTCGTCGGCAACCCTCTCGTGGATACGGTACGGGCGGAGCTGCCGCCCGAAGAGGCACGCCGGCATTTCGGCATCGCGGACGGCGAGGTTCCCATCCTGCTCATGCCGGGCAGCCGCCGTGAGGAGATCGAACGGCTCCTCCCCGCGATGCTCGGCGCGGCGAAGATTCTCTCAGCGGCGGATCCTGCGCGGCGTTTTTTTCTGCCTGTTGCGGGGGGCGTCGACGAGGAGCGGCTTGCCGCGCACCTTGCGGCGGCGTCCGTACCCGTGATGCTTGCCCGTGACGCGCGCTATGCGCTCATGGGCATTGCACGCGCGGCGATGGCTACGTCGGGGACGGTCGTGATGGAGGCGGCGATTATGGGGCTGCCTGCGGTCGTGCTCTATCGGCTCTCGATGCTGTCCTACATTGTCGGGCGTCTGCTCGTCGATGTGGAGCGGTTTTCCCTGCCAAACATCCTCCTTGGAGAGACCTTTGAGACCGAACTCCTGCAGGGCGACGTCGAGCCGCGGCGCATCGCGGCGGAGATGGAGCGTATCATCCGGGACGGAGAGGATCGCTCCTATGTGACCGAGCGCCTTGCGCGCGCTGTCGCGTGTCTTGGAGAAAAACATGCTGCGCACCGCGTCGCGGAGAAGATCATCGCTCTGGCGCGGCGCGCATAAATTTTTATTTTCACCGGGAGAGCTATGAAGAATTACAAGAGACTGCTTGCCTACATGCAGCCGTATGCAAAGAAATTTGCACTCGCCGTCTTGTGCATTATCCTTGCCTCGTCGGCGAATCTATATGTCCCGTGGATCATCAAGGACATGATCGACGATGTCCTCGCGGATAAGAATATGGCGCTGCTCAACGCGATCTGCGTGGGCATCGTTGTGATTTTCTTCCTGCGCGGGATTTTTTACTTCGGGCAGTCTTATCTTGTCTCCTACATCGGGCAGAAGGTCATCATCGATGTGCGCGAGGTCATGTTCCGCAAGTTCCAGCGGATGCCGCTTGCGTACTACGATCGCCACCAGACGGGCGAGATCATGAGCTATGTCACGAATGACGTTGCCGCGATACAGGCGGCGCTCGTGGACAATCTCATCGATATGGTGACCGAGGGGTGTATCCTTGTCGGATCGCTCGTTCTCATGTTCTATCTCGATTGGAAGCTCTCTCTCTTAACGCTTGTTGTTATTCCGATGGTCGGGCAGGCGATGAAGATCTTCGGGCGGAAGATTAAGAAGTCAAGCGGCGTTATTCAGGCACGGCTCGCGGAAATCACGGCGCTCCTGCAGGAGAGCTTTGCCGCAACGCGCGTGGTCAAGTCGTTCGTGCGCGAGGACTATGAAATCGATCGCTTCGTCAACTGCAACAACCGCAACTTTGACGCCGTGATGAAGAACGTCCAGCAGACGAGCATGCTGACCCCAACGGTCGAGTTTCTCGCGGCGATCGCCGTGACGTTCATCGTGTGGTTCGGCGGCTATGAGGTTGTCAACGGTGACATCACTGCGGGCGCGTTCGTCGCGTTCCTTACCTATGCAGTGAACCTTGCAAATCCCGTAAAGCGTCTCTCGCGCATCTACGGCAACCTCCAAAAGGCGATGGCTGCGGTGGATCGCGTCTTTTCCGTTGTGGATCTTAAAGAGTCGATCACGGATCAACCGGGGGCGCAGCCCCTGCCGCCCGTGGAGGGGCATGTCCGCTTCGAGAACGTTACGTTTTCTTACAAGGAGGGGCACGCGGCGCTCAGCGGCGTGACGCTCGATGCCGCCCCGGGAGAAATGGTCGCCTTTGTCGGTCCTTCGGGCGCGGGCAAATCGACGATCGCAAACCTCATTCCCCGGTTTTACGAGGTGGACAGCGGCACGATCCGCATTGACGGGCATAACATCCGCGATGTAACGCTCGCGTCTCTGCGCGGGCAGATTGGGCTTGTGCCGCAGGAGACGATGCTCTTTTCGACGACGATTCGCGAGAACATCCGCTACGGACGCCTCGATGCGACGGACGCGGAGATCGAGGAGGCGGCGCGCGCGGCGAACGCGCACAATTTCATTATGGAGCTGGAGCACGGCTACGATACCGAGATCGGCGAACGCGGCGTGAGCATTTCGGGCGGTCAGCGCCAGCGCATCGCGATCGCGCGCGCGATTCTCAAAGACCCGCGCATCCTCATCCTCGATGAGGCGACGTCTGCGCTCGACACGGAGAGCGAGAAGATCGTGCAGGCGGCGCTCGACCGTCTCATGGTCGGGCGGACGAGCTTTGTTATCGCACACCGCCTTTCCACCATATTCAACGCCGACCGCATCTATGTCATCGACGCGGGGCATATCGTGGAGCAGGGGACGCATGAGGAACTGCTTGCAAAGGGCGGGCTCTATCGGCATCTCTATGACATTCAGTTTCAAGGGGGCGACGTATGAGATTCCTCTACAATCTAGCGGCGATCCTCATTGTCACCATCATCATACCGATTTTCGTGCTGCGTGCGACACGCGAGCGCGGTTTTATCGAGCGCATCAAGCAGAGCTTTGGATTCTACCCGCAGGAGACCATCGAAAAGGTCGCGGGGAAAAACGCGATTTGGGTGCACGCCGCATCCGTCGGTGAGATCGTTGCGACAAGCCCGCTCGTCCGCGAGTTCCGCAAGGTCTTCCCGGACAGTCCCATCCTCGTCTCGGTCGTCACGACGGGCGGTTACGAGATGGCGCACCGCATCATCAAGGATGCGGACGCCATCATCTACTTCCCGCTCGACCTGCCCTTCCTCGCCTCACGCGTCGTGGGGCGCATCCGGCCGCGCGTGTTCCTGCCCGTTGAGACGGAGCTTTGGCCGAATTTCCTCAAAAAAGCGAAGCAGCTCGACGTACCCGTCATGATGGTCAACGGGCGCATCAGCGACCGCAGTGTCAAGCAGTACAAATACCTCTTTGGAATGCTGCGCGAGATGATCGGCACGGTGAAATGCTTTGCCATGCAGTCCTCCATCGACGCCGACTATATCATGCGTCTCGGTGCGCCGCGCGAGCTGGTCACGGTGACGGGCAATACAAAATTCGATCAGGCGTATACGAGCGTCAGCGCGGAGGAGCGTGCCGCACTCATCGAGGAACTCGGACTCTCGGGCGCAAGCCGGATCATGATCGCAGGTTCTACGCACCGCGGGGAGGAGGAGCTTGTCCTCGCCGCATTCAAGGCAGTGCGCGAGAAAGACCCGGGCGTGCGCCTGATCATTGCGCCGCGTGAGGTGCTGCGCACACTTGAGGTGGAGCACCTTTGCCGCAAGGCGGGCTTTACCGTCACGACGCGCAAGGAGCTGCAAAAAGGAGACGCCGCGCGCGGCGAGGACATCGTTATCCTCGACACGGTGGGCGAGCTCGGGCGCGTCTATGGACTCGGCGATGTCATCTACATCGGCGGCAGTCTCATCCCGCACGGCGGGCACAATATCCTGGAACCCGCGGCGCACGGCAAGGCGATCATCGTCGGCAATCAGATGTTCAATTTCAAGGACATTCATGCACTGTTCCGCAACCGCAATGCCGTCGTCACCGTTGCCAGCGGCGAGGAGCTGACGCGCGAAACGCTGCGTCTCTTTGGCGACGCTGCGGAGCGTGCGCGGCTCGAGGCGGAGACCCTTGCCATCATCAACGAGAACAAAGGCGCGTCGGAGAAATCTGCACGCATTCTTGTCGAGATGCTTGAAACCTATGAATCGCGCCGCTCCATTCGTGCGCAGGAGCGGATTGTCGGGCATCGCGTCCGCGCGACGCAAAAGGTCGCGAACTTTCAGACGTACTTCATCGATCTCGTGCATGATAAAGAGGTGCGCGGCATTTCGCGCAGGCTCATCATGGGCGTGTTCTATGTGTTCTCGCTCATCTACGAGCAGCTGGTCAATCTCAAGCTGACCATGTACCGTTGGGGATGGGCAAAGAAGGAGCGGCTCGGCTGCTACGTCATCAGCCTCGGCAACGTCACCGTCGGCGGCACGGGCAAAACGCCGACCGCGCAGCATCTCGCGCGTGAGATCTCCGATATGGGCTATCGTGTCGCGATTCTCAACCGCGGCTACCGTGCCAAATGGCGCGGCGAGGTCGGCATCGTTTCCGACGGACATACGCTGAAGATGGACGCGGAGACGGCGGGGGACGAGGCGTTCATGCTTGCAAAGCATCTGCCGAACGTCCCCGTGCTCATCGGTGCGCAGCGCGCCGTGACGGGGCGCTACGCCATCGAGCATTTCGGCGCGGAGGTTGCCATCCTCGACGACGGCTATCAGCATTGGCAGCTCGCGCGCGATATGGACATCCTGCTCGTCGATGCCGTCAACGTTTTTGGCAACGGCTACCTGCTGCCGCGCGGAACGCTGCGCGAACCGCTCTCGCACATTGACCGCGCGGACGTCTGTCTCATGACGAAGGTGGATCAGGCGGCGCCGGGAGCCATCGCGCACATTTGGGAGACGTTCCGCAGCTACAATCAGGACGGGCTTATTCTTGAGAGCATCCATCAGCCGCGCCAATTTGTACGGCTCTCGGACTGGTATGAGGATATCGCCGCGGGCGGCGTGCCCGTGACCGAGATGGAAGGCAAGAAAGTGCTTGCCGTCTCCGCGATCGGAAACCCCGCCTCCTTTGAACAGACGCTCGCCGACCTTGGCATCGAGATGGTCGAGAGTATGCGCTATCCGGATCATCACGACTACGGCGAGCGCGACATGGCGGAGGTGCTCTACCGTGCGGAGACGCTTGGCGTCGAGGCAATCGTCATCACGGAAAAAGACGCGGTGAAGGTGCCGGGCGATGTCGTACGCGCGAAGTGGCGCATCCCCATGTATGTGATCTCCGTCGAGGTCACGCTCCAAAAGGGGCGCGAAGAGTTTTTCCAAGAGCTCAAACGGCAGCTCGCGGAAAAACTGCGCGGCGGCGACATGCCGTCGTAAATCTGCATTCTTTTATGAAATCAGGTGAAGCATCGTGAAGGTTCTCTGCATCATCCCCGCGCGCTACGCGTCGACGCGTCTGCCGGGAAAGCCCCTGCGCGATATTGCGGGCAAGCCGATGATCGTCCGCGTCTATGAGCGTGCTCTGCGGGCGAGGCTCGTGCAGGACGTCGTTGTCGCCACCGACGACGAACGCATTCGCGCGGCGGTGGAGGCGCACGGCGGGCGTGCCGCCATGACGCGCGCCGACCATGCGACGGGGACGGATCGACTCGCCGAAGTGGCGGCACGGATGACGGACTATGACCTCATCATCAACGTGCAGGGAGACGAGCCGCTCATCGAGCCGTCCGTCATCGACGCGCTCGTCGAGCCGTTCCTCGCGGACGAGACCCTGACGATGGCGACCGCGAAAACCGAAATCACGGACGGTGCGGAGCAGGAGAACCCGAACAACGTCAAGGTGATTACGGACAAAAGCGGAAATGCCCTGTATTTTTCCCGCGCCCGCATCCCGTATGCGCGCGTTCCGGGGGCAAAGGTCTACAAGCACATCGGCATCTACGCCTATCGCCGCGACTTCCTGCTCACCTATGCGCGGATGGTGCAGACGCCGCTCGAACTCTCAGAGTCCCTCGAGCAGCTCCGCGCCATCGAGAACGGATACCGCATCCGCGTCATCGAGACGAACGCCGTATTCATCGGCGTCGACACCGAGGAAGACCTCATCGCGGTCAATGAAGTGTATCGAAAAAATGCTGCCGATTGACCGCGGCGGGAGAGTTCTTTATAATAGGACATACATACCGTTCTACCGGTTAACAGGCAAGATGCACACTGAAAGGAGCCATGAAGATGAACAAAGTGAAGCTGGCGAATTTTGAGATCGGCGGCGGTGAGCCGCTCGTCCTGCTCGCGGGTCCGTGTGTCCTCGAAGGACTTGACCGATCGCTCATGATCGGGCGCGGCATCAAGGAGATCACCGATCGTCTCGGCATCCCTTATGTGTTCAAGGCGTCCTTTGACAAGGCGAACCGCTCCGCGTTCCATAGTTTCCGCGGCCCCGGGCTGATCGAAGGACTAAAGCTCCTCAAGACCATCAAAAAGGAACTCGGCGTCCCTGTCGTTACGGACATCCACGAGACGCATCAGGCGCGCCCTGCCGCGGAGGTCGTCGACATCCTCCAGATCCCGGCGTTCCTCTCGCGCCAGACCGATCTGCTCCATGCGGCGGCACAGACGAACGCGATCGTCAACGTGAAAAAGGGGCAGTTCCTCTCGCCGAACGATATGCGCAACGTCGTCGACAAAATCCATGAGAGCGGCAGCGAGAAGATTCTCCTCACGGAGCGCGGGGCGAGCTTTGGATACAACAACCTCGTCGTCGATATGCGTTCGTTCCCCATCATGCGCAGCTTCGGCTATCCCGTCATCTTTGACGGGACGCACAGCGTACAGCTGCCGGGCGGCGCGGGGACGAGCTCGTCGGGACAGCGCGAGTTCGTGGAGTACCTTGTGCGTGCCGCGGTCGGCGCGGGCGTCGACGGGCTCTTCCTCGAGGTGCATGACAACCCGCCCGAAGCCCTTTCGGACGGGGCGAACATGGTCTACCTCGACAAGCTCGAGGATCTGCTGAAGGACGCGCTTGCCATCTATGAAGTCGTGCGTAAAAAACTAGTCTGAGCGGGGGATTCTATGTCTTTGCATACGAGCATGATACAGGAAAAAGCCGTCGAAACGCTTGATCTTGAGGCTCGGGCGGTCGCGCGGCTCAAAGAGCGCATCGACGACGAGTTCGAGGCGGCAGTACGCGCCATTTTGGACTGCAAGGCGCGCGTCGTCGTGACGGGCATGGGCAAATCCGGCCACGTCGGACGCAAGATCGCGGCGACGCTCGCGAGTACGGGGACGCCTGCGTTCTTCATGCATCCCGCCGAGGCATTTCACGGCGATCTCGGCATGGTAACGACGGACGACATCGTGATTGCCATCTCCAACAGCGGCGAGTCGAACGAGGTTGTCAATATCCTCTCCATCATTCACCGCATCGGCGCGCGCATCATCGCTATGTGCGGGCGGCGGCAGTCCCAGCTCGGGCGCAGTGCGGATTTTTACATCGACATCGGCGTGGAGCGCGAGGCGTGTCCCCTCGGGCTCGCGCCGACGAGCTCGACGACCGCGACGCTCGCGATGGGAGATGCCATCGCGATGGCGCTCATGGCGGCGCGCGACTTTAAGAAGGAGGACTATGCACTGTTTCATCCGGGCGGTGCGCTCGGGCGCAGACTCCTCCTCACCGTGTCGAACGTCATGCATACGGGCGACGAGAACCCGGTTGTCTCCTATCATACGAGCGTGAAGGACGCCCTCTTTGTCATGACGGACAAGGGACTCGGTGCGGCGTCCGTCGTCGATGCCGACGGCAAATTCATCGGACTCGTCACGGACGGCATCATCCGCCGCGCCCTTGCGAAGGACTACACCTTCCTCGACGAAGAGGTGCAGAACATTATGTTCGCCACGCCGCTCACGATTGCACCGGACAAGATGGCGGCGGCTGCTCTGCATGTGATGGAGGCGCATAAGCCGCGCCCCGTCACCGTCCTGCCCGTCGTTGATGCGGCGGGCGTACCCGTCGGTATCGTCCATTTGACGGATCTCCTCAGGCAGGGGGTCGTCTGATGCCGATACGAGAAGATGCCGTTGGGCGGGCGAAAAAAATCAAGCTCGTCATTCTCGATGTGGACGGCGTGCTCACGGACGGGAGCATCTACGTCGCCCCGGATGGGAGCGAACTCTATAAGCCGTTTTTCGTGCGTGACGGGCTGATCATCTCGCTTGCACGGAAGGTGGGCATCAATACTGCCGTCATCACGGGACGTGCCTCCTCCATCGTTGCGAACCGTGCACAGGAGCTGCATATCGACCGCGTTTATCAAGGAAGTCTCGATAAACGCACCGCCTATGCGGACATCAAGGAGCGGACGGGGCTGTTGGATGAGGAGATCGCCTATATCGGCGACGATATTGTCGATCTGCCGATCCTGCGCCGCGTCGGGTTGCCGTGCACCGTGGGCGACGCTGTCCCCGAGGTGCGCGATGCCGCACAAATCATTGCCGCCGCTCCGGGCGGACGCGGTGCGGTGCGCGAAATCTACGAGATCATCCTGAAGTCTCAGGGGCTTTGGAATGATGTGTTGACAGTTTTTTTACAGAACGAGGATGAAATTGCACAGTGAGACATCTGTCCCGGCGGTGTATGATAACATCATGCGCAGAAGCATCAAGATAGGCGTGCCCTTGATCGGCTGATGTGCGCTTTAGATCATGGTAAGAAGGAGGTGCGGTGCGCCGTGCTGTATAATACTTTAATGCTGCTCAGCTATATCGCGTGCCGTACGCCGCGCCCCCTCCTGCTCGCGGTCGGGTGGGTACTCGGCAATCTCTACTACCTCATCATCGCAAAGATGCGTCGCCGCGCCGTTGCGCAGATGATGCCCGCGCTCGGCATCGACGAAGCGGAGGCAAAGCGGCTCGTGCGCGCTTCGTTCATCAATATGGCGCGCAACGTTCTCGACATCCTTGCCATGCCGATGCTCAATGAGAAAAACCTCGGCGACTATATTGAGATTGACCATATGGAACGTATGGAGGAGGCTCTTGCAGAAGGACGCGGCGTCGTCGTACTCACGGGGCATATCGGATGCTGGGAATGGCTCTCGGCAGCGTTCACGCTCAATGGAATGCCTGTCAGCGCGATTGCAAAACCGCAGCCGAACATCCAGTACACGCGCGTGCTTGACGACTTGCGCGCGACCATTCACGTTGAGATCTTCTCGCGCGGCACGAGCGAACTGCTTGCGGCGGCGCGTGCCCTCAAGGGCGGGCGCATCCTCGGCTTCCTCGCCGATCAGGACGGCGGTCCCGGCGGCGCATTCATTGAGTTCCTTGGGCGCACGGCGTCCACACCGCTCGGTCCCGCGGTATTCTCACGCAAGTTCAAATCACCTGTGCTGCCTGCCTTTATCCTCCGCCAGCCAAACGGCAAGCATCGGGTTGTCATCGGTGAGATCATGCGCTGCCCGAACACGGGGGACAGCGACCGTGACCTGTATGAATTTACAGTGGAGATGACCGCTGTCGTCGAGCGCATCATCCGTGAGAATCCGACCCAGTGGATTTGGTTCCAGCACCGATGGAACACCGCGCCGGAACAGCAGCGCACGGGCAAGCATCACATGTCGGTCGCACAGGAGGAGGGGACGTAACGGTGCAGAAGAAATATCTCTACGGCGGTGCTGCGGCATTCCTGATCCTCCTTATCGTGTGGGCAATATCGACCGCACCGCAGCCGCCAACCTCATCAGAGGTCTCCGATGCGCCGCGCATCATGTCCTACGAGAATAATACGCTCAGCGAGGAACGCGACGGGCGTACAGTATGGACGCTCACCGCGCAGCAGATGACTGTTGACATTGATACACAGGATACGAGTATGCAGGGGATAGAGGGCGCCTTCTACAGCGAGGACGGGCGGACACTCACACTGCACGCGGATGAGGGGCACATGGATCACGAGACACGGGATGTTGTGCTCACGGGCAGTGTGAACGCTGCAACGAGCGACGGTGCGAGCCTCATGGCAAATGAACTCAAATGGACCTCAACAGAAGGGACTCTTACCGCGACGGGTGATGCACAGGTAGAGCGCGATGATCTGCGCGCGACAGGCGACCGCATCATGAGCATGGATGAATTCCGGCAGTTTCGTATCGAAGGAAACGCGCGGATAGAAAAGGGGGCGTCGAAATGACGAAGAAGAAACTCTATCACGGCATTTTGCTGCTGTTGGCGGCGGGCGCATTCTCCGCGATGGCATCTGCGGCGGGCTCGAACGAGCCGACATCGCTCACGGCGGATTCCCTCAGTTATAACACGCAGACGGGACTTGTCACGGCGGAAAACAACGTGCGTATGGAGCAGGGGACGGGGCATATCGAGGGGCAGCGTGCCACCTATAATATCAAAACGCAGGAGGGGACGGTCGAGGGCGGCGTCCATGCCGTGCGCGACGATATGCAGCTCTCCTGCGACCGTCTCTTTGCCGCAGGGCAGGAGCACTGGCAGGCGATCGGCAGCGTACGGATGGTCAAGGCGGATCGTACCTTTACAGGCCCGCAGGCCGATTATTACCCCGGTCAAAACGATCGCATTCTTGCGGCGTCGGGCGGAACGATTACAAGCGCGGACGGCACCTTTTCCGCAGACCACATTGAGGGATGGCTCAAAGAAGAGCATTATATCGGCACGGGGAACGCGCATCTTGTGAGCCCCCCGCGCGATATGGAGGGGGGCGGCGACCGTATGGATTACTACGGCAAGGCGGAAAAGCCCTACGTCGTCCTTGATGGCAGCGCGTGGGTCATGCAGGCGAACAATATCGCGCGCAGCAATCATATGACCGTCTATCTCGCGGACGACGGCACGCCGGTGACGGAGTAGGGAGGGCGGCATCTTGCATCTCGAATCCCGAAACCTCGTCAAGAAATTCGGCAGCCGCACGGTCGTCGACCGCATCTCCGTTCGCGTGGACAAAGGGGAGATCGTCGGGCTCCTGGGACCCAACGGCGCGGGCAAGACGACGACGTTCTATATGATCGTGGGGCTTGAGCAGCCCACGCACGGCGACGTCTATCTCTCAGACATCTGCATCACGGATTATCCCATGTACCGGCGCGCCGCGCTCGGCATCAGCTACCTCACGCAGGAGCCGTCCATCTTTCGCAAGCTCACCGTCACGGAGAACATCGCCGCGATCCTTGAGACGACGAAGCTCTCCAAGGCGGAGCAGAAGCATCGCCTCGACGGACTGCTTGAGGAGTTCCACATCGGACATGTGCGCGACCGGCGCGGCACGGAACTCTCGGGCGGCGAGCGTCGGCGCGTCGAGATCGCGCGCTGTCTCGCGCTCGAGCCGCAGTTCATCCTGCTCGACGAGCCGTTCGCGGGCGTCGATCCGCTCGCCGTCGCCGACATCCAGGAGATCATCGAGTATCTGCGCCAGCGCGGCATGGGAATTCTTATTACCGACCACAACGTCCGCGAGACGCTGCACATCGTCGATCGCGTCTACCTCCTCAGCGAGGGCAAACTCCTCCTAGAGGGGGACAGCCAAACCATCGCCGACAGCCCTGTCGCACGGAAATTCTACCTGGGCGAGAACTTCTCCCTTTGAACGCATCCGTACGAGGTGAGGGGCTTTCATGGATTTACAACTATTTGCTATAGATTATACAAAATACGGTGATAAGGGACTTCGTTCCTCCATTCGCCATAATTTAGAGCAAATCGAAAAGCACAGGAATAAAATAGCCCATCCGGAAGATTATGTGACAGATTATCACCTGAGGAGCGAACAGTATCGGTCAGGGATTGTTCGTCATTGGGAAATGGAAATCGCTAATTTCCGGCGGCAAATTGCAAACGCACAAGAAGAGATGAAAAGGAGGGGACTCAAATGAGACTGCGTGATGATGTGACGCGTGATATGCTCGCGGATATGATGACGGAGATTATGGAGGATGTAAAATTTTATAAAGATGACGCCGCGAAGATGCTCGCGTCTGATCCCCATAACGAATTTCAAGCATGTATGCATACGGCATACCGCACGATAGAGGAGCTGATGCAGTCGCGACTGGCAACGCTGGAAGAAACGTCCGCCGCGCCGCGCATACCCCCCGCCCGATATAAGCGTTTGGCATAGCCATGGGCGAGAACTTCTCCCTTTGAACGCGAGCGCTCCTTGGAGAGACTTCTTCGAGGAGCTTTTGTTATGGGCGGAGGAACTCGCAAAATATGTATCTTGATTCGCATCTTCGTTTGTTATAAAATAAACTCCGATTGAAAAATGCAGAGCGCCGTCCGTGCGCTCGGAAAGTGGGTTAAACAATGGCGGAATCCGCATGGTCCGTACTTCCTCCGGTCATTACGATCGCGCTTGCGCTGTGGACGAAGGAAGTTTATATGTCGCTCATCATCGGGATTTTCTCCGGAGCGATGCTCTTTACGAACTTTAACGTCCTCGAGGCAGTCCTCGTCATGTTCTCAGTGATGGAGGAGAAGGTCGGCGCGAACGTGAACATCCTCGTGTTCCTCGCGATCCTCGGCATCCTCGTCGCCGCGATCACGCGCTCGGGCGCGACACGTGCGTATGGCGAATGGGCGGCGCGCACGATTAAGGGCGAGCGCAGCGCACTGATGCTGACAGCATTGCTCGGCGTCGTCATCTTCATCGACGACTATTTCAACTGTCTCACCGTCGGTACGGTCATGCGTCCCGTAACGGATAAACTCAAGATCGCGCGTACAAAGCTCGCGTACATCATCGATGCCACGGCGGCGCCCGTCTGCATCATCGCGCCCGTCTCGAGTTGGGCGGCGGCAGTCGGCTCCTCGCTTCCGGAGAACAGCGGCATCGACGGATTCTCCCTCTTTTTGCAGACGATACCGTTCAACCTTTACGCACTCCTCACGCTCACGTTCATGGTATTCATCATCTGGACGGGACGCGACTACGGCGCGATGGGACGCTCCGTGCGCGAGAACCAAAAGGAGTTCTTCATCCCCGCCGAGTACCGTGAAAGTGCGGGCGCGCGCGACGAGGAAGCGGGCAAGGGCAAGATGATCGACCTCCTCCTGCCGCTCGCCGTCCTCATCGGCGCGTGTATCTACGGGATGCTCTACACGGGCGGTATCCACGAGGGCAAGAGCGTCGCGCAGGCGTTCGCCGACTGCAACTCGTCGAAATCGCTCGTCTTCGGCTCGTTCCTCGCGTTCGCCTTTACCGGACTCCTCTACCTGCCGCGCCGCGTGCTCCCCTTCACGGAGTTCTGCAAGAGCTTCAGCAAAGGCTTTAAGGCGATGGTGCCGGCGATCTTCATCCTCTGCCTCGCATGGACGCTTTCGGGCGTGTGCAGTGATAAATATCTGAACCTCGGCGGATTCGTCGGCGGACTCGTGAGTGCGCACGCCTCCATCATCATGTTCCTGCCGCCCATCTTCTTCCTCGTCGCGCTCGGACTCTCGTTCGCAACCGGGACGTCGTGGGGGACGTTCGGCATCCTCATCCCCATCGCGATCGCCGTGCTCGGCGACATCGAGAGCTCCGCCATGCTCGTCGTCTGCGTCGCGGCGGTGCTCTCGGGGGCGGTCGGCGGCGATCACGCTTCGCCCATCTCGGATACGACCATCCTCGCGTCTGCGGGCGCGCAGTGTCATCACCTCGACCATGTGAGTACGCAGATCCCGTATGTGCTCACCGTCTCGCTCTGCTCGCTCATCGGCTACGTCGTCGACGGCATGACGCAGAACGGATGGCTCGGTGTCGCCGCGGGATCCGCCGCACTCGGCGTTGTCATGCTGGTGATTTTGCGCCGCGTGCCGCCGCAGGGGGAGCGCGCGGAACTGTCCGCGTAATCAATACATCAGCTCGGACTGCCGTACTGCGTTTTACGCGTGTGCGGCGGTTCTTTTTTTACCCACAGAAGCGGCAACAGTACGAATGCCGCTTTCATCAAGAGCTTGCGCAAAGATAAGATGCTTTATCCCTGCAGATGATGAATATGCTGTCCTGCAAAGCGCTGCATGTTTCATCCAATAGGGTTCTATCCGATGGATTTTCTTTTCGTCGGCTTATGTTATGATATTAAGAGAAATATCTAGAAAAAGGGGGAACGCTGATGATCATCCACACAGGGATGCGCACGGACATCCCCGCATTCTATACGCCATGGCTCTGCAATCGTCTGCGTGCGGGATCGGTCTGTGTGCGCAATCCCTTTGATCGGGCGCAGGTTACACGCTATCGCCTTGACCCTGCCGTCGTCGACCTGATCGGATTCTGTACGAAAAATCCTGCGCCGATGATCCCGCATATGGAACTGCTCCGGGACTTTGGGCAGCTCTGGCATGTGACGATCACGCCCTATGGGCGCGACGTGGAGCCTCATGTGCCGCAGTGGCGGGAGGTCACGGCATCCTTTCGCCGCCTCTCTGCGATTGTCGGCACGCATCGGATTGTTTGGCGTTACGATCCCATCTTTCTCCATGGTCATTATACATTGGACTTTCATCGCCGTGCGTTCAAAGAGATGGCGGAGACACTTGCGGGAACGACGGAGAGCGTCGTCATCAGCTTTATCACGCGTTATGCAAAGACACTGCGGAACTTCCCGGGCATACGTGCCGTCCTCCCGGAGGAGCGCATGGAGATCGGCGCCTGCATCATAGAAACTGCACGCGCCCATGGCATGACCGTCTATCGGTGCGGCGGGGGAAGGGAACTCGCCGCCCTCGGCGCGGACTGCGGCGGATGCATGACGGCGCGCATCTACGAGCGTGCGCTCGGCGCGCGGCTCCGGTTCCCGCAGTATGTGCGGCAGCGAACGGAATGCGACTGTTATCTTGGCGCGGACATCGGCGCTTATGACAGCTGTCCGCACCTCTGCCGCTATTGTTACGCGACAAGTCACGCCGGGCGGATGCAACGGAATATCCATACGCATGACCCCGCATCCCCGTTTCTCCTCGGCGATGCGGAGCCGGACGATCGGGTACACGACGCCCGGCAGGAAAGCTGGCTGGAGCGGCAGGAAGTCCTATTTTGATAAATTCAATAAAAAGTGCTTGCACTCTATGAAAAAACTCTGTATAATACAGAGCGTTGAAATCCTTTCCTCTTGACCTGTTAGTCGTTCGGCGAACGAGTGAAAGACTGCTTATTTGTTCAGTCCTTCTGTCGTACCGCATCTCAATGAACGCTCTCTAGTTCGGCGGATGGAGCGTCAAAATAATATCTATTCAAAGGGAGATTGTGGAAGAATGGCTTTTGAAGACAAAACCCTCGTATGCAAAGAGTGCGGAAATAATTTCGTATTCACGTCAGGGGAGCAGGAGTTCTATGCGGAGAAGGGGTTCGAGAACGAGCCGGCACGCTGCCGCGACTGTCGCGACAAGCGCCGCCGCAGCCGTGATGAGAGTCACAGCAGCGAGCGTCAGATGTTCCATGTCGTCTGCGCAGAGTGCGGAAAGGATACGGAAGTGCCTTTCGAGCCGAAGACGGATCGTCCGGTGTACTGCCGTGACTGCTTTACTGCGAAGCGGCCTGCACGTTTCTAAGCGTTTATAAGGGGACTCAGCGTTTCCTTTGGGGAGAGGGATTGCTGCAAGCGTTTTGCAGCGTCCCTCTTTCGTTTTTATCCACATGAGGAGGTTTCCCAATGAAACTGAAAAAATTAGCAATGATCTTTACCGGCGCACTTTTGAGCCTTGCCGTGGTCGGCTGCGGCGGATCCGGCGATCAGGCGAAACAGGAGGCAAAGACGCTCCGCGTCGGTGCGACCATCGACTTTGCTCCCTTCGAGTTCCAGGATGAGGGACAGAAGGAATATCAGGGATTTGACATGGATCTCATCCGTGCCATTGCAAAGGAGATGGGACGCGAGGCGGAGATACAGAATATCGGCTTTGACGGACTTATTCCCGCCCTTCAGGCAAAGAATATCGACGTCATCATCAGCGGTATGACGATCAATGATGAGCGTAAGGAAAAGGTCAACTTCTCCGCGCCGTATTACCAGTCTGGTCTCACGATGGTCGTGCGTTCGGACGAAGAGGCGATCAAGTCGTTCAATGACCTCAAGGGACACAAGGTCGCCGCGCAGATCGGCACGACGAGCGCCAACATGCTCAAGGAGCAGGAGGGGATTACCGTCCTCGAGCTGAATACACCGGCGGACTGCTTCATGGAACTCAAGGCACGCGGTGTGGATGCCGTCGTAAACGACCGTCCGGTCAACGATTACTACATCAATCAGACGCAGGCGGTCGGAGTGAAGTCGCTTTCCGATATGCTTTCGGCAGAGGAGTACGGCATTGCGATTTCGAAGGACAATACCGAGCTGCAGAAGGAAATCGATGCGGCACTCAAAAAGCTGCACGATAACGGTGAGTACGACAAGATTTATCAGAAATGGTTCGGCACGGGTAAATAATCATCCAACCGACGATATAACGGGGCTGTGCACGGTATGGTGCGGCAGTCCCGTTTTTATGTGCAGTGTCGGTGCAAATGCAGTTATTGTCTTGTAAAGATATACTAGGAATGATATACTTTAATGCAGAAGAATCACTAGAAAGTACTGCCGATAGGCGGGCGAAAGGAGTTTCTCGATGCTGAATATGGACAAGAAACTCGCCAAGCGCGAGGAAGAGGGCAAAATCATCCGTGCAGGTATTGTCGGCGCGGGGCAGATGGGGCGCGGGATGGTTACGCAGATGGCGCTCATGAAGGGGATTATGCCCGCGATTGTCTCGGATATTAAGTTTGAAAATGTCATCAATGCGTTCCATTATGCGGGCATCAGCGACGATGAGATCGCGGTCGCAAAGACGCTCGAAGAGGC
The DNA here is from genome assembly GCF_000183625.1 of Selenomonas sp. oral taxon 137 str. F0430. Classification (NCBI taxonomy): domain Bacteria; kingdom Bacillati; phylum Bacillota; class Negativicutes; order Selenomonadales; family Selenomonadaceae; genus Selenomonas; species Selenomonas sp. oral taxon 137. Next base: position 541,445 of record NZ_AENV01000005.1, read on the forward strand.
GAACCGCTATATGGAGCAGGGGAAATACGTCGCGACTGAGAACTCGGATTTCATCTCGCAGGCGAACCTCGTGGAGGTCGCGATCGACGTGACGGGCGTGCCGGAGGTCGGCGTGAAGATCGCGATCGACGCGATGAACAATCATAAGCACGTCGTGATGATGGACGTGGAGACGGACGTCGTGATCGGAAGCTACCTCAAGAAGCTCGGCGACAAGAACGGCGTCATCTATACAGGCTCTGCGGGCGACGAGCCGGGCGCGGTGATGGAGCTGTATTCCTTCGCGCGCGCGATGGGCATGGACGTCAAGGTCATGGGCAAGGGCAAGAACAATAAGCTGGACTACGACTGCAACCCTGACACGGTGCTCGAGGAGGCGACGCGCCGCAAGATGAGTCCGCGGATGCTCACGTCGTTCAAGGACGGCACAAAGACGATGGTCGAGATGACGGCAATGTCGAACGCGACGGGATTGGTGCCCGATGTGGTCGGCGGTCACGGCCCCTCGGCATCGCCGAAGGATCGCTGCGCGGAGCTCAACGAGATCTTCAAACTCAAGAAGGACGGCGGCATTCTCGACAGGCACGGCGTTGTGGAGTACGTCAACGGCATTGCGCCCGGCGTCTTCGTCACCGTCACAACGCAGAACGAAGAGATCGCCTATCAGATGGGCTATCACAGCATGGGCCCCGGCCCTCTCTGGACCCTCTATCGTCCCTATCATCTCTGCAACCTTGAGACCCCCCTTACTGTCGCGAAGATCGTCATCGACGGCGAACCGACCATCATTCCGCTTGACGGTCCCGTCAGCGAGTGCATTGCCGTTGCCAAGCGCGATCTGAAGGCGGGCGAAACGATTGACGGCATCGGCGGCTACACCACCTACGGCTCCATTGCAACGGCGCAGGAGACCTATGAGAAAGGCTACGTTGTCTATGCGCTTGTCAACAAGAATACGCGCATGAAGTGCGACGTCAAGAAGGGTACCCTCCTCACCCTCGACATGGTTGAGCTCGACACCTCCACCCAGCTCTATCAGGTACGCAAAGAGCAGGATAAGATGTACAACAACGGCTACGCACTGAAGTAACTCACTCAGATATAACGAAAAATCCCCGCGGCACTGCCGCGGGGCGTTTTCCTATTGGCATCATTATCTAATTTTTTCAATCAGCGCATCATGCAGTGTCTTGGAGAAGTTAATTCCCTCGGCACGGGCGCGGCCATTCAGCCATGCGGGGATGGTCAGTGTTTTCTCGACGGAGCGGCTGCCTTTACAAGGTTGATATTCGTGCGGATGAGTGTAGGATAGGCGAGTTCTTCTCTGGGGGTGGACTGACTGCATAGGATGTGCAGCGGGAGGTCGTCTCCACGCGAAAGTGATTCTATGGGAGCACAGGCAAGTGCCTCTGCTGCATTTGTCAGAAATTCGTCCATCGTGTTGGCGGAGGCCTAGCGGCCGGGTAGTTCGGGGAACTCTGCCCAAAGTCCGTTCGAATCTTTGTGAATGATGGCGGGATATATGTATTGCATGGAAGCTTCCAAGCATTTTAGTATTCGCATAGGTTGTCACATATGAGATGATTATTTCACATATGTGACAATAAAAATCAAAAACAATGAAAAAAGCTGTGAAACACCAAACTTACAGCTTTTTTCTTGTCTTATTTTTGTATTCAGGTTATATTCAATTTGTCAGGACGACAATAGCGCTATATGGTCACATATGTGAAAGTGAGTTCTCCGAGGAGGAAGATTGCATGCAGGCCGTGGATAAACGGATCCTTATCAAGGCGGCAAATCTCTACTACAGTGACGGTTTGAAGCAGGGGGAAATCGCATCACGTCTTGGTGTCGATCGCACGACAGTGAGCAAGTATCTCAAGCGGGCGCTTGCGGCAGGCATTGTCCGCATTACGGTCGAGACGGACAGCAACGAGGAGCTTGAGAGCGCCCTCGAGCGCCGCTTCGGTCTCCGCGAGGCATACGTCGTCGCGCACAGCATTGACCTTGAACAAGTCAAGCGACGTATGGCACAGGCGGGACTGAGTCTCCTGCGGCGCATCGTGACCGACGGACAGAACATCGGTCTCGCGTGGGGGACGAGCATTCGCGAGTTGACGCGCTATGCGGCGGCGGAGCGACTGCACCCGGTCAATGCGGACTTTGTTCCGCTTGATGGCGGCCCTGAGAGCGTCGACAGCGAACTCCATGTGAATACGCTCTGCTATGAGCTGGCAAACGCATTCGGTGGGCGCAGCCATTACATCTACGCCCCCGCGATTGCGCGTACGGCGGAGATTGCAGCGGCGATCCGACAGGATGTGAACTTCGAGCAAATCATGCAGTTCTGGGAACGGCTGGACATCGGCATTGTCGGCATCGGTGCGCCCGTGAAATCCTCGAACCTCGTCTGGATGGGCAGTTTCGGCAGAGAGGCGATTGAGAGCCTGCTGCGGGAGCGTGTGGTCGGCGAGATCTGCTCTATGTTCTACGACATCCAAGGGCGTCCCGTCACCACCGAGTTCCACGACCGCATCATCGCTGTCGAGCTCGAGCGCCTCCGTGCACTGCCATACAGCATCGGCATGGCGGCATCGCGCGAGAAGGTGCCCGCAATCCTCGGTGCGCTGCGCGGACATTACATCAACGTCCTCATCACGGATGAGGAGACTGCGAAGATTCTGCTGAACGAATGAGCTGTATTGAAAGGAACGATCACTATGCTCTGGCTTGCTTTGATTGCTGTACTCATGTGGGTGATCCAACTTGTTTTGAGTATCCTGCAGTTCCGACGTTTTGCAGCACATGTGAAGGAGATGCGCCGCGAGGGACGTGTCGCCATCGGTAAGGCGAAGGGACGTTTCGCTGCAGGTGCAATTGTTCTCTTCGTCATCGACCCTGCGTGCAATATTGTGCGCGGTGAGATCATGAAGGGGGTCACCGTATTCGCGGGGTTCCGTCCCTTCGATGACTTCAATGGACGGAATCTGCTCGATCTCGCGGAAGCAGATGTCGCCGCATATGATCGTCAGACGCGCCGCGCCGTGCTCGGCGCGCGTGAGGAGTATATCATCTACCAAGAGCAGGGGGAGACCCTTGCCAGTCACGCCTAAACAATGACCGTTTCCATATGAAAGGAGACATATCATGGATACCTTGATTCTCTTTGCCGAAGGCTTCATCGGCATGTTCAACAAGGGCGGCGAAACCCTTATCGGCTGGGTCACGGGCATTATCCCGACGCTCGTCTGTCTGCTCGTCGCGATGAATGCGATCGTGCTCTTCGTCGGCAACGAGCGTGTCGAGAAATTCGCCCACCTCTGCGCAGGTAATCCCATCTCGCGCTACGTCGTCCTCCCGTTCATCGGCGTCTTTTTCCTCTGCAACCCGATGGCACTCTCCCTCGGCAAATTTTTGCCCGAGTACTACAAGCCCTCGTACTACGCGGCGACCTCGTCCGCATGCCATACAATGAACGGCATGTTCCCGCATGTCAACCCGGGCGAGATGTTCGTTTTCCTCGGCGTTGCGAACGGCATCACGACTCTCGGGCTGCCGTACACCGACCTCGCGCTGCGCTATCTGCTCGTCGGACTCATCGTCAACTTCCTGCGCGGCTGGCTTACGGACTTCACGACGGCGTACGTCCAGCGTCAGCAGGGTGTGCAGCTCAGCAAAGAACCGGCAGTGCTCAAAAGCTAATACCATCGGAGAGGAGAATCGATCATGAGCGAATATAAAAGTGTCGTCGTATCGGCGGGTTCGGGCGGCTTTGGCGGCCCGCTGACTCTCACGCCGAATGAAAAGCGGAACAAGATTGTCAACATTACGGGCGGCGTGATCTCGGATGTCGCTGTACGCCTCGGGGAAATGACGGGCGCGGAGGTCGTGGACGGATTCAAGACCAGCGTGCCCGAGGACGAGATCCTTGCGGCGGTCATCGACTGCGGCGGCACGCTGCGCTGCGGCATCTATCCGCAGAAGCACATTTTCACCGTGAACATCAAACAGACGGGGCCCTCGGGTCCTCTCGCGCAGTACATCAAGCCCGATATCTACGTCTCGGGTGTCAAGCCGGCAAATATCGCATTCAGCGACGGTACTGCTGCTCCTGCCGCAGCACCTGCAGCCGCAGCGCCGGCAGAGGAGGCTGCGCCGAAATACGACACCTCGAAGAAGATCACGGAGCAGTCCGGCAGTCTCATGGCAAAGGTCGGTCAGATGATGGGCGGCATCGTCGCCACGTTCTATCAGGCAGGGCGTGAGTCCATCAATACACTCATCACGACGATTCTGCCGTTCATGGCATTCGTCTCCATGCTCATCGGCGTCATCCTCGGCTCGGGCTTCGGAGACTTCGTCGCGCATTTCGTCTCGCCGCTCGCGGCGTCTCCGATCGGGCTCGTCATCCTCGCACTGATCTGCTCCTTCCCGCTCCTTTCCCCGTTCCTTGGGCCTGGGGCGGTCATCGCGCAGGTTGTCGGCGTCCTCATCGGCGTTGAGATCGGTCTCGGACACATCCCGCCGAACCTCGCACTCCCTGCCGTCTTTGCGATCAACGTGCAGTGCGCCTGCGACTTCATCCCCGTCGGGCTCGGACTTGCCGAGGCGGATGCAAAGACTGTCGAGATCGGTGTGCCTGCCGTGCTTTACTCCCGTTTCATGACGGGACCGCTTGCCGTTATCATTGCGTGGATTGCAAGCGCAGGACTTTACGAGAGTTGAACAATCGTGCAGAAGGAGAATAGATCATGAGCTGGTTACATCTCGAAGGAAAGACCGCAATCGTTACCGGCGGTGCGTCGGGGATCGGCAAGGCGGTCGTGGAGGCCTTTTTGGAACAGGGCGCGAATGTCGTCGTCTGCGATATGAATCCCGAGCCTCCCGCATTTGAGGAAACGCGCAGCAAGATGCTCTACGTCGTCACTGACGTGACGAAGCGTGCGAGCGTCGAGGCAATGGTGGAGAAGGCGAAGAAGCAGTTCGGCAGCATCGACATCCTCGTCAACAATGCCGGCATCAACATCCCGCGCCTCCTCGTCGATCCGAACGATCCGCACGGGAAATACGAGCTGGATGACAGCGTATTCGAGAAGGTCACGGCGGTCAACCTGAAGGGCGTCTACCTCTGCGCGCAGGCGGTCGGACGCGAGCTTGTCGCGCAGGGGCACGGTGTGCTCATCAACATGAGCTCCGAGAGCGGCATCGAGGGGTCCGAGGGGCAGAGCATCTACGCCGCGACAAAGAACGCCGTCAACTCCTTTACGCGCTCATGGGCAAAGGAGTTCGGCAAATATGGTGTGCGTGTCGTCGGTGTCGCCCCCGGCATTCTCGAGGCGACGGGGCTTCGCACCCTTGCTTACGAAGAGGCGCTTGCCTACACGCGCGGCATCAGCGTCGACGAACTGCGCAAGGGATATGCGAGTACGAAGACCACACCGCTCGGGCGCAGCGGCAAACTTGCTGAGGTCGCCGACCTCGTTGTCTACCTCGCCTCTGAGCGTGCCTCCTACATCCATGGCGTCACCTACAATGTTGCGGGCGGCAAGACGCGCGGTTGAGAGATTCATACGATACGGCAGGAGAATGCAGCATGAAATACTATTGTGAAATCACAAGCTGGGGCGATGAGGCACTTCTCTTTCTCGAGAACCCGGAGACCAACTTTATCATTATCTTCAACGACAATGCTCCGGCGGAGCTGGCATCGTTCTCCGTGCTCCATACGCCGGCGAACTACAACGCGGATCCCATCGTTGGCGATACGATGGTTGTTTGCGAAAAAGCATTCACAATTACCGCGATCGGTGACGAGGCGCTTGATACACTCAAGGAGATGGGGCACTGCACGCTTTCCTTCAAGGGCGGCGCTGAAGCGGAGCGTCCTGGCTGCATCATGCTGCAGGGGGATGTGCCGCTCACGAGGGACGATGTTAGAGAAGGAGCGACCATCGAGGTCTACTAATGGGATAGAAAAACACAAAGCCTCGTACCAATCAGTAC